>NZ_CP017715.1:3600000-3900000 GCF_001854125.1 Marinobacter salinus
CAGGACAGGGATTTGTTCCACTGATCAGACAACCGCCGTACCGAGCTGAGGTCGTCCAGTGACCGCTCACCGGTCCCAGTGGGAACATCTCCGCGGACAATCATTGCAAGCAGCGAAGATTTCAGCTGATGGTATATTCGCCCGGCTTCGGCAAAGGTGTCCGGTTGCTCGTTGTCAGACGCTATGAGTTTCCGGAGCGTGTCCAGATATCGATCAAGGGCGGCGTTCAAGGGAGCCAGGTCAGGCTTGTCCTGAGCTTCGCGAAGCCTTAGCAGGGCGGGCGCCAGCTCGATGGCCTCGGCCAGATAGCGGCAGGTGCGAATGCTGAGAGTCAGCGCGTCCACGGTGGACGAGTGCATTTTTTCCGCCCGGAGCCGGGAAATATAATCGCTTATGGCCTCGTTCAGGCTCTGGGCGGCCGCCGTTTTCGGTTCGAGCTGGGCCGGTTTCAGAGCCTCCCTGTCCACGCAGACGCGCAACAGGCCTCTTATTAGTGCGATCAGTCGCTTCATCTCCTGATCCACAGCGCCAACAGCCAGTTCCGGGGTGTTGATCAGGGTATCGTCAAGAAAGCGGGGCTGGGCATTGTCTTCCTCCTTGCTCCGAAACATGCGCCCCAATACTCTCGCGAGTGGCTGCAGTAGTGGCAGCATGATGGCGGCGCCAAGCAGATTGAAAAGCGTGTGGAAGATGGCCAGGGACATGGCGGCGTTGGTATTCAGCTCCAGCCAGTTGGTCACAGCGGCGACCAGCCAGAGCATTATGGGCAGTATCAGTATCGCAATGGCACCGGTGACCAGGTTAAAGATTACGTGACCAAGGGCGAGTCGCCTGGCGTTCGCCGTTGCCTTGAGCACCGCAATTGCCGCCGTGGATGTGGTTCCCAGATTAGCGCCGATAACTGCCGCAGCCGCATCCTGAAGGGAGAGAAGATTGCTGGCTGCAGCACTCAGGATAATGGCGAGGGCAGCGCTGGAAGACTGGGTAAGAACCGTTGCCAGGAACCCGAACAGAACGAATAGCGGCAGCATGAGCCCCTGGCCGAGAACATCCGCGCTATCAAGGCCGACGGTCAGCTGGCCGAGGGAGTCTTTCAAGACCGACAGGCCGAGGAAAAACAATGCAAATCCCGCCAGCGCCTCCCCCAGTGATTGGTTTCTCTGCTCACGGCTTAGCAGTTTTATCGCCACTCCTGTCGCCAGCAGTGGCATGGCGAAGGCTTCGATCTTGAACCCGAAGCCAACCAGGCTGACCAGCCAGCCGGTCATTGTGGTTCCCAGATTGGCGCCAAAGACAACGCCGAGGGATTGGGCAAGATTCAGCAAACCTGCGTTCACAAAACCGATGGTGGCGACGGTAACAGCACTGGAAGACTGAACGATGCCCGTTATCAGGATGCCCGCGCCGAAGCCGCTCAGTGGCGTTCGGGTCCAGTGCCCGAGCATGTGGCGCAAGTGATGACCCGCGGCGCTTTTCAGACCGTTGGTCATCATTTCCATGGCCAGTAGGAACAGGGCTAGTCCGCCGAGAATCTGGAACAGGGTTGACGTCATGTTTTAAGGTTAAGTCGAGACATTATTCGAAGCTTAGCAGAGCACAGAGCGAATCATGCTGCTATTGATCAGAGAAGGAACTTCCGGACATCGACCTTGTATTCCTTCGGATCCTCGGCGCGCAGGATACGATCCTGGGTGCCCGGTTTAGCCAGGTCAATGGTATCCAACGTGATCGGCATGCGGAATTTGGTGTGGTACATCACCCGCACTGTCGGCAGTCTCTGGTCGCTCTCGTTGGCTTCGACCACTACGCCAAGACGTCCACTTTCCAGAAGCACCAGAGAGCCTACCGGATAAAGGCCAAGGCAACGGATAAACTGTTTGACCAGAGCCGGATCCAGATGACTGCCGCTCCACTCCAGAAGCTTCTTGAGGCCCTGTGTTGGCGTCATGCCCTTGTGATAGACCCGGTCTGCCGTGATGGCGTCGTAGACATCGCTGATCGCCACCATTCGACCGTATTCCGAGATTTCATCGCCCTTCAGGCCTTCCGGGTATCCTGTGCCGTCCAGGCGCTCGTGATGCTGGGCGGCGGTGATGACCGTCAGCTCGCCAATGCCTTCGGTGGTCGCCAGAATGTCGCGGGAATGGCGGGCGTGGAGCTTCATCACCTCGAACTCTTCCGGCGTCAGACGGCCGGGTTTATGCAATATCTCGTCCGGTGTGAGGATCTTGCCGAGGTCGTGGAGCAGCGCACCGACAATGGTCTGGTGCAGCACATCTGAAGACAGACTACGGTAATTCCCGAACAGGGACATAAGCACACTCAGGTTAACCGAGTGCTCCAGCAAATAATTGTCTTTCTCCCGGATTCGGCCCAGGCAGCTCAGCGCATTGGCGTTGCGGAGCACAGAATGCTGGAGTTCGTCCGCCAACTGATGAATAGGTGCAACATCAATGGCACCGCCAACCTTGGCGTGATTCATAAACTCACCGACCAGCCCTTGAGCCTGGCTGTGAATCTGCTGGGCAATCACCATTTCTTCCGCAAGCGGTACATGCGGCCGCAGCCCCGGCGACTGCTCACCGGCTTTTTGTAGGGCCGACTCGTTACGGCGATCCACTTCGGCCGCGGTTTCGGAGTCCTGGGTGTCGATCCCTTTGGAAGCATCGATATAAACGAATTCCACGCCCATCTGGCGGATTTTCTCGATGGTTTCCTGTTTTTTGATAACACCCCGCTTGCGCTGGGTGTTGTGGGGAATCCAGTCGTTGTTCAGGTCGGTGATATACATGCCGACCTTGAGGGCTGCAATGGGTACGCGTTTGATCATTCGGTCGGGAAAAAAGTCCGCAAGCTATTGTTGTATGTTGTACGGATTACCTCATCAAGGGGCAGTTCTTTCACCTCAGCGATTTTCTCTGCGACAAAGGGCAGGTAAAACGGTGCGTTTTCCTTGCCACGGTAGGGCACTGGCGTCAGGAACGGTGAGTCGGTTTCCAGCAGGATCTGATCGAGCGGTGCCATGCGGACGATATCCCGCACATTCTCGGCCTTGTTGAAGGTGGTGATGCCATTGAAGCCCAGGCACCAGCCCTGATCCAGGGCATACCGGGCAAGCCCGGGGCCGGAAGTGAAGCTGTGGATCACACCCCTGCGTTTGAGCGTATCCTCGAACTCGCCGAGAATGGCAATGGTGTCCTCGTCCGCTTCGCGGCTGTGGATAACCACGGGCCTGTCTGTGTCACAGGCGATCTGCAGCTGGCGCCGAAATACCTGCCGCTGTACTTCGCGGTCGGCGTTGTCGTAAAAATAGTCCAGGCCGATTTCGCCCACGGCAACGATCTTCTCATCCCGGGCGTGGGCACGGATTTCCGCTTCCACATCATCGGAGTAACTTTCAGCATCATGGGGGTGGATCCCCTGAGTGCCGTAAACCCAGGGCGCCACCTGGCTGAGCTCTCGCACCCTGGCGAGGTTGTCCGGGGATACCGCGATGGTGATCACTTTCTCGATATTGACCCCTTGTGCCTGTTCCAGGGTTTCCTCGAGCGGACGGTCCTTGAGGTAATCCAGGTGACAGTGGGTCTCGATGATCGGGTGATCAAATACGGGAATCTCACGACGTTTTTTACTCATTGTCGGGTACTACACTCCATCGCAACCTGCGTTTAGGCTGCTATCCTGTGAATTCAGTTTGGCAAGTTTACCAGCTTGTTCGATTGTTGACCTGTATTACCTCCTTAGGAAGTTGCACGGAGCACCTTGATGAAGCTTTCGGCGTTTGCCAGTTCTTTTCTTTTCGACTCCCGGAAACCCCGGTTCCGGGATTACCCGACGTTGCTGGACAACGACGAAGCGAAGCTACCCGGGCTGGAAGCCAGCCTGGACCAGATCGGTGAGTACCAGCGCCGGTTGTGGGCGAATCAGGCCGGGGCTGTTTTGCTGGTCATCCACGGGCCCGATACCAGCGGCAAGGACAGCCTGATCCGCACCCTGGCGACCTTTGCGGACCCCGCCGGGTTCCATGCCTGGTCGTTCAGCCGGCCGAAGGGCGCTGAAATCCGCCATGATTTTTTATGGCGGGTCACGCCTTTTCTACCCGGTTTTGGCGAGATGGTGGCTTTCAACCGCAGCCATCATGAGGCTGTGATCGCTGAGCGGGTATGGCCAGTCCATGAGCCTGACAGCTATAACTGGGAGAACCGTTACCGCTCCATCCGGAACTTCGAGAATCATCTCGTGGAAGAGGGCACCACGGTCATCAAGATCTGGCTCAACCTGTCGGAGGATGAGCATCGTCAGCGCCTCCTGAAACGCCTCGACAAACCCCGGAAGCGCTGGAAGTTTGATAAGTCGGATATCGATGGCTGGGAAAAGCGCCTCCAGTACGAATCCTTCGCCGAGGAAGCCCTGGCCGCGACCCATACGAAGGAGGCACCCTGGTTCATCGTGCCGGGTGACCGGAAACCCCAGGCCCGCGCCATTGTTGCGGCAGTGCTGGCGGAGCAGCTTCAGCAACTGGCGCCGAATTACCCGAAGGAAGATGAAAGTGTGCTGAAAGAATACCGGCGCCTGTTGGCGAAAAACGGCGTGAAATAACCACAGTGGAGGAATGCATGCACATTGTTGTAGTCGGTGGCGGCGTGGTGGGGATGACCACGGCCTACGAGCTGAATCGCCGGGGCCACCAGGTTACTGTGCTGGAGCGCCATCCAATAGCCGGGAACGAGACCAGCAAGGCCAATGCGGCCCAGCGTTCCTATGGTGTGGTTTACCCCTGGGCAGACCCCGGAATGGTGTTCAAGGCACTGCCCTGGTTGCTGAAGCAGGATGGCCCCCTGAAAATGCGTTTACCGCCTTCGGTGGAAGCGCTGAAATTCGTGTTTGCGACCTTGCGTTATGCCTGGTCGCCGGGTCTTTTCGGTCTGAATCGACGGGCCATGTTGCGCCTTGGGATTCACAGCCGGGAACGGTTTCTTGCTCTGGAGAAGGACCTGGACCTGGCCTTTGATGGCGGCCACCAGGGCCTGCTGCACCTGGCCAGCACGCCGGAGGCACTGGAAGGTTATCGTGCCACCCATGATTTGCTGAAGGAGCTGGGCATTCCCTCCCGTTTGCTGACCGCGGAACAGGTTCGCGAAGCCGAACCTGGCATGGTCGGCAATGGCCCGCTCTTCGGTGCCCTGAGTTACGACACCGACGGCACCGGCGACTGCCATCAGTTCTCCCGGGAGCTGGCGAAAGCCTGTGAAGCAAATGGCGTGGCGGTGCGTTACAACGTGGAAGCGGAAAAACTTGTTGCCGATGAGCACAAGGTAAGTGTCATCATTGTCAGGTCCGCCGATGGTGCAATGGAAACTCTCGAAGCCGACGCTTTTGTGATCAGTGCCGGATGCTGGTCCAACCATCTGGTGCAGCCACTCGGGCTGGAGCTGCCCATCTATCCGGTGAAGGGTTACAGCTTGACCGTCCCGATGAAAGATTCGAAGCGAGGCCCGGTATCAACCATCCACGACGATAATTACAAAGTGGTCTCGACGCGATTGGGTGACCGGCTTCGTGCGACCGGTTTCGTTGAGCTCGCGGACTTCAACCGGAGCATCCCGGAAGAGCGGTTGGCAACCATCAGAAAATCCGTAGAATCCCGTTTCCCGGGATGTGCCGATCTTGCTACGGCGGAAACCTGGACAGGTTTTCGTCCGATGACACCGGATGGACCCGCGATCATCGGCCGAGGTCCAAGGGAGAACCTGTTCCTCAATACCGGGCACGGTACTTTTGGCTGGACCTTCTCGGCGGGCAGCGCCGACCTGATCGCCCAGGTGATCGACGGAGAAGAGCCATCGGTATGTCTTGATGCTTTCAGGCCCGGCCGTTTCAGCGAGTCATAAGTTGAATCTTGAATTGTTTTACAACCGCTGGCAGCAGCTGAATGACTGGCTATTGCAGCATCAAGGGTTTTGGCAGCCGGCACCGTTTATGGAGGCTGAGCCCGAGTGGACCCTGCAATATCCGGAGCTGGCTTGTATGGTCGCTGATTGGAGCGACGCCCATTGCAATGCTCTGGATGATGCCCCTGCAGAGTTGGCCAAACTGGTGAGCTGGCATCTGCCTGCCTTGGGTATGTATGAAGATCTTGTGTCTTTGCCAGAGCTGTCGCGGCCTGAAGCCGAGGTTGAGGAAGTGACACTGCCTGAGGTGAGGGCGGTTGACATGCCCGGTCGTAAACGGCTCCAGTCCGGGGCCCTTACCGCAGCAGTGCAGCCCCTCAGGCAATCGGTTCTGGACTGGTGCTGCGGTAAGGGCCATCTGTCACGAACATTGGCGCCCCATTGCCCGGAGCGGGTAGAGGGCTACGAATGGAATGCCGGGCTTGTGCGGGATGGAAACCGATTAGCAGCCCGGTTTGGTGATCCGGTTTCCCTGCATTGCCAGGATGTCATGGCCGAGAATCTCGCCCTGCCGGCGAACGCCCACGGTGTCGCGTTGCACGCCTGTGGTGAGCTGCATCGACAGTTGATCCGGCGAGGTAGTCAGGCGGGAATGGCCCGCCTGAGCATTTCTCCGTGTTGTTATCACCTGGGTGGAGTGAGCCGCTATCGGCCAATGTCTGTTCGTGCAGCGGGCTATCCGGGTGTGTTAACAGTCTCCCGAAACGATATTCGACTGGCAGTCCGGGAAACCGTAACGGCACCGGCCAGGGTGCGGGAACAGACCCGTCGTGTCAGCCAGTGGCGCCTGGGTTTTGATGGTCTTCAGCGACACTTGAGGGGATGCAACGAGTATCTGCCGGTACCCCCACACCCTTCACGACTGGTTCACGGAGACTTTGAAGCGTTCTGCCGTTGGGCTGCGGAAGAGAAACAGCTGACGGTACCGCCAGACACGGACTTTAATCACTGGTCCGCATTCGGCGCCCGGCGGCTGAAGCAGGTACGGCGTCATGAACTGCTTCGCCATATTTTCCGTCGGCCCCTGGAGCTCTGGATCGTCCTGGACTACGCCGTTTTTCTGGAAGAGCAGGGCTATCGTGTGAGACTGGGTGAGTTCTGTGCCCGCTCACTGACACCGAGAAACCTGCTGATTGATGCCACAAAAAAAGGCGCCCACTAAGGGCGCCTTTCATTCATTGCTCAGGAATCGCTCAACCGATCAGCGCTGAACCTGGATGCGTGCCTCAACCCGACGGTTGGCGGCACGGCCTTCAGCGGTTGTGTTTGAAGCAACCGGCTGCTCTTCACCGTAACCTACAGAGCTGACACGGGCAGGATCAACTCCCAGTGCACCGGTCAGACGGGCGGCGACGGCTTCAGCGCGACGTTGTGACAGGAACTGGTTGTAATCGGCATCACCTCGGCTGTCGGAATGACCGGCGATTTCAACCGTAGTTTCCGGGTTAGCCCGCATGAAGTCAGCGACGCGGCGAATTTCATCGTCGTAGGCGTTACCAATAACCGAACTGTTGGTCGGGAATTGCACTTCGATCTCGAAGGTCTGGATGGTTTCAGTGACGCCTTCACAGCCCGTGGCATCGACGTCAGCACCAGCGGTGGTATCGGGGCACTGGTCGACGCTGTTTACGACACCATCGTTGTCGCTGTCGAGCTCACAGCCGCGGCTGTTTACCTCGACACCACGCGGGGTGTTCGGGCAGGCGTCACGGGCATCGACCACGCCATCCATGTCGCTGTCTGGTTCGCAGCCGGTACCGTCTACTGCTGCTCCAGCGGCAGTACCCGGGCACTGGTCACGGCTGTCAGGCACGCCATCACCGTCACTATCGGCAGGCGCTGGTCCAGCCACTGTGCGGGTGAAGGCAAAGCTCACGCCGAGGGACACCTGGGTGTCGAATGTGCTTTCATCAATACCGTGGAACTCGCGCAAATCACCACGCAGGGAAACGCCGTCACTGATGTTGTAGCGGAAGCCCGTACCGACATTGACGCGGGTTTCATCATGGTTGCTGCCGGCAGTACGCGGACCACTGGCGTCAGTGCCGAAGTCGGCATTGCCGGCACCCATGGAGACGTATGGGTTCCACGTCTCGTCCGGGCCGGCAAAGTAATAGGTGCCGTCCACACGAATTTCCTCGAACTCGGATTCGCCCGGAACATACTTGCGGTCCGCGTCTGCCCGGGAATAGAGGGCTTCCACCGCCCAGTTGGGCTTGAAGCGGTATTCTACGCCAACACCAAAGGTGCCGGTCTCGCTCAGGTCCCGTTTGTCGTCAAACAGCTGGAAGCCGGCGAACGGGTTGATGTAAATAGTTTCCTGGCGATCGGCAGCTATTGCCGGCGTTGCTACTGCAGCAGCGATGGCGGCCATCGCAAACGGACGCATGATGTTCATGCAGAACCTCCTGTTCGATTGTTTTTACAGCGTGTGTGCTTTTAAGTAACTTCTTGTTTACTCGGAATTTAGGCCAGTAGGCCAAAAAAGACAAAAAAATGATACAGGTTGTTACGTCAGGAATTATACGCAGCCTTCTCATTACCGGGTTTAGTTGATTCAGGCCAGGGGTGTGAAATACAGGTGCGCGCTTTTTTTGCTGAAGTTCAGTGTGTCTCCGCTATCGAAACGCACTTCGAACGAACTCTCATCTTCAGTAATGACGCTTCCTGCCCCGAAAATGGCGTGACTTACACGCTCCCGGTACCAAAGGGGTTCCACGGAATCGGTTACGGTTGCGGCCTGACCTTCCAGTGTCACCCCCTCCCGTTCCGCGTATCGTTGGCTGATCGGGGTCAACGGAGGCCCCAGCCGTATTGACTGGCCCGGCTCTTGAATTCGTTGATCCAGCCAGCCCCCGAACTCATTGGCCAGATCGAAACAACACTCTTCGACAAACCGGCTTGGCCCCTGGTCTCCTTCCAGATGCGGCTGGTTGCTTACCGGACGGCTGATCAGGTGCAGCTGCTTGCGGGATCGGGTCATTGCAACGTAAAGCAATCGTCGCTCACTCTCCAGTACGGTCCGGGCGTCATCCTGGGGTTTCGGGCTGTAGGGCAGGTACTTCTCCTGCAATCCCGGGATGATAACCCGAGGCCATTCCAGGCCCTTGGTTCTATGGATGGTTGAAAGTAGCACGCCGCCCTGGTGCTTCTCGCCTGCCTGTTGCTTGAGTGCTTTCAGGTGATCCAGGGCACCTTCCGGATTTACGTCCAGACTTTTCAGGTACTGGCGAAACCCGTGAAGAGTGTCGATGCGTTCATCGGCACTTTCGTGGGTCAGTGCGAGGCTACGGATGCCTTCGTACAGATCCGTGTGCTCGGCATAGACGCTGATCAGACCCGCGACCGGGCCCTGGTAACCGCGCAACTGCCCCAACACCTCACCGAGCTTGCGCAATTTGCGGGCGGCCATGGGGGAAAGGGCATCGAAATCCATAGCCAGGAGCCGACCGTGCCAATCGGACGAAAAACCGGATAAAAAGCGGGCCAACTGTTCCAGCTCCGGTTCCTTGAGCCCCACGTGGGGGAAGCGCAACAGGTGGCGTGCAACTTCCAGGCGGTCGTCATCCGGGAGGTTTGCCAGCCTCCCCGTGACCACCATCAGCACGGAGGTAATTGCCTGAACTTCCCGGCTGAACAGGGCGCCTTTGCCCGCATCTATGCGGTAGGGGATCTCACGGGCGAGCAGCTTGAGTTCAATGGGAACGCTCTGGCTCCAGACACGGAAGAGAATGGCCGTGCCGCCAAGCGCGGCTGTTGGTGTTTGCTGAAGAATCCTGATGATTGCATCGCTGTCATTCTCCACCCTGTGCAGGACAATGTCTGTTGCCGGGGTTGATGGGTGTGAATGGCACAGCACATCCTTTCGTCCGGTGTTGTGGCAGATCAAATGGTTGGCCAGCAAGGCGACCCGGTGGCCGTAGCGGAATGTGTAGCTAAGCGTCTGCTCCAGGGGGCTTTCGAATTCGTCGCTGAAACGTTTGAGGATAAACTCGGGCTTGGCGCCCCGGAATTCGTATATGGTCTGATCCGGGTCGCCCACCACGGTTACCCTGGCCCGGTCGCCTGCAACATAGCGCAATAGAAGATGCTGGATCTCGTTGGTGTCCTGATACTCATCCACCAGGATCAGGTCCATTTTGTTGCCCACCAGTCGTTGCAGTTGCTGGTTCTGGTGAATCGCCATCACTGGTTCATACAGCATGTCGGCGTAACTGATCCGGCTTTGGCTCTTTCGCCACTGCTCAAAGCTGTGGAACAGGTCAATCAGGTAGCGGTGTTTTTCAGCGTAGCCCAGTTCCTCGAACACGATTTCGGCCGGAGACAGGGTGGTTTTCACCAGATCAATAAAGCCAGTGGCGGTTTCCACGAAATCCTTCTTGTTGCGTCGGATCTCATCGGCCAGATCTTCCGGGGCCAGGCGCCGGGTCAGTTGCCAGGCCTGAAAGCTGACCTCCTGCTCCGTCAGGATCTTGTCGGAAAACCCCGGTAGATAGCCTTCACGTACGAACCGTTTGTACAGACGCAACCCCATGGCGTGATATGTCCGGATCTCCGGCAGCACCAGTCCGCTCTGGCTGCACACCTCCTGCAGCTTGCGTTCAAAATCCACCCGTGCACTTCGGTTGAACATCAGAACCAGCATGCGGTCCGGATCGTGGCCCTGCTGCAGCAGATAGCGAATCCGCCAGGCCAGGGTGGAGGTCTTTCCACTGCCGGCCACGGCGGTGATCACAGAGTGTTCATAACCGGCGGTGATGATGGCCCGCTGCTCGTCGGTGAGGAAGGCTGGCAAATCAAGGAGGGCAGACTGTTGGGGTTTGGTTGGCATAACGCGTATTGTACTGACCAACTGGTAGTGCGGGTACCTGTCCCGCATAATTGGCGAAAAGTAATTTAAAGTCATTCGACTACCATTTCCTGGTTGGCCGCAGCCTTTTGGTTGGGCTTTCCAAAACCCGCTCAAGCACGTCAATGTGACGCTTGAGCTCCGCCATCCATGGCTCCGCACAGTTTTGGAAAGCCCAACCAAAAGGCCGCTAACTATTGGAGCAGAGGACGAAGTTATGCAGATATCCGAATCCGTAAACGTATTGGGTGAAGAGCTGGAAACCTGTGGCACCGACCCGAAAACCGGGTTCTACCGGGACGGCTGCTGCAACACCGGCCCGGATGACCTGGGGTTTCATACGGTGTGCGCAGTGGTCACCGATGAGTTTCTAGAGTTTTCCAAAAACAAGGGCAATGATCTGAGTACCCCCAGACCGGACTTCGGTTTTCCTGGCCTGAAGGCCGGGGATAGCTGGTGTCTCTGCGCGGCACGCTGGCAGGAAGCGTTTGAGGCGGGCTCAGCGCCGAGGGTTCGGCTCCGGGCGACCCATCAGGCAACGCTCGAAATGTGTGACTTGAACGACCTGAAACGCCATTCGGTGGATCTCAGCTAATGACCCCGTGTGGGCTCACGGCGGCATATCTCGACTCCTGGAGGACGTTCCAGTGCAAGCTGGCGCAGAGGGGAGAGCGTCGCCTGGTATTGATCGAAGGCGACCGTACCGAATCGCTGAACTGGCTGAAAGCTCTGTTGCCGGCAATACCAACCGAGCCCGGTGTCTGGACTGGTCCTGAATCAGACTGCCCCGATGGGATGCTGACAACGCTGGCACCAAAGCATGCCCGGCAATGGCTGGGGCGGGAATCCTCCATCGTGGTCTGGGATGGCTGGAACGGTAATCCGCCGGATGGCTTTGCTGCGCTTGCCGGAACGCTCAGAGCGGGTGGGTTGCTGTTCTGGCTTATGCCGCCGCTTGGCCAGTGGCAACGTTTCGAAGACCCGGACTATGCCAGAACGGGTCTGGATCAGAGTAGAGAGCACCCGTTTGCTGGCCGACTGTCGCAAATCCTCGCGGAGGATCCCCGGGTCCTTCGAATTAACCCTGCCACTAACCCCTGTCCTGAGCTGCCTGCTGTATCCGCCGCCGTTACGGATTTTGCCGTGGGAGCGACCAAGGCTCAGACTGCACTGGTCAAGCAACTGGTCCATTTTGGTCTGGGTCGTCGCCGCCGTCCTCTGGTTGTGACTTCCGACCGTGGCCGAGGCAAGTCGGCTGCGCTTGGGATGGCGGCAGCGGAGTTGCTTCAGCAGGGACGCCGGCAAGTCCTGGTAACCGCGCCAGCGTGGGAGAACGTGGAAACTCTGTTCAGCCATGCCCGCAGTGCACTAGGGGCTGAGCTGTTGGAAACTGACAGTGATGCCCTTGAAACTCTCGGTGGTGGAAGTCTGCGATTCCTGCCGGTTCGTGAGCTGCTGGCCCGGCAGCCCGACGCCGAAGTGGTTATGGTGGATGAAGCCGCCGCGGTGCCGGCGCCCCTGCTGAAACAGATACTTCTGGGCTGGCCGAGGGTTGTGTTTGCCTCGACCGTTCACGGTTATGAGGGGGCGGGCCGGGGCTTTGCCATCCGGTTCAGGCAGGTGCTCGATCGTGAAACGCCCCAATGGCAGAGCTTTACGCTGATGGAGCCGGTGCGCTGGGCCCAGGAAGACCCTTTGGAAAACCTGGTCTCCCGATTGTTCCTGCTGGCGGCAGACGGCGGTGAATCCGACGCTGTTTGTGCGGAACCCAGTGAATTGATTGTTGAGCCTTGGGAGCCATCGGAGGCGTCCGACTCGGAACTCTCGGAGGCGTTCGGGTTGCTCGTGGATGCGCACTATCGGACCACGCCCGCGGACCTCCGCCAATGGATGGATGACCCCGCAGCCAAGAGCTGGCGGGCACGGATGGGCGACAAGGTCGTGGGTATTCTGTGGGGCGCCGTTGAAGGTGGCCTATCAGCGGATATTGCTGAGCAGGTGACCCTAGGCAACCGGCGTATCCGGGGTCATATGTTGCCCCAGTCTCTTGCGACGCACAGCGGGTTCCCGGAGGCCGCAACCCAAAGTTGCCTTCGGGTGGTGCGGATAGCCGTGGCTGATGGTGCCCGCAGACTGGGGATTGGCAGGCAACTTGTTGCAGTGGCAAGCGGTTACGCCCGCGAGCAGGGGCTGGATACACTGGGCACCAGTTATGGCAGCAACGGCGACTTGCTGACCTTTTGGCAGTCCTGTGGCCTGGCGCTTGTGCGAGTGGGGCTTAGGCAGGAAGCAACCAGTGGTGAGTACCCCTTGCAGATGCTGCAGGGACGGAGTGCTTCAGGAACTGACCTGGTTAATTGCCTGCGGCATCGATTGGCGGGCCACTGGCTGACGCTGGTTCCCCTGGCCTGGCCATTGCTTGAACCTCGCTTGCTGGCGCAACTGACCGCTGAATTGCCTGCGTTCTGCCGGGTGAACGATGAGGACCG
Organism: Marinobacter salinus; assembly: GCF_001854125.1. Lineage (NCBI taxonomy): Bacteria > Pseudomonadati > Pseudomonadota > Gammaproteobacteria > Pseudomonadales > Marinobacteraceae > Marinobacter > Marinobacter salinus. The sequence goes on from NZ_CP017715.1 coordinate 3,613,290, forward strand.
TCGAGATTTGCACAGCTTCGCCTATGGACATCGGGGCTTTTTGCTGAGTTTGCCGGTTCTGCGGAAACTCAGCATGACCCGTGGGGTTATGGGCTGGATAATGCAACAAGACCAGACAGCACTCTGGTGTTGTGCGGTTCTCCAGCAACTGAGCTGGCGCGAGTTACAGGCGAAAGGATTGTGTCTCGGCCAGCGAGAGGGTGAGGACCGTTTGCGCGGGCTCACACGTCAACTTCTGAAAAACGGTCCGGAGTTGTGAACCGCTCGATTTAAATCTCGCCGTCTGCTGCCCAGAATAGGCCAAACCAATCTGACCGAGATCGTTCGTTATGGCCAAGGGAACCGGCGCCCCCCGTTGCTTTTTAATTGTTTTTTCTCTGATGTTCCCCTGGGTTGCGGGTTGTGCTTCACATACGGAGCCGACCAATCTAGAACATGGGGTTGCCACCGAAGCAGGAACACCTCTCATGGGTGCCGCCCAGTCGGGTGATCTGGACCGCGTCACTGCACTGGTAAGGGCTGGTGAGTCAGTCAATACGCTCACCGAGAAGGGGTCGCCGCTGATGGCCGCGGTTTTTGCCCGCCAGGACCGGATAGCCTGGTACCTGCTTTCAGAGGGCGCAGCTCCGGATCTGACAGCTTCCGGCGGCGAGACGCCGCTGATGGTGGCGTCTGCACAGGGAGGGCGCAGGTTGGTTCAGTTGCTGTTATCGGCAGGTGCCAACGTTAATGCTTTCGACTCGAACGGTTACACGCCGGTGATGCGTGCGGCTGAACATGGCCACCTTTCGGTGATAAAAGTGCTGTTGACGGCAGGCGCCAACGTAAATGTCAGCCAGGGCGGCGAGTCTCTGCTGATGAAGATTGTGGCGAGTGGCGACCTTTTGACCGCCGAGATGCTCCTGGCAGCAGGTGCAGACGTTAATTATCGTAGTAGAGAGGGCAATACCGCACTGGATATGGCCCGGGCCAATAACAATCGCGATCTGGAAATGCTACTGGTCCAGGCGGGAGCCGAGCTTTAAGAGGTCAGTTCAGCTGCATAGGGTCAGTTTCATCGTCCCATTCAGGCTGGAAATGGGCTTCCACGACCTCCATGGGTACAGCGCTGACACTCTCAAATGACCAATGGGGGTGGCGATCCTTATCCACCGCCAAAGCCCGGATGCCTTCAGGAAGATCCGGTCGGCGTGTGCATTCCGTCGCCATGGCAAGCTCCATACGGAAAACGTCTTTGAGCGACATCTGCTGGGCTTTTTTCAGCTGGGTCCAGACCAGCCAGGCGGATACCGGGCAGCCATGCCTGAGATTGCTGATGCTTGCGCTCCACCACTCACTGTCGATCTCCGCAGACAGCAGCTGGTCTACGATTTGTGGTAACTCGTCACCCGCACACAGCCGGGCAATGTCTTGTTCGTGTCGTTCCAGGTTGCTGCGCTGAAGCGCGCGGTAATCGGGTGCGTGCATCTGTGCAAGCAGTCTGAACAGTCGGTTGTCATCGGCGGCTGGCTTTCCGGTCCAGCGCTGTTCCTGCAATTGGGTGAGCAGTGCCCCCTTGTCCTCGGGGAGCAATACCATGTCTGCCAGTCCAACCCGAATGGTGTCGGTAATATTCAGTCGGGCACCGGTGAGGCCCATGAACAAACCGATGCGCCCCGGTAATCGATTAAGAAACCAGCTGGCACCAACGTCGGGAAACAGTCCAATCGATATTTCCGGCATTGCGAGTGAGATATCCGGCGTAGCCAGCCGGTATCGACAAGCGGAAAACAGTCCGAGGCCACCCCCCATCACCACACCTTGGGCTATACCCACGACAGGTTTCGGAAACCGGTGAAGGGTGTAATCGAGTCGATATTCACGGGCAAAGAATCGCCCGGGAACCTCAGAAGCATGAGGTCCCTTGATACCGCTGTATAGTTCCCGAATGTCCCCGCCGGCACAAAATGCCCGATCGCCCCTACCCTGAACAACCACCAGGCGTATCCGGTCATCATCAGCCCAGCGATCAAGCGCATTTTGGGCATCAACGATCATCTGCTCTGAAAGTGCATTCAGGGTGGCTGGGGAATTCAGTGTCAGCAGGCCGATGTGGCCTTCCTGGCACATCAGCTCCTGGGCCTCTATGGACATAGAGAGAGTCTCCGGTATTGGTAAGCTAATCTGAGCCAGCGGCTTTGACGTACTTTCTCACAATACTCCCGCAGTTAAAGAGGACGAACGTCGAACGGGTGATATTGTTTTATCACATTTGTGCTCGGCCGCGGCTGTGATATAAGTGCAATTCGGCTTACTGTCCGGCTCAAATGCCGGAAGCAAACGTTAACAACGATGACGAGAGGATAATGATAATGAATTTTAAACACTACGCCGTTGCAACGATTTTTGCGCTTGGTGCGAGTATTTCCACGATTGCATCGGCTGCCGATGCTGAAGCCGGCAAAGCCAAAGCGGCTGTATGTGCAGCGTGTCATGGCCAGAACGGCGTGGCCCAGATTCCGACCTACCCGAATCTGGCGGGCCAGAATGAGCAATACCTGAAACTGGCCATTACGGCATACAAGAACAAGCAGCGGTCCGGCGGTCAGGCCGCGATCATGCAGGGCCAGGCGGCCGCACTGAGTGAGACCGACATTGCCAACCTGGCAGCGTATTACGCCAGCCTCCCGGCTGGCGGCAAGTAAGCGGAGACTGCCGGCGGTGAGTTAAGCGCACACCGCTTAGCTCACAATGCGGTAGCTGGGGCGGTAAGCCGAAGAACCTGGAAGTTTCATTCGGTTCTGGGTGACAAACTGCTCCAGCATTGCTTCCAGTGGCTTGATTAATGTTGGGTCGCCGGAAATTTCGAACGGACCTTTTTCCTGCACCTGCCGGATACCATTTTCTTTCACGTTACCTGCCACAATCCCGCTGAACGCCTTGCGCAGATTGGCTGCTATCAAGTGCACCGGCTGATCGCGATGCAGCTCAAGGGCACGCATGTTGTCGTGGTTCGGCTCAAAGGGCATCTGAAAGATAGGATCAATCTTAAGCATCCAGTTGAAGTAGTACGCATCCTGCATAGCTCTGCGGAAGGTTTCCACTTCATGCATGCCGGCCTTCATGGTTTGTGCCACACGTGCCGGGTCGTCAATGATGATCTCGTATTTGTTGGCGGCCGCATCGCCTAACGCGTTACGGATGAACTTGTCGATCATCTCGAAGTATTCCGCATTTTCCCGCTCGCCGGTAAAGACCACCGGGAAAGGTAAATCTGAGTTGTCCGGGTGTAACAGGATACCGAGCAGATACAGGATTTCCTCGGCAGTACCGACCCCGCCAGGGAAGACAATGACACCGTGACCACAGCGGATAAACGCTTCCAGGCGCTTTTCGATATCGGGCATGATCACCAGTTCATTGACGATCGGGTTTGGAGCTTCGGCACCGATGATGCCTGGCTCGGTAATACCGATATAGCGGCCATTCCTGACCCGCTGCTTGGCATGGCCAATAGTTGCCCCCTTCATAGGACCCTTCATGGCGCCGGGGCCGCAGCCGGTAATAATGCTCAATGCCCGAAGCCCGAGTTGGTGTCCGACTTCCTTGCTGTACTGGTATTCGTTCTGACTGATAGAGTGCCCGCCCCAGCAAACAACCATGTCTGGCTGCCGGCCGGCTTCCAGCACCCCGGCATTGCGCAGGATGTGGAATACCAGGTTGGTCAGGTCTTCCGGGTTGTCGCGACGAAAACCGGCAACGGTCTGGGGAATGGAGTAGGAATAGATGATGTCCCGCAACACTGAAAAAAGATGCTCGCGAATGGCACGAAGCATCTCGCCATCGACAAAAGCATGGGCTGGTGCATTGACCAGTTCCAGCTTCAGTCCTCGCGGCTGGGGAACCAGACGCACATCAAAGTCTGCGTGCGACTCCATGAGCGCTTTACAGTCGTCGGTTTCGACCCCGGTATTAAGAACGGCGAGCGCGCATTGGCGAAACAGCCGGTAGAGACCGCCTTCACTTCTGTCCTTGAGGCGATTCACTTCATGGTTGGATAGGATTTCCAGGCTGCCCTCGGGTGATACGAGGGCATTGATGGTCTGTTCTTGCATGAACGGTAGAGCTCCTGACTGTATCCGGGCCGCAGAAGGTTCAGATTGGCATCTTGCGGTAACGCCGGATTTTGAGGCAATGGTCCAAAAAGGTACACTAAGCGCTTTCCTGTAATTTCGCCACCCGACATAAATCTCAATCTATGAAAATTCTGATTCGTCCCGCTCCTGAAGTCGCTATCAAGAGCAAGCCCGTTCGCCGTCAGCAGATGCGCCATTTACGGCAGAACATTCGTAAACTTCTGGCGCGCCTGGATCATGACATCGTTGTTGATGGCAGTTGGGATCGTGTGGAGGTGGAGTACCCGGATGACCGTGGCCTTTCCGGTTCTGTTATTGAGGCACTGATGCGCATTCCGGGCATTTCCACCATTCAGGAAATCGGTGTATTTCCGTTTGTCAGTGTCGATGATATTGCCGAAAAAGCCGTGGAAGCTTTCGCCCACCGACTGAATGGAAAAACCTTTGCTGTTCGCGTCCGGCGCCACGGTGATCACAACTTCCGGTCCAACGATCTGGCGCGCGAGGCTGGCGCGGCTCTGATGCAGGCATCAGAAGCCACCGGTGTTGATCTCAAGTCGCCACAGGTGGAAGTGCGGATCGAAGTGCGGGACCAGTATTTCCACATCGCCCACCGCAGGCATCGGGGCCTTGGTGGCTATCCGCTGGGCAGTGTAGAGAATGTAATGACACTTGTTTCCGGGGGGTATGATTCCACTGTTGCTGCCTACCTGATGATGCGCAGGGGGCTGCGGAGCCATTTCCTGTTTTTCAACCTCGGCGGCGCTGCCCACGAAGTTGGCGTACGACAGGTTGTCCACTACCTTTGGGACCGTTACGGCGCCTCCCACGGCGCCAAGTTTATCTCTGTGCCCTTTGATGGTGTGGTTACCGAAATCATGCGTTCAGTGAATCACCGTCACTGGGGGGTGGTATTGAAGCGCCAGATGCTCAAGGCTGCCGCCGAAATCGCCAAAACCAACAATGTTGCAGGCCTGGTTACCGGTGACGCTGTCGCCCAGGTGTCAAGCCAGACCCTGACCAACCTTAATGTGGTGGACCGGGCCAGTGACGAGGTGGTTTTACGTCCGCTGATCTCCATGGACAAGGAAGCCATCATCAATATCGCCCGTGAGATTGGCACCGAGCCTTACGCCCGGACCATGCCGGAGTATTGCGGCGTTATTTCACAGAAACCGGCAACCCGGGCCAGACTCCACAGGGTCGAAGAGGATGAGGGCGCGATGGATCCGCTTGCGTTGGCCAATGCCTTGGAATCCCGTGAAGAAACGCCGGTAAACCGCCTTCTGGAAACCATCAAGACGCCGGAAGAGGTCGAGTTGGTGCAAACGCCGGGTGTTGATGACGTCATTATCGATGTGCGCCACCCGTCTGAGGGTGAGCAGTCACCTCTGACGCTCACCAGTAACGACGTGATTGAGATTCCTTTCTATGAGTTGCGCCAGCAGGTTCCGCTACTGCCCGACAATCGCCAGTATCTGCTCTACTGCGACCGTGGCACGATGAGCCGTATGCACGCCGGACATCTCAGGGCGGAAGGGCACGAGAACATCAAGGTTTACGTGCCTCCCTCCTGACTACTTATCCGGCCAGTCCCTTGAAAAACTGCTGGACGTTCTCACTGAGGGTGTCCAGGTCGTAGCCACCTTCCTGTACCACAAGCGTTGGCAAGCCAAGTTGGCGTATGTGTGTGCTTAACCGGCAGAAACCTTCGGAAGATACTGACACTTTTGCTTGAGGGTCGTTTTTGTAGATATCGAAACCCAGGGGAAGGATCAGGGCATCCGGCTGGTACAGCTTGATTGCGGCCAGAGCCTCGTCCAGCTTGTCAAAAAAATCATCTTCGGACGAACCGTGGGGCATCGGCAGGTTGATGTTGTAACCAAAACCGTCGCCTTCACCCCGTTCGTTTTCATAGCCGGTCACGACCGGGTAAAAGTTCGTGGGATCACCGTGAATCGATATGTAGAGCACGTCGCTGCGGTCGTAGAAAATCTCCTGAATGCCCTGGCCGTGATGCATGTCGGTATCGAGTATCGCAACGCGCGGGAAACGACTCTTCATGTGTTCGGCGGCAATGGCGGCGTTGTTCAGATAACAGAATCCTCCGGCAGCGTCTTTCCTGGCATGATGACCCGGAGGACGGCAAACGGCATAGGAGGTGCGGTCGCCGGCCATCAGTGCATCGGCAGCGCCCAGGGCGGACTGGGCCGACCAGTAAGCCGCATGCCAGGTATTTTCGCCAATCGGGCAACTGCCGTCAGCCTGATAACGGGCGGCCTCAGCCAGAATGCCCGTCAGGTGATTGGGGGACCGGACGAAGATATTCGAGATAACCTCTTCGCCCCAGTCGTCCATTTTCATCCAGCGCCGATGGGCCGATTCCAGGAATCGGAGATAGCCCAGATCATGTACCTTTGAGATCGGTGCTGCGCCCTGATCTGATGGCTGCAGAACAGATACCCCCATTTCCTTCAAACCTTCCAGCATCTGGCCGGTGCGGTCAGGTACCTCCTGGGGCTGGCGCATCTGCCCTCGGGTGAAGTAGGTCTTGGGAATATGCTGATCCTGAGCGGGATGGAAAAACGCTTTCATTATCCGACCTCGTTGATTATTGATGCTCCGAGTATAGGCACAGTCGGAGGGTGATCAAAAGCCTGGCCATTGACTTTACAGCCAGTGATTCAGCATCCACTATGGAAGACATATTCAACGGACGCAACACTGTCCCGCTAGGGATAACGCAACCTACAGGAGAGGAGTCGAGATGATCGAGTCACCACTGCTGGAAAAGCTGACTGGCTACATCGGCGGTCGCTGGACTGATAATGCACGGGGCAACACCTTTGATGTCTACAACCCGGCTACGGGTGAGGTGATTGCGCAGGCGGCCTCCATGTCTGAGGATGAAGTACAGGCTGCCGTGGCTGCAGGTAAGTCGGCGCTCCGACTAACGAATCCCTATTCGATCGAGACCCGCAGGAAATGGCTGGAGGATATCCGGGACGCGCTCAGGGCCAATAAGGAAGAAGTGGGGCGCATCCTGTGTATGGAACACGGTAAGCCGCTGCAGGAAGCCCAGGGCGAGGTCGATTACGCGGCCGGATTCTTCGACTATTGCTCCAAGCACATTCAGGCTTTGGATGCCCATACTATCCCGGAAAAGCCCAAGGATTGTACCTGGACCGTTCACTACCGCCCGGTCGGTGTCACCGGTCTGATCACACCGTGGAATTTCCCGATTGGCATGATTGCCAAGAAGCTGTCGGCGGCGCTTGCCGCCGGATGCCCATCGGTGATCAAACCTGCCAGTGAGACTCCGCTCACTATGGTTGCCCTGTTCAGCCTGATGGACAAGCACACGGACATGCCGGATGGCATGGTAAACCTGGTCATGGGTAAGGCCAGCGTCATCGGAAAGGTTCTTTGCGAGAGCCCGGATGTGCCCATGCTGAGTTTCACCGGCTCAACCGAAGTGGGCCGCAAGCTGATCGTTGATACGGCCGAGCAGGTCAAAAAGCTGGCTCTGGAGCTGGGTGGCAATGCGCCATTCATTGTCTTCGATGACGCCGACCTGGACGCGGCCGCTGACAATCTGATCGCCAACAAATTCCGCGGTGGCGGGCAGACCTGTGTCTGTGCCAACCGGATTTTCGTGCATGAAAAAGTGGCCGATGCCTTTGGCGAGAAGCTCGCTGAACGGGTGAACAAGATGACCGTCGGTGACGGCATTAACGCTGATGTGGATATAGGGCCGCTGATCAACAAGGCGGGCTTCGATAAGGTGAAGCGACACCTTGAAGACGCGCTGGAGCAAGGTGCGGGTCTGGTAGCGGGTAAAAAACCCGAGGAACTTGGCGATGGCCTGTTCTTCCCGCCGACCGTGATCACCGGTGTTAACCGTGACATGTGCTGCTACCGTGAGGAGACTTTTGGACCGCTGGTGCCCATGGCGCTGTTCCGGACCGAGGAAGAAGTCATTGAAGCCGGGAATGACACTGAATTCGGACTTGCATCCTATGTATTCACCGCGGATGCCGAGCGCGCCCAGCGCGTTGCGGCGGGCCTGCGCTTCGGCCATTGTGGCTGGAACACCGGAACTGGCCCCACGCCTGAAGCTCCGTTCGGTGGCATGAAGGCCTCCGGCATTGGCCGTGAGGGTGGTCTGGAAGGTCTGTTCGAGTTCGTAGAAGCGCAAACAGTGCCCAGAGGCTTTTAACAGAACAGCTTTCTCTCAAACACGGAAAGCGCGAGGGCGGGGCCCTTTTCAGGACTGTGTGGCCAGGGATGGCCACACCCAAGCGCACATGGATGTGCTCGTAGCGTGTCCTGGAAAGGGTCCCGCCCTCGTGCGACTCGCCATCAGCAAGAGGGCTAACCCAAGCCCGCGGAAATCCGTTTTTTCTCCTGTTATACTTCCACTCCTGTTTATTTAACCAGTAGCGAACGTTTCCCTATGGATGTCTCCCACATTATCGATCCTCTCAATGATGCCCAGCGTGAGGCCGTCACCGCCCAGAATGATCACCTGCTGGTGCTGGCGGGCGCTGGCAGTGGCAAGACACGGGTGCTGGTGCACAGGATTGCCTGGCTGATGACGGTTGACCGGGTGCCGCCGACCGGGATTCTCGCGGTGACCTTCACCAACAAGGCCGCCAAGGAAATGCGCTACCGCATCGAGCAGATGATGGACATTCCGGCCCGGGGGCTGTGGTTTGGTACTTTCCATGGCATTGCCCACCGTCTGCTGCGCGCGCACTACCAGGACGCCGGGTTGCCTGAGAATTTCCAGGTGCTGGACAGCGACGATCAGCTGCGAATGGTCAAGCGAGTCATGCGGGAGAACCAGATTGATGAGAGCCGCTGGCCACCGAAGCAGGCCCAGTGGTTCATCAACAGCCAGAAGGACGAGGGGCTGAGGGCGGATCATATTCAGGACAATCCGGGCGATCACTTTACCTCGACCATGCTTAAGATATACCGCCAGTATGAAAAACTCTGCCAGCAGGGTGGCCTGGTGGATTTTGGCGAGCTTTTGCTCCGCTCCCATGAGCTCTGGCTGCACCGGCCTGAATTGCTGGCGCATTACCAGAAGCGTTTCCAGCATATTCTGGTGGATGAGTTCCAGGATACCAACACGATCCAGTATGCCTGGTTGCAGGTTCTCGCAAGTAATCGCGTGCCACTGACGGTGGTGGGCGACGACGACCAGTCCATCTACGGCTGGCGTGGCGCTAAAATCGAGAATATCCAGCAGTACCAGCGGGATTTTCCCAATGCCCGGCTGGTGCGGCTGGAGCAGAACTATCGCTCCACCCAGATGATTCTGAAGGCGGCCAACGCAGTCATTGCGAACAATCAGGGGCGGTTGGGTAAGGAACTCTGGACCGACGGACCGGACGGTGAGCCCATCAGCTTATACGCTGCGTTCAATGAGCAGGATGAAGCCAACTACATCGCCGACAGTATTTCCGCCTGGGTAATGGACGGTAATTTGAGAAGTGAAGCTGCGATCCTTTACCGCTCTAACGCCCAGTCGCGGGTGCTGGAGGAAGCCCTGATGCGCCAGGGCATTCCATACCGGGTATACGGCGGCCTGCGGTTCTACGACCGCCAGGAAATCCGCAACGCACTGGCCTACCTGAGGCTGGTGCAATACCGCCGGGATGACGCCGCCTTTGAGCGGGTGGTGAATGTGCCGCCCCGGGGAATCGGCGCCAAGAGTCTGGCGGAACTTCGGGAATTCGCAACCGAGCAGAGTATTTCGCTCTGGGAGTCGGCAGAGCGCTTGCTGGAAGCCGGCCAGGTAAAGGGGCGGGCAAAGACCGGATTGCAGTCGTTCATAGCGATCATTGAGGGCTTGTCAGGCATGGCGGGCGATGCCTCTCTGCAGGGCCTGATGAAGCAAACGATTGAAGACAGCGGTCTGAAGGGTTATCACGCCAGCGAAAAGGGTGAAAAGGGGCAGGCCCGGGTCGAGAACCTTGAAGAGCTGGTGAACGCTCTCTCTGATTTTGAAGTGGAAGAGGGCCTGGATCCACTGTCGGAATTCATTGCTCAGGCTGCTCTGGATGCTGGTGAATCCCAGGCAGAAGCCCATGAAGACAGCGTGCAGTTAATGACCCTGCATTCCGCCAAAGGCCTCGAATTTCCTCTGGTGTTCCTGGCCGGAGTTGAGGAGGGGTTGTTTCCCCACGGTATGTCGTTGGAAGAGCCAGGGCGAATGGAAGAAGAGCGTCGGCTGGCCTATGTGGGGATCACCCGGGCTATGAAAAAGCTGGTGCTCACTTATGCCGAATCCCGCCGTCTCTATGGCCAGGAGAAATTCAATGCGTTATCCCGGTTTGTTCGGGAGATCCCGGCTGATTGTCTGCAGGAAGTGCGCCTGAGAAATACCGTCACGCGGCCGGCCATGGTTCAGCGGCCCAATGAAGGCCTGTTCAGTCAGGACTCGGCTAAACAGTCCGGCTTCAGCCTCGGGCAGCGGGTGCGTCACCCCAAGTTTGGCGAGGGTATCGTTATGAACGCTGAGGGAACCGGGCATCATACGCGGGTGCAGGTGAACTTCGATGACGGTGCCAAGTGGCTGGTGCTGGCTTATGCGCCCCTGGAAGCCTGTTAGTTTCGGGGGGCGCACAGGGTTGGGTAGGCCTTTCCAAAACACGCTCCTAGCGGCACCCCTCCGGGGTCCGGACTGCAATCACAGATTGCAGTCGTTCGGCTGTCGCATGAAGCTTCGCTTCATAAGCGCTCGGCCTCACCCATGTGACGCTTGGGCTCCGCCATCCATGGCTCCGCACAGTTTTGGAAAGGCCTACCCAACCCTGCGCTTCAGACAGAGTGCTTGCCGCCTTTACATCAGAACTGCGTAAATAACCCCTGCCAAAACAATCCTGTAAATAACATACGGCCACATGCCCACCTTGTTGAGCCACTTCAGGAAGAAGTGGATAGCGGTGATGGCCATCAGGAAAGATGTTACGCCGCCGATCAAGAAACCACTCCAGTCCACGACAACATCCGACGTTGCGACTTCCAGGAGTTTCACACCCCCCGCCAGCACGATGATGGGAATCGCCAGCAGGAAAGAGAACCTGGACGCGGTTTCCCGGGTCATGCCGAGGAACAGGCCGGCGGTGATGGTAACGCCCGAGCGGGAGGTGCCGGGAACCAGGGCCATGGCCTGGGCAATGCCGACCAGTGCAGCGTCTTTCCAGTTGAGTTTGTCGAGCGTGCGCTGGCGTTTGGGTAGCCAGTCGGCGAGGCCGAGCAGCAGACCGAAGAACAGAGTGGTGAAGAAGATAACTTCCACCGCCCTCAGTTCATTGTCGATCATATCCAGCAGGGCCAGACCTGCCAAACCCGCCGGGATGGTGCCAATAACCAGGTACCAGGCCAGGGCGCCCTGGCCAACAATTTTCCGGCGACTGACTGAAATCAGGCCGTCTCTCGCAATGCCGAAAACATCCTGTCGAAAATAAAGCACCACCGCCAACAGCGTGCCAAAGTGCACTGACAGGTCGAAACCTACGCCCTGATCATTCCAGCCGAAGAACACCGGCGTGAGGATAAGGTGGGCGGAGCTGGAAATTGGCAGGAATTCGGTCAGTCCCTGGAGAAGGCCAAGGAAAAGAGCCTGGAAAACGTCCATTACGAGGATTCCGTTAGAGTCAGTGCGTCAGAATTGTGGCCGCGATATTAGCAGGGTGGGGGTGGGCTGAACAGATGATGCCCTTGATGCCAGTGCCGGGATATTTCCTTCGGCACTGGCAACATGGCTTCATTCGGGAAAACGGTCCCGGGTCTTGTTGGCAATACGGACAAGAACCAGCATTAGCGGCACTTCCACCAGCACACCAACCACTGTGGCCAGCGCTGCGCCGGATTGCAGGCCGAACAGTGCGATGGCCGCGGCCACGGCCAGTTCGAAGAAGTTGCTGGCGCCAATCATGGCGCCCGGTGCTGCGATGCAATGGCGTACTTTCCACAGCCTCGCCCAGCCATAGGCCAGGAAGAAAATCAGGAAGGTCTGAACAATCAGTGGCACGGCAATCAACACGATGTGCAGGGGATTGTTGAGGATCACTTCCCCCTGGAAGGCGAACAGCAGCACCAGGGTTACGATCAGCGCCGCCGGGGTGACCGGGCTGAGCCGCTTCATGAAGACATCGTCGTACCACTGCTGACCGTGGCGCGAAATCAGGGCGCGACGGGTCAGGTAGCCGGCTGTTAGCGGAATCACGATGTACAGGACGACCGACAGCAGCACGGTATCCCAGGGCACCTGGATGTCGGAAATGCCCAGCAGGAAAACAACAATCGGTGCGAAGGCAAACAGCATGATGATGTCGTTCAGGGATACCTGCACCAGGGTGTAGGCGGCATCGCCTTTGGTCAGGAAGCTCCACACGAACACCATGGCGGTGCAGGGCGCTGCACCCAACAGGATCGCCCCGGCCAGGTACTCGCTGGCCAGTCCCGGCGCGATCCATGGCTCGAACACCACCATCAGAAAAAACCAGGCAATGGCAAACATGGTGAAGGGCTTGATCAGCCAGTTGACGATGGTAGTGATCGCCAGGCCTTTCGGTTCTTTCCGAACACCGACCACCGCACTGAAATCAATCTGCGCCATCATCGGGAAAATCATCGCCCAGATCAGAATGGCGATGGGGATAGAGACCTGCGCGTATTCGAAGCGGGACAGAGTCTCGGGCACTACGGGCGCGAACTGGCCGAGGGCGACGCCGGCGATGATGGCCAGAGCCACCCACACCGACAGGTACCTGCCGAACAGGTCCATGCCTTCGCCGGAGCCTTCCGCCTGGGTGATTTCGGTATTGCTGCTCATTGCCTTTCCCTCACATGGACCGCTGGTTGACGCGTTTGGAGACTTCTTCGGCACTTTCCACCCGCTCGGAATACCGGTCGGTCAGGTAGTCACTCCGGTCCCGGATCAGCAGAGTGAATTTCACCAGCTCCTCCATCACATCGACGATGCGATTGTAATAGGGCGAGGGTTTCATGCGGTCGTTCTCGTCAAACTCCATAAACGCCTTGGGCACCGACGACTGATTCGGGATGGTGACCATCCGCATCCAGCGCCCCAACACCCGCAGCTGATTGACGGCATTGAAGGACTGGGAGCCGCCACAGACCTCCATTACGGCCAGGGTCTTGCCCTGGGTGGGACGCATGCCGCCAATGGACAGCGGGATCCAGTCAATCTGGGTTTTCATGATGCCGGTCATGGCGCCGTGACGCTCTGGTGAACACCACACCATGCCTTCAGACCACTGGGCCAGATCCCGCAATTCCTGCACCTTGGGGTGAGAGGCATCTTCCGCATCGGCCAGAGGCAGACCCCTTGGGTTAAATACCCGGGTTTCCGCGCCCATGGCTTCGAGCAATCGGGCAGCCTCTTCAACGGCCAGTCGACTGAACGAGCGTTCCCGCAATGAGCCATACAGCAACAGAATCCGTGGCGGATGTGACGCCGGCTTTGCCTTGAAGAGCTGGCCCGTTGTTGGAGCGTTGAATAATTCCGGTTCGACGTTGGGGAGGTCCTGGTCCTGGGTGCTCATTTTTTGCCGGATTCCTTTACTCGTGGAGATGCCGGATCTATTATGCACAAAAACAGATATGCATGAAATCAAATATACGGAATCTGGGATATGAAACGCCGCGTTTTGTTCGTCTGTACCGCCAACAGTGCCCGTTCCCTGATGGCAGAAGCCTTGCTCCGGGACATTGCCGGAGACCGGTTTGAAGTGGCCAGCGCCGGCACCGAGCCAACCAGGCCCCACCCGATGGCACTGCAGGTGCTTGAGGAAGCCGGCATCTCCACTGAAGGATTGCATAGCAAGCAATTGGCCGATGTGCAGGGGCAATACTGGGATTACGTGATCACCCTGTGCGAGAAAGCCGCGAACGAGTGCGGTACGGTCTGTCAGCCTGCCCAGCAGATTGCCTGGGATTTTGCCGATCCGGTGCCGGCAAACCGCCACGCCACTTTTGCCCTTACTCTCAAGGAAATCAGGGAGCGCATTGCGCTGTTCGCACTGGTACATCAGAAAGAAACCGGCCCGAAACCCGCCAGCTATGACCCGGTCACGGTGTTCAAGTCACTGGCCGACGAGTTCCGTCTTGCGGCGCTGTTAATGATCCGCAGCCAGGGGCAACTCTGTGTCTGCGAACTTACCGAAGCCTTTGAAGCGCCCCAGCCAAAGGTCAGCCGGCATCTGGCGACGTTGCGGGACGCTGGCCTGCTGGCCACGGAGCGTCGGGGTCAGTGGATCTATTATTACCTGAGCCCGGGCATTCCGCAGTGGCTGGCCCGTGTGCTGGATGAAATCGCCAGCCATAACGGCCGTTTGATAGAGAACCCGCTTGCACGGTTACAGGCCATGGCAGGCCGCCCGTCTGTCCAATGCCTGTAATCCTCACGCGGTCTAATGTACGAACAGTTTCATCAGGAGCACACCATGAGCAAGATCAAAGTAGGCATTAATGGATTTGGCCGAATCGGTCGTCTGGCCTTGCGGGCCGCCTGGGGCTGGCCAGATATGGAGTTTGTGGCCATCAACGACCCGGGTGCCGATGCCGCCACACTGGCCCACCTGCTTAACTTTGACAGCATCCATGGTCGCTGGGGCCAGGAAGCCATTGCGGACGGAACGGACATCGTCATCGAGGGCCAATGTATTCGGGTGACTCACAACCGCGCCATCGGTGAAACCGACTGGTCCGGCTGCGATCTGGTGATCGAGGCCAGTGGTGTGAACAAGAAGGTCAGCGCCCTGCAGGCTTATCTGGACCAGGGTGTGAAACGGGTAGTGGTCACGGCACCGGTGAAGGAGGCGGGGGCCAAGAACATTGTGGTTGGTGTGAACGATGATATTTTCGACCCGGCCAAAGACCGTATTGTGACCGCCGCCTCCTGCACCACCAATTGCCTGGCGCCGGTGGTGAAGGTGATTCATGAAAAACTGGGTATCAAGCACGGCTCCATCACCACCATTCACAGCCTGACCAACACCCAGACCATTATTGATGCGCCCCACAAGGATCTGCGCCGGGCGAGGGCCTGCGGCAGCTCATTGATTCCCACCAGCACCGGCTCGGCGACGGCGATTATCGAAATATTCCCGGAACTGAATGGGCGCCTCGATGGCCACGCCGTGCGCGTGCCGCTCACCAATGCGTCGCTGACCGACTGCGTGTTTGAGGTGGAGACACCGACCGACCGTGCAGCGGTGAATCAGTTGCTGAAAGAAGCCGCTGAAGGTGAGCTCAAAGGCATCCTGGGATACGAAGAGCGCCCACTGGTGTCCATTGACTACAAAACCGACCCGCGATCGTCCATCGTCGATGCCCTGTCCACCATGGTGGTCAACGGCACCCAGGTGAAAATCTACGCCTGGTACGATAACGAGTGGGGCTACGCCAATCGCACCGCCGAACTGGCGCGCAGGGTGGGTGCTGCCTGATATGACGGCTGCCATCCGACAGTACCTGGTGATCACCGGCAACTACTGGGCCTTCACCCTCACCGATGGCGCCCTGCGGATGCTGGTGGTGCTGCACTTCCACCAGTTGGGCTATTCGCCCCTCGAAATCGCCCTGTTGTTTATCTTCTACGAGTTCTTCGGGGTGGTGACCAACCTGGTCGGCGGTTACCTGGGCGCCCGCATGGGGCTGAACCGCACCATGAATATCGGGTTGTTCCTGCAGATCGTGGCGCTGGGCATGCTGGCAGTGCCGGCGGCGATGCTCACGGTACCCTGGGTAATGGCGGCGCAAGCGTTGTCCGGCATTGCCAAGGACCTGAACAAGATGTCCGCCAAGAGCGGCATCAAGTTGCTGGTACCGGATGAGCATCAGGGCAAGCTTTACAAATGGGTAGCGATCCTGACCGGATCCAAGAACACCCTGAAGGGTGTCGGATTTTTTCTCGGCGGCGTGCTGCTGATGACAGCCGGCTTCACGGGCGCGGTGGTCTTCATGGCCGTTGCTCTGGGCCTGGTTTGGTTGGCGAGCCTGTTCCTGCTCAAGCAGGAGCTGGGAAAGAGCAAAGCCAAACCGAAGTTCAGAGAGATCCTGTCAAAAAGCCGTGCCATTAACGTGCTATCGGCGTCGCGAATGTTCCTGTTCGGCGCCCGGGATGTGTGGTTCGTGGTCGCACTTCCGGTGTACCTGCATACGGTGTTCGGCTGGGATTTCTGGAAAGTGGGCGGTTTTATGGCCCTCTGGGTTATCGGTTATGGCTTTGTCCAGACGATCGCGCCTCGTGTTACCGGTAGTATGAAAGGGAAGCAATCGGCAGTGCTCTGGGCTACCACTTTGGCGCTGATCCCGGCCGGGATTGCCGTGGGCTTGATGGCGGGCTGGTCGCCACAGGTTGTGATTGTTGGTGGATTACTGCTGTTCGGGGTGCTGTTCGCTATCAATTCCTCCCTGCACAGCTACCTGATTGTCAGCTATGCACGGGGAGATGGCGTGTCGTTGGATGTGGGTTTTTACTACATGTCCAATGCTGCCGGCCGGCTTCTTGGTACCATCCTGTCTGGCTGGATTTACCAGTCCTATGGGCTGGGAGCCTGTCTGTGGATATCCGCCGGGCTGGTGGCAATAGCAGCACTGTTATCCCTGATGCTGCCGGAGAGGCGGCCCGTGATGGCCTGAATGAAAGGCACCCTTCGCTTTCGTGGGTTCGGTGCCCGTCGAGTGATTGCCATTCGCGAGTTCAGCCGTTCAGTTTCCGGCGTCGAACCAGCCAACAATCTTGTCGTGCTCCGGAATGGAGCCGCTATGAACCAACTTGCCGTCAACCGCCACAGCTGGCGTCGACATCACCTGGTACTCCATGATTCTGGCCGGATCGGTAACTTTTACCACGTCTACTTTCTGGCCAAGCTCACGGGCAACCGTCTCAATCTTTTCAGCAGTGTTAACGCATTTTTTGCAACCGGTACCAAGCACTTCGAAGGTTTTCATAGTCGTTCTCCTGTCAGATACGGCTTTCAGTCACTGATAGTCAGAATCCGGCAAATAGCCAGGGACTGACGATGTTAATCACCCAGCCAACTACCATGAAGTTGGCCAGCAGGATGGCAAAAATCATGACCAGAAGGCGGAAGGTCATGACCTGCTTGAGCATGATGAATTCCGGAAAACTCGCCGCTACGGTGCTCATGCAGAAGGCGAGGGTGGTGCCCACGGGTAGGCCCTTGATGATCAGGCTTTCCATGACCGGAATCACGCCGGTGGCGTTGGAGTACAGGGGCAGGCCGGCAAAAACCGCGGCCGGAACGCTCCACCACTGGCCGGAACCGAGGTTTTCGGCAAACCAGTCATCCGGTACAAAGCCGTGCAGGGCGGCTCCGAGGCCAACGCCGATCAGCACCCACTTCCAGATGCGGCCGACAATGTCCATCAGTTCGCCTTTGGCAAACTGATGCCTTTCAGCAAGTGTCAGCTTTGGCGCTTCGGGCACGACCACACCTTCAGGTGCATCTCTGGCTTGCTCGGCTGCCTTCTGATAGGCCTTGGCAGCAAAGTCCTTCAGCCAGCGTTCACCCTTCACAGCATCCAGTATCATGCCGCCGATGACTCCCACGGCCATGCCGACAACAATGTAGGCCAGGGTGAACTTCCAGCCCAGCAGACTCCAGAGCATGATCACCGCGACTTCATTGATGATGGGCGAGGTAAACAGGAATGCCATGGTGATACCTATTGGAATGCCTGCGCTGGTAAAGCCCAGAAACAGCGGAATGCTGGAACAGGAACAAAACGGGGTAATGGCACCAAACCCGGAACCGAAAACATAGCCGACCATCTGGTTCTTTTGCTGGATGTAGGCGCGCACCCGCTCCAGGTTGAGGGAAGCCCGTGCCAGTGCTATCACATAGATCATTACCACCAGAAGAAACAGAATCTTGGTGGTGTCCTCGATAAAAAAGTGAACCGAGGTGCCCAGTTTGGTGCCTGGGTTCAGACCCATCAGGTCGTACGTCAGCCAGTTGGCCAGGTGAGTGAATAGTTCAAGCATGTTTAGGGCATCTTTCGCTTGCCGAAGGAAGACGATTGCTGAATATATGACGAACAACTTCCTGAGAGAATACTCCCATTCTCGGACAACCCGGCTGATCTATAGCAAGAAACGAAAGTAGCATGTGCTCTCTGGAAGACCTCGCTATAGTCTTGAGGGGCGTCACTCAACAGAGAAGATAACGATAATGATGGATTTGCTTCGGCGTTTCCCACTGCCGGTGATCGTGCTGGCCCAGCTTTTCGGCACTTCCCTTTGGTTCAGTGTTAACGGTGTATGGTTATCGCTTGCAAGAGAACTGGGGCTCACGGAAACCGATCTGGGCAGGCTGACTCTTGCGGTCCAGGCCGGTTTTATCGTTGGTACTCTGACCATCGCTGTAACAGGTTTGGCAGACCGGTTTGGTGCCAGCCGGATCTTTGCAGTGTCGAGCCTCCTGGGTGCTTTGGTCAACGGCGGGTTTGTTTTCGCTGCAGGTTTGCCTCCTCTCGATTTCCTTTTACGATTTGCCACTGGTCTGTGCCTGGCGGGCATCTATCCCCTGGGGATGAAAATGGTGATTGCCTGGGTTCCGAAATACGCGGGCGCAGCCCTTGCCTGGCTGGTCGGCATGCTCACCTTGGGAACGGCGTTGCCACACCTGATGCGGGGAGCAACGCTGGGTATGGCCTGGGAGTGGCCATTGATCGCGGCATCATGTCTGGCGTTGGCCGGTGGAGCAATGGTGTTTCTCCTGGGAGACGGGCCGCACCTGCCGAAAAGCAGTGGCCGGCTGCCGCTGAGTCAGGGGCTGGCAGCCCTGCAAATACCCAGGTTTCGGGCGGTGGCCGGCGGCTATTTCGGCCACATGTGGGAACTCTACGCGTTCTGGACCCTGACGCCGCTGTTGATTGGTCGGGAATTGCAGCGACTGGGGCAGGGTGAGGCATTGGTGCCCTGGCTGGCGTTCGCGGTGATCGGCATCGGCGCCGCTGGCTGCGTCGGCGGCGGCCGTCTCAGTCGTACTGTGGGTAGCGAGCGGGTGGCCCGGGGGGCACTTATGGTGTCAGGACTTGTCTGCCTGTTATACCCCTGGCTGAGCGGGCTTCCCCCGGTTTTTCTGATGGCGCTGCTGCTTGTCTGGGGCATTGCGGTGATCACGGATTCGCCTCAGTTTTCGGCATTGGCCGCGGCGACGGCACCACGGGAAACGGTGGGATCATCCCTGGCGGTGATGAACGCGGTTGGATTTGGCCTGACACTGCCGGCCATCTGGCTGACCAGTGGCTTGTGGCATCAGCTGGAGGTCTGGGTCGTGCTGATACTCGTGCCCGGGCCCGTGCTCGGTTTGTGGTCGCTTTCTCGCGGCAAGGGGTAAAACCGAAGACGGCTTGCAGATGTCACGGTCGCTACCTAGACTCAGAAAAATCTTTCGGCCTGAACCACAAGGAGTTGTGGCCATGGAATTCCGCACCCTCGATGGCAACGAAGCCGTGGCTTCGGTGGCCTACCGCCTGAGCGAGACTATTGCTATTTATCCGATCACCCCAGCCTCGGTGATGGGCGAACACGCCGATGATTGGGCAGCTCTGGGCAAACCCAACCTCTGGGGTCAGGTGCCCAGTGTGGTGGAAATGCAGTCCGAGGCGGGTGCTGCGGGTGCCATGCACGGGGCACTTCAGGCGGGTTCGCTGGTAACCACGTTCACCGCCTCTCAGGGGCTGCTGCTGATGCTGCCCAACCTGTTCAAGATTGCCGGTGAGCTTTCGCCATTCTGCATGCACATTGCTGCCCGCAGTGTCGCCACTCATGCCCTGTCCATTTTCTGTGACCATTCCGACGTAATGACCGCCCGAGGCACGGGCTTTGCTTTGCTGGCCTCAGGTTCCGTTCAGGAAGCACAGGACCTGGCGGCCGTCGGCCACGCGGTAACTCTGGAAAGCCGGGTACCGGTGATGCATTTTTTCGACGGCTTCCGCACTTCCCATGAAATCGACAAGATTGTGTCACTCAGGGACGAGGACTTGAAAGCCCTGGTGCCCCATGAGGGGCTGGAGGCGCACCGGAGCCGTAGGATGACACCGGATCGGCCGGTGGTTCGAGGTACCTCCCAGAATCCGGACGCGTTTTTCCAGTCCCGGGAGGCCATCAATCCTTTCTACAATGCGTTTCCGGAAAAACTGGAAGCGGTGATGGACCGGTTTGCCGGCATCACTGGCCGCCAATACCGGTTGTTTGATTATGTCGGCCACCCCGAGGCCGAGCGGGTGGTCACCCTGATGGGCTCCGGGGCCGAATGCGCCGATGAGACGGTGGAATGGCTGCTGGAGAGGGGTGAAAAGGTGGGGGTGCTCAAGGTACGCCTGTTCCGCCCCTTTGCCACGGACCGTTTCCTGAAGGCCTTGCCTGACACCGTGAATCAACTGGCGGTACTGGACCGAACCAAGGAGCCCGGGGCCCAGGGCGAGCCGCTGTTGCTGGAGGTCAGCGGTGCCTTGATGGAAGCCTACAGCCGGGGCGAGCGCAAGGTGCCGCCCCGGGTAATCGGCGGTCGCTATGGCCTGTCTTCCCGGGAGTTCACGCCGGCCATGGTCTGTGCCATTTTCGACGAACTGAAAGCCGAAGCGCCGAAAACCCGTTTTACCGTTGGCGTGCGGGACGATGTCAGCCATCTCTCGCTGGAGGTTGATAGCGAACTGGATATCGAGTCTCCGAAAACCCGTCGGGCGCTGTTTTTCGGTCTGGGCGCTGATGGCACCGTCAGCAGCAACAAGGCCAGCATCAAGATTCTGGGCGAGGGCACGGACCTGTTTGCCCAGGGCCATTTCGTCTACGACTCCAAGAAATCCGGCGCCACCACGGTATCCCACCTGCGGTTCGGCCCGCTGCCAATACGCTCCAGCTATCAGATCAACAAGGCCCAGTTTGTGGCCATTCATGCGCCCCAGTTCCTGGAGCGTTTTGATGTGCTGGAACATGCCGCCGAGGGCGCAACAGTGCTGCTCAATGTGCCCTGGCCGAAAGAGGAGGTCTGGGATCGGCTGTCGGTGGAGGTCCAGCGGGTGCTTGTTGAGCGTAAAGCCCGGCTGTTTGTGATTGATGCCGCCGAGGTGGCGGAAAAAGCGGGGCTGGAACGGCGGATCAACACGGTGATGCAGGTCTGCTTCTTCGCCCTGGCGGATATCCTCCCGCGGGATGAGGCCATTGCCCACATCAAGGAATCCATCCGCAAAACCTGGGGCCGCCGCGGGCCAGAAGTGGTGCGCCGCAACGTGGAAGCGGTGGATTCGGCGCTGGACAACCTGCACGAGGTGCCGGTACCGGACAGGGTAACGGCCACCCGCACCCGACCGCCGAGAGTGCCGAAGAATGCACCAGACTTTGTCCAGAAAGTTACCCGCCTGTTACTGGAAGGGCAGGGGGACAAACTGCCGGTCAGTGCTTTTCCGCCGGACGGTACCTGGCCAACGGGAACCAGTCAGTATGAAAAGCGAACCATCGCCCTGGAAATTCCTATCTGGGAATCCGACTTGTGCGTGCAGTGCAACTTCTGCGCAATGATCTGTCCCCACACTGCAATCACCAGCAAAGTGTTTGAACCGGAGGCCGTCAAGGGGGCGCCGGAGGCGTTCGAGGTGGTGCCGGAAACCCACACATCTGATCTGGAAGGCCTCGACTACCGCATACAGGTGGCGCCGGACGACTGCACCGGCTGTGGCTTGTGTGTGGAGGTTTGCCCGGCAAAGGACAGGACCCAGCCCAAGCGCAAAGCCATCAACATGCAGCCTATTGAGCAGTACCGTGAAGTTGAGTCGGAGAACCTGGCGTTTTTCCGGCAACTTCCGGATGTGCCCAGAGACCGAATTCCCCGGGACTTCAAATCCCTGCCGCTGCTGATTCCCCTGTTCGAGTATTCCGGTGCCTGTGCCGGCTGTGGTGAAACGCCCTATATCCGGCTGCTGACCCAATTGGTTGGCGATCGGCTTCTGATCGCCAACGCAACCGGATGCTCCTCGATCTATGGCGGCAATTTGCCCACCACGCCATATACGGTAAATGCTGACGGCCGGGGACCCACCTGGAATAATTCCCTGTTTGAAGATGCGGCGGAACTGGGTCTGGGTATGCGCCTGGGTCTCGACAAACTCGTGGGTCGGGCCCGGCAGCTGCTGGATCAGGTACAAGGGCAATTGCCCGACGGGCTCTACTCTGAGCTCACCAGTGCCTGCACCACTGTTGATGAGTCTGCTATGGCGTCAAGGCGCACAGCGGTTGAGCAGCTCCGGAACTGGCTGGCAGACCGGCAAGGTCCGGAGGCCCGGGAGCTCGAGAGCCTGGCTGATGAACTTTGCCCGAAAAGTGTCTGGGTAATTGGCGGCGATGGCTGGGCCTACGACATCGGTTACGGCGGTCTCGACCACGCCCTGGCCTCGGGCCAGAACCTGAAATTGCTGGTGCTGGATACCGAGGTGTATTCCAATACCGGCGGTCAGCAATCCAAGGCCACGCCGATGGGGGCGATTGCTAAATTTGCGGCCGCCGGCAAGGCAACCCGCAAGAAAGACCTCGGGCTGCTTGCCATGAGTTATGGCCATGTCTACGTGGCCCAGATCGCCATGCAATCTCATAGCAATCACACCGCCAAAGCGTTACAGGAAGCCGAGAGCTTCGACGGTCCTGCGCTGATCATTGCCCACAGTCCCTGCATTGCCCATGGCTACGACCTGGTGCACTCCCCGGCACAACAAAAGCGGGCGGTGGACAGCTGGGCCTGGCCAATTTACCGGTTCGATCCCCGACGCATTCACGAAGGGCTGCCGCCCCTGCAGCTGGACTCCCTGCGTCAGAAAACCACCATGAAAGCGTACATGCAGGAAGAAGCGCGCTTCCGGATGTTGGAACTGAGAGATCCCGAACGCTACGAACAGCTCGTGGCGGCAGCTTCTGACGCAGCGACTGAACAGCGGGAGCTCTACAAGCAGCTGGCGGGGATCCACTTTGAGCCCCACGAATCTTCCGACGCTGACAAAGAAAAGGGTGAACGTCATGACTGAGCTGACAACCCGTTGGCTGGAGCTGGAACTCCGCTCTCCCCTGGTGGTTGGCGCCAGTCCGCTGACCGATGACCTGGACGCCCTGAAAGCCTGTGTTGAGGCCGGGGCCGGTGCCGTGGTCATGCATTCGCTGTTCGAAGAGCAGCTGGTGGCAGAACAGATGGCGGCACACCGGTTTATTGATTCCCGTATCAACATGGACGCCGAGGCACGCTCGTTTTTTCCGGAATCCGAGGTGTTTGAGATGGGGTCCGGCAGTTACTGCCGGCGACTGGAGCTGCTTCGTAATGCTCTGGACGTACCCGTGATTGCCTCGCTCAACGGCATATCCCCCGGCGGCTGGACCCAGCATGCCCGGGAGCTGGAGCAGGCCGGTGCACAAGCCATTGAACTGAACCTCTACGATCTGGCCACGGATCCTTCCGACACGGCGGACAGTCTTGAGCAGCGCCAGCTGGCGGTGGTCCAGTCTGTGGTTGAGCAGGTGAATATTCCGGTCAGCGTCAAGCTGTCGCCTTTCTATTCTGCGTTACCGGCGTTTGTTGCTGGCGTCGAAGCGGCGGGTGCCCGGGGGCTGGTGTTGTTCAACCGGTTTTATCAACCGGATATGGACCTGGACGAGCTGAGCCTTAGCCGGGAAGTTGTGCTGTCTTCCAGTGCCGAACTGCCGCTACGCTTGCACGGGATGGCAACGCTGTTTGGCCGGACAACTCTGGAAATGGCGGCCTCAGGCGGCGTCCATAACGGTGATGACGCGGCCAAGGCGATCCTGTCTGGCGCTACTGCCGTGCAGGTCGTCTCAGCCGTTCTTGCTGAGGGGCCTCAGGCGCTTGCCAGGGTCACCGAAGAAATGAAGCGCAGGCTGTCCGGAATGGGTTATGGCTCACTGGCCGAGGCCCGGGGCGTTTTGTCCCTGGAAAACGCCCCTAACGCCCAGGCTTGGGAACGATTGAACTACGCCCGGTTGTTACATGGCTGGAAATGAGGTTCAGAGGCTTTGTTCGGGCACTTCCCGAATGCGGCCATTTTCATCAATGGCGACATAGACGAACAGACCTTCTGTGACCTTGCGGGGATTCTTGGCGGTGCGGTCCAGGGTCCAGACCTCGACATTGATTTTCATGGAACTGCGACCAATATCAACCAGCTCACAGTAACATCCCACCTGGGAACCAACCCTTAACGGCGACAGGAATTCCATCCGGTCCATGGCCACGGTGGCGTTTCGACCCTGGGAAATCCGTCCGGCGATGGTGGCAGCGGCGATGTCCATTTGCTTGACTAGCCAGCCGGCAAAAACGTCACCGTTGGCATTAGTGTCGGAAGGAAGAGGGATAATCTGGAGTGCCAGTTCACCGTGTGGCGTCGGTTTGTCGTCATCTAATGCTGTCATGGAGCCTGCCTTTTATTAATTCTGGAATTGTTTTAACACGCATGTTAGCGGCCTGCGGCAGCTCTGCAAGCGAATTCGTGGATAAGACGCTATATTTCAATAGCTGTAACAAAGTTGTCATAGAGTCCAATTAGTCTTCACTCATCGGTTAAGAACATCCGACAAAAACGTCCAAACCAAATAATGGAGACTCGACGTGATGAAACTGAACAAAGCACTCGCTACAGTTGCACTGGCCGGCTCTGTTGCCGCCATGTCTGCGCCGGCAATGGCTCGCGACACGATCAGCATCGTAGGTTCTTCCACGGTTTACCCATTCGCTACGGTCGTTGCCGAGCGCTTCGGTACCAAAACGGATTTCAGCACCCCGAAACTGGAGTCTACCGGCTCGGGTGGCGGTATGAAGCTGTTCTGCCAGGGCATCGGCACCCAGAACCCGGACATCACCAACGCTTCCCGCCGTATGAAAACCTCTGAGTTTGAGCTGTGCCAGAAGAACGGTGTGACTGACATCACCGAGTTCCGTATCGGTTCCGACGGCATCGTAATTGCCAGCTCCAACAAGGCCGAGAATCTCGACATCTCCCTGAAGCAGCTTTTCCTGGCTCTGGGTTCCAAGGTTCCCGTTGATGGCAAGTGGGTTGCCAACCCGAACAAAAACTGGAGCGATGTTGACTCCAGCCTGCCGAACAAGCCAATTCGTGTGATGGGACCGCCTCCGACATCCGGTACCCGTGATTCTTTCAACGAGCTGGCACTGGCTGCTGGTTGTGACGAACTACCTGAAGCCGAGAGCCTGAGCAAAGACGAGCATGGCGCAATTTGCGAAAGTGTTCGTGAAGACGGTGCGTTCATCGAAGCCGGTGAGAACGACAACCTGATCGTTCAGAAGCTGATCGGCGATACTGGCATGTATGGTGTATTCGGCTACAGCTTCCTGGAAGAAAACTCCGATCGCCTGCAGGCCGCCACCCTGAACGGTATGATTCCGACCGCCGAAGGCATCGCAGCGGACGAGTACCCGGTAGCCCGCTCACTGTTCTTCTACGTGAAGAAGGCTCACATCGGGGTGGTCCCGGGTATCCAGGAGTACGTTGATGAGTTTATTAGCAACGCCGCATTGGGCCAGAACGGTTACCTCAAGGATGTAGGTCTGATCATCCCGCCGCGCGAGCAGCTGATGAACCTGATGGACAAGGCCGAAAACATGCCTAACCTGACTGTGGACGAACTCAAATAATCCAGAAGTCCGGAAAACAGGGGTGCGGGTCTCATTTGAGACTCGCGCCCTTTTGCACGTTAGGAAGGCCGGTGTCAGTTCAGGCCTGAACCTGTAAACTGTGCGCCTATCTGAAGTCGAAGACAGGAATATTCATGCAACCGGCTAATCTTCTTTTACTGATCCTGGTGCTGGCACTCGTGGCTTACGGCCTGGGCTATTCCCGGTCCCGGTCGCTGGCCATGCCAATGGGCGGGATTCGTCATCTCAAGTCTCTGCCGTTCTATTACGGTGCTCGTGCCGCACTTTGGTGTGGCATCCCCGCCCTGATTGTTCTGGGCCTCTGGGCTGCGTTCCAGGGTAAGGTGATTCAGCTAATGGTTGTCGGGTCCCTTCCGCCTGAGATGGTTCCCTCCGGTGCCGGGGAGGCGAGTCTGATGTTGAGTAAAATCAGCAACGTGGCAAGCGGAGCGCTGCCAGCGGGATTCGTGGAACCCCCTATCGCGGCGGCGGCAGAGCGTTTGACTGCACTGCGGGCAGAGAGCCGTTTGTTCATGTCGGCGCTGGTCATCTCGGTCGCGGTCCTTGCGGGGTTTCTTGGTTGGCTTCGAATCCGGCCCCGGCTCAATGCCCGTTCGCAGGTGGAGTCCATCCTTAAATGGCTGTTTTTCTCCAGCGCAGCCCTTGCCATTCTCACTACCATGGGCATCATCTTTTCAGTAGCGTTTGAAACTATTCGTTTCTTCGGGAAGGTGCCGTTCACTGAGTTTTTCTTTGGCACCCAATGGAGCCCACAGACTGCACTTCGTGCGGATCAGGTAGCTGCCGAGGGTGCCTTCGGCATGATTCCCCTGTTCACAGGTACCCTGCTGATCTCAGCAATTGCAATGGTGGTAGCGGTGCCGGTTGGTCTGCTTTCGGCCATTTATCTTTCGGAGTATGCCAACAGAAACGTTCGGGGTGTGGTAAAGCCTTTGCTGGAAATGCTCGCTGGTATTCCGACCGTTGTGTATGGTTTTTTTGCGGCACTAACGGTTGCGCCTTTTATCAGTGATCTCGCAGCTTCCTTGGGAATTGAAGCTTCCTCTCAAACTGCACTGGCGGCCGGCGGTGTGATGGGGATCATGATTATCCCGTTTGTTTCGTCACTGTCCGATGATGTGATCAACGCCGTACCTCAAACGCTCCGGGACGGTTCACTGGCCCTGGGGGCAACCCAGTCCGAGACCATGAAGAAGGTCATTTTTCCGGCCGCGCTTCCCGGCATCATGGGCGGTGTGTTGCTTGCGGTTTCCCGTGCGATCGGTGAGACCATGATCGTGGTAATGGCAGCTGGCCTCGCGGCAAACCTGACGGCAAACCCTCTGGAAACCGTCACCACGGTAACAGTGCAGATTGTCACGTTGCTTACGGGTGATCAGGAATTCGACAGCGCCAAGACGCTGGCGGCTTTTGCACTTGGCGCCATGCTCTTCCTGGCAACGCTCCTGCTCAACGTAATTGCCCTGAAAATTGTCCGTAAATATCGGGAACAGTATGACTGATCAACCTTCTCAGGCGGAGCTTGTCCGCCAGTCGCTCAAGCGCAGGTACCGGAAAGAACGTCGGTTTCGCGCCTATGGGATTCTGGCCATCGCCATTGCGCTTTCCGCGCTGGTGATTCTCTTTACGGATATTATCGGTAAGGGGTATACTGGATTCCTGAAAACGACCATCACCATGGAGGTCAATCTCGATGGTGAAATGATGTTCCTGGATGACCCCACAGACGCTCGACAGCTCAAAATGGCAGATTTTGTGGAGCCGTTGGTTCAGGCGCTGATCAAGGAGATACCGGGCGCTACCGAGAAAGATCGCGACGCCGTTCGCGGGCTGATTAATCCCTATGCTTCGGTGACACTGAGGGACGAACTCAAGGCTCACCCGGATTGGTTGGGTAGTACCAGAACCATGACGTTCCTATCGCACACAGATGTGGATGTGTATGTGAAGCATGCGGGGGACGGTGGCTACTCCATCAAGTTGGACGATCAGCAAAAGGTCTGGGTAGACCAGCTCCGGGAGCGGGGGGCGATAGAAACCTCTTTCAACGACGTATTCTTTAGCGGCGGTGATTCCCGCGATCCATCCAAGGCCGGGATCTTGGGCGCGATTGTCGGATCTCTGCTGACGATGTTTATCACCTTGATCCTGTCCTTCCCGATTGGCGTTTCTGCCGCCATTTATCTGGAGGAATTCGCACCCCAGAACAAGTTCACCGACTTTATTGAGGTGAACATCAACAACCTGGCGGCGGTTCCGTCCATCATTTTCGGCCTGCTGGGTCTGGCGGTGTTTATCAACCTGTTTGGCATGCCACGTTCGGTTCCGGTTGTGGGCGGTCTGGTGCTTACCCTGATGACACTGCCAACCATCATCATTTCAAGTCGTGCCGCGATCAAGAGTGTCCCGCCATCCATCCGCGAAGCAGCTGAGGGCATCGGTGCCTCCAAAATGCAGGTAGTGTTGCACCACGTCTTGCCGCTTGCCATGCCCGGTATGCTTACCGGCTCGATTATCGGTATGGCACAGGCCCTGGGTGAAACGGCACCGTTGCTGTTGATCGGTATGGTGGCTTTCATTGTGGATGTTCCGGAAGGCCTCTTCGACTCAGCTACGGTCTTGCCTGTGCAGGTGTTCCTGTGGGCCGGAAGCCCTGAACTCGCCTTTATCGAACGTGCGTCAGCCGCCATTATGGTGTTGCTGGCCTTCCTGATCAGTATGAATGCATTGGCTGTCTGGCTGCGTAAGCGCCTCGAGCGCCGGTGGTAAGGAGAATCAAGATGAATACCATGAACTCAACCATTACCAGTGAAGCGTCTCAGCCGGATGAGGCTGCCGTCCCCGTACAGGAAGACAAGCCTGCGGAAACTGTTATTGAGGAAGGCAAAACAGTTGGCAAGCCGTTTTCGGACAATGCGAAGTTTAAACTTCGGGACGTAGAAGTGTTCTACGGAGAGAGCCGTGCGATCAAAAAAATCAGCCTGGATATTGCCCGGAATGAGGTCATCGCTTTTATCGGACCATCGGGCTGCGGTAAGTCGACCTTCTTGCGCTGTCTGAACCGCATGAACGACAGTATCGAGATCTGCAAGGTAAAAGGTTCCCTGCAGCTGGACGACCTGGATATATATGATAACAAGCGGGATGTGGTGGAGTTGCGTGCGCGGGTAGGGATGGTGTTCCAGAAACCCAATCCGTTCCCGAAATCGATCTACGATAACGTTGCCTATGGCCCCCGTATTCACGGGCTGGCCAACCGCAAGTCGGACCTTGATGAGATTGTCGAGAACAGTCTGCGCAAGGCGGGCCTCTGGGAAGAAGTCAAGGACCGCCTGGACGCGACTGCGACCGGCATGTCCGGTGGTCAGCAGCAGCGCCTTTGCATCGCCCGAGCCATCGCCGTGAGCCCGGAAGTAGTCCTGATGGACGAACCCTGTTCCGCTCTGGATCCGATTGCGACGGCCAAGATAGAAGAGCTGATCGCCGAGCTGTCAGAGAGTTACACCATCGTGATCGTAACGCACTCCATGCAGCAGGCTGCGCGTGTATCCCATCGCACGGCTTATTTCCACCTGGGCCATCTGGTGGAAGTGAACGAGACCAACAAAGTGTTTACCTCACCGGAACACGAGCTCACTGAATCTTATATTACAGGTCGTTTCGGTTAATTCCGGACCAGAGGAACATTGGAGAAGAACGGTATGCCTACAAAGAAGGACGATGTATACGGGGATCACATTTCCCATAAGTTCAATGATGAACTGATGGATCTCAAGACCGAGTTCCTGAAAATGGGGGGTATGGTTGAAGCGCAGGTAGATAGTGCCGTTCAGGCACTGGTCGACGGCGATGGTCACCTGGCCGATGAAATTCGCGCCAATGACAAGAAAGTCGATAAGATGGAAATGGACATAGACGAAGAGGCGACCCTGATCATTGCCCGTCGTCAGCCGACCGCCCGGGACCTGCGCCTGGTGATTTCTGTCATCAAGATGGTCGCCGACCTGGAACGTGTAGGTGATGAGGCGAAGAAGATCGCCAAACTTGCAATCAAACTTAGTGAAGAAGGTCAGGCGCCCCGGGGTTACGTGGAAGTGCGCCATATTGGCTCCCATGTCCTGAGCATGCTGCATGATGCTCTTGACGCCTTTGCCCGCCTGGATTCCGAGCAGGCCCTTCGGATCATGAAAGAAGACAAGCGAGTGGACGAGGAGTATCAGGCGGCTGCCCGTACCCTTCTGACCTTCATGATGGAGGATACCCGCAATATCTCTCGCTGCATGTCAGTGATGTGGGTGCTGCGCGCTCTGGAGCGCGTAGGAGATCATGCCTGTAATATTGCCGAGAATGTCATCTTTATGGTGAAGGGCGAGGATGTGCGGCATACGCCTGTAGAAGAGGCTGAAAAGGTCGTGGGGCGCTGAAGCCCCACCCCCCTTTTCAGGCCTGCTTCATTTTGTCCGTATAGGGAGGCCAGCCCAGGGGCTTGCCTGCCAGTAGGTGCAGATGGATATGGAACACTGTCTGTCCGGCATTTTCCCCGCAGTTCATCACGGTACGGTAGCCGTCCTGGTCAAAGCCCATGTCTTTGGCCAGTTTTCCTGCCACCCAGTACAGGTGCCCCACTAATTCGCGATCGCTTTCTTCGATCTCATTGATTGAGACAATGGGCTTTTTCGGAATCACCAACAGGTGCACGGGGGCCTGTGGATTGATGTCCCTGAACGCCAGGCTGAGATCATCTTCGTAAACGATATCGGCTGGAATTTCCCGGTTAATGATTTTGGTGAAAATCGTTTCAGACATTGTTGCTCCTTGTTCGTTGTCGGTTTTTTTGCCTTTCTGTTCCCGGCTCGCTAAAGCTGATCAATACCCGGCAGCCTGGCCGCTAGCTGTTTCACTATAACAGGCAGTTCTTCATCAATTCCCATGGCGTACCGCGCAACCCGGTTACGTGCAAAGGGCAGTGCCCGGGCCGCACCCAGGCCGAGATTCCGAAGCAGGTGAACCGGCGGGATGCGGTTGCTGAACAGGTGATAGAACAGGTCCATCGTCATCATCATCCGGCGATTTGCGGGCCTCCGCTGTTGTTCATACTTTCCGAGCCATGTGGGATCTGCCAGGTCATCACCGGCGCGCCTGGCTTCTTTCACCATCGCCTGGAGGCATTGGGCATCCTGGAAGCCCAGATTGACACCCTGGCCCGCCAAAGGGTTGATAGTGTGGGCTGAGTCGCCTGCCAGCACCACACGGCCGGCAAAGTAATGTCTGGCGTGCTGGCGGGCAATGGGGAAGCTGGCGCAAGCATCAATATGGGTCAGTGAAGGCAGTTCAGAAGGGAATGCTTTCCGGATTTCGGCCATCAGCTGTTCGCTGGGCAGGGCCTTCAGGCGCGCGAGTTCTTCGGGAGCATCGTACCAGACCAGCGAGCCCCAGCTTTCTCCCGGGTGATCCGGGCCGGCGCTGTGCAGCGGCAGGAACGCCCTCGGGCCGGTTGGGTGAAACCCCTGCCAGGTGACGTTTTCTACCGGGCCCTGATAACGGACGGAAATGACCATGGCTTGTTGATTGTACTGGTTGCGGGCTACGCCGATACCCGCCAGGTCACGGATCCTGGATTGTGCGCCATCGGCACCAATCACAAGTTTCGCCTCGAGAGCCTGGCCATTTTGCAGAGTCAAGGTAACGGTTTGGCGGGTTTGCTCCAGTGTCGAGACGCTTTGGCCGGCAATGACAGTAACCAAGGATTCGGCCCCAGCGGTTTGCCAGAGTGCTTGCTGGGTTACCGAGTTCTCGACGATGTGGCCGAGATGAGAGGCGCCCAAGGCTGCAGCATCAAATTCCACCTCTGTCAGGGTCCGTGGTATCAGCGTGGCAAGAGGGTGTCGGGTCTCATCCCATACTGCCAGGCGTTGATAGGGTGTGGCCCGCATGTCGAGAATATGCGGCCAGGCCCCCAGAGTTCGCAGATAACGTTCGCTGCCGGCACTGAGGGCTGAAACACGGATGTCGGGTGCGGCTGCAGGGTCGAAGTCGGGCGCAGGCGCACGATCGACCATAGCGACGTTGAGGCCGTCCCGGCCGAGGCCTGTGGCGAGGGCGGCGCCGACCATCCCGGCGCCGACAACTACTACATCAAATGCTTGCGTCATATCGGGTTCCTGTCTGATGCCACCAGTTTACGCGATGGAACGGATCAGACAAGCGGCCCGAGTCAAGCGTGCGTCGAACAGCCCTTTAACCGGCCATGCCAGAGACTGTCTGCTTGCCGGCATCTGCCGGCTGTCGTCTGCGCTTCGTCAGCCAGGCGGGTTTCTGGGCGCCTGGTTTTACAAACCCCTGATTCAGCACCATAGGTTGCACCAGATTCAAGAAGTCCGTCGTCTTCATGTGAACGGATTCGGTGTGGCTGCCCGCAGCAAAGGCCAGTTCGGGTTGTTCCGTCAAAGCTTCACTGCAATAGACAGACATTCCAAAAAGATTGCCAAACGGAGGCATGGCGCCAACCTCACAGTCAGGGAAGCGGTCCTCAAATTCCTGTTCATCGGCGAGATCGATGAAATCCGTGTCGAGAATCCGGGAGAGCCGGTCCCAGCGAATGCGCCAGGTGGCCGGCATGACCAGCATGGCCATTTTCCCGTCAAGTTCGATGATCACAGTCTTGACGACGCGGTCTCCGGCAATTTTGACGTGATGAGCAAGCTGCTGGGCTGTGAACGCAGGGGGGTGTGAGAGGCACATGTATTCAACATTTGCCCCGTCGAGGAATTCCTTTAACTGCTGTACCGGCATAGTGACAACCTCCTACCAGCAATGACAGCGTTCCGGAGCCATTCATTCTCCATGCGCCTGGCTCCGATGGCCTGGCGAGGTCGGAAAACCCCGCCATTATCGTCAGCTTAGTAGAGGCTGCGCAGTTTGCGAGTAACCAGATGTATCAATGAGAAACGGTTCCGGCTTTTCACTCGCTCTGGTGCATGTGCACATCCCTTTGAGGAAATGGAATACTGATGCCTTCGGCGTCAAAGGCCTTTTTGACCTTTTCCTGCATATCCCAGTAGAACGGCCAGAGATCACCGGATTTGGTCCAGGCCCGCACAGTCAGGTCTACAGAGCTTTCGCCCAGACCACCAACGACAATCATCGGTGCCGGATCTGACAGCGCCCGGTCATCCTCTTCAATCAGGAATTTGATAACACTTTTGGCCTTGTCGATATCATCGCCGTAGCCAATGCCGAAGGACATGTCGCAACGGCGGGTCTCGTAGGCGCTCATGTTGGTCAGGCTGGCATTAGCGAGCTGGCCGTTGGGAATGACGACCCGGCGGTTATCGAAGGTGTCCACAATGGTGTAAAGAATGGTGATCTCCCGGACCGAGCCGAGATAACCCTGGGCATCGATGACATCGCCTACCTTGAATGGCTTGAAGATCAGGATCAGTACCCCGCCGGCGAAGTTCGCCAGGCTACCCTGAAGTGCCAGACCCACCGCCAAGCCGGCGGCACCAACGATGGCGATGAAGGAGGTGGTAGCAATGCCAACCATGGAGGCAACGGAAATCAACAACAGGATCTTGAGAATGGCGCTGAACAGGCCACAAAGAAACTTGTTCAGCGTGGGGTCTTTCTGCCCCAGTTTGTGATCCAGGACGGCAATGAACTTGTTGATTAGCCAGAGGCCGACAACAAGCGTAACGATGGCCAGCACCACTTTGGGGGCATAGGCCATGATCAGGGTGATTGCCTGATCCATCAGCTGTGAAGCGTTTCCTTCAGCTCCGAAAAGGTCATCCATAAGGGAACTCCTTGTATTTTCGTATTTTTCGGGTAGGTAACAGGTGTGTGGGCAAAACCTGAGTGCAACCGGCTTCGCCTAAGGGTTTTATAGCAGACAAATGTTCCGGGCGCGCGACATCCTCAGTAGCCAGGTCGCTGCGTTCTTACGCTGTCAGGGCTTTACCGGACCAGTCGAGGAGTATGTCCGGGCCTCCGCGCTCAAGAATGGGCCCCTGTTTTTGACTGAGTTGGTAATCGTACATCGGGTCGTAGTAGTCGCTGAGCAAGGACTGGATCCAGGCGTCGTGGCCGCTGACATCGCCCCTGCGCTCCTGGTGCTCCAATGCCTGTTCCATCAAGGCACGCAATTGTTTATGCCGTTCGCCACCCAGCCGTTTTCGAATTCGGTCCAGGGCACTGAGAAGGTAGTCGCGAAAGTTCAGCCAGCCCGCCTCTTCGCCATCACGTTTCATATAGTCCGCAACCATGCCTTCGACATAGTCTTCGCGAATAATGGCAATTCTCTGTTCCATCGGCTGCTCAAGAATCATCAACGGTGCTTCTGACATTCGCTCCCGAAGACGCTCTGGCAAGACGCAACGCCCGACCAGCCGGCTCTCGTCCTCAAGGTACACGGGCCCGCTTTGCAGGTGGCGCGCCTTGAGCATGGCAACGGAAAGACGATTTTCGAAGTCGATCTGTGTGGGTTGGGGCGTCACCTGCCGACCAAAACTGGAGCCCCGGTGATTGGCCAGGCCTTCAAGGTCGATGGGATTCGGCAGTTGCTGAAGCACCCTGGTTTTTCCCGTTCCGGTCCGGCCGCTGAGAATCCGGAATTCGCTGCTTTCAATCAGCTGCTCGAGATGATCGATCAGAAACCGTCTCAGCGCCTTGTAACCACCCGTTACCAGCGGGTAATCAATGCCGGAATCCCGGATCCACTGCTGGGTAAGTCGTGACCGAAGGCCGCCCCGAAAACAAAAAAGATACCCCTCAGGGTATTGTGAAACGAAGCGTTTCCAGGCCTCAATGCGCTGAGCCTTGATGTCGCCACGAACCAGCTGGTGCCCAAGTTCAATGGCTTTGTCCTGGCCTTTTTCCTTGTAGCAGATTCCCACACGGTGGCGCTCCTCATCATTCATCAGCGGAGCATTCTGGGCGCAGGGGAAGCTGCCCCTGGAAAACTCCACGGGTGCCCGGACATCCATCAGGGGAATGTCATTGAGGAAAAGGGAAAGGTAATCGTCGGTGTCGGGTCTGCGTGCCATTTCAGCGTTCAGCCGGTTGCCAAAGTGAGGCCGCAGTATAGCGGAAATGGGGCTTTTCTGCTTGCTGGGCACTGCTTGCTGGCGGCAGCATGACTACAATGTGGTCTTTCGGGAATACACGTTGAGTCAGGAGTTGCGATGTCACCGGAACGTCTTAACGCGCACTTGCGTAAAACGCTCAGCCGAGGGCGGGTTGAAGCCTCCCGGCCTTCAGGCTGCCCGCGGTTGGCGCTCTATCTGTTCGACCCTTCGGTACTCGAAGGCCCCCTGAGTCATGAGGAGGCCCAGTCGGTGGTAGCGGCACCCGCATACTGGTCGTTTTGCTGGGCCAGTGGTCAGGTGCTGGCAAACTGGATTCTGGACAATCCGGAGTGGGTAGCGGGTAAAACCGTGCTGGACTTTGGTTCCGGGTCCGGCATCGTGGCGATTGCGGCGGCAAGGGCAGGCGCCCGCGAAGTAATCGCCTGCGACATTGATCCGGGCGCGCTGGATGCGGTTCTGGCCAACGCGACCTTGAACGGTGAGTCGGTTACGTTGTGCAGTGACTGGCATGAACGCCCCGAAGGAATTGATGTCATCACTGCGGCAGATGTCTTGTACGATCCGGAAAACCGGCCGTTTCTAGGAGTGTTTCAGAAGGTGGCAGCAAGGGTGTTGCTGGCGGACTCAAGAGTCCGGGATCTGGGTGATGACGCATATAGAAAGTACGCCGAGATTGAGGCGAGGACCTGGCCCGACCTGAATGAGTTTGAGGAATTTAACCGGGTGAGGATTTATGTGGCCGAGGCATGAGAGCACCTTCGAAAGGGCAAAAATAAAGGGCGACCCTTAGGTCACCCTTTGTCGAAACAGGTCGGCGCATCCTTGCGCATTGGGCAACAGCCATGTTGCGAGATCCCTGAGCCACTCCCTGGTGCCGGCTTCCGAGCCAGCGTTCCGCATATTATCCTTTAAGCGAGGCGTCCCTGTGTCCCTGCCTCTCCCTGCATTCCATGCCGGGGTGCATCCAGTGCGTCTTCCAGTTCCCTGCCATCCTTGATGTGATCACTATATCAACCCGGGTCTTACAAACGTGTGAACTGAGCCGTCCTCATTTGAAAGATGAGCCGGGGCCTTTAATATTAACTTATAAAAATCAGTTGTTTGAGTGTTTATTTGGGCTGTGGGTCGTCGTTGCGTACGTGATCTCACTGCAGGATCGCACGCGCCTGTAGGAAATATCTCACATGGATTCCGGCGAATTTCTCAAGTCCGGTTTGCCCAGGTTGCGCAGCCCCGGCCAAGGCAGGATTCCGATCACGATGCCGACACCATCGGCCGCCAGGTCTGCCATCGAGAAATCCCGATAAGGGAGTGTGGCCTGAACGCCTTCAATGGCAAAACCGAATGCCAGCAGCAGTGGCGCATACTGCCAGGCTTTTGCCTCCGGCCAGGACAGGCGGGTCAGCAGTGTCAGTTCGAGAAACGCAATCAGGTGGTTGATCTTGTCACTTGGTGAGGACGGGATCGGGTAGGGATTGTCCGTGGTCGCCAGAAACACGATGGCAGCCAGAGAGATGAGAAGGGCTGTGCGCCAGAGCGGCCTGAAATGAAGCAGGTTCAGTGCACGATGTTTCAGTGTTGCCATGGGGAGTTTCCGTAAGTGCTCTCGGGCTGTGGGAACGTTTCCAACATGATATGCTTTGCGCCCCGTCAATGTCATCGGAGCGGAGGGCCTGCCGGTAATGCTCAAGGGAAATTTTTTTCGTGGACTTGGCTATCTGGGAGAGGGGTTCCAGCTGATCAGACAGCCCGGCCTGAGGCTTTTCGTCGTCATTCCGTTGGTCATCAACGTCTTGTTGTTCGGGCTTCTTTTCTACTTCCTTGCTGACCTTTTCTCCGAGCTGATCACCACTGCGATGAACTGGCTGCCAGACTGGTCCTGGCTCCAGTCTCTTGACTGGCTGTTCTGGATTCTCTATGGCGGTGTCATTCTGCTCATGCTTGCCTATGGCTTTGTGATTGTGGCCAACCTGATTGGCTCGCCTTTCTATGGCTACCTGGCTGAGCTGACCGAAAAGCATCTCACGGGTCAGGAGGTAAGTACCGACGACAGCTGGAGCGCCATTATCAAGGATATTCCCCGTGCTCTCTGGCGCGAGGTTCAAAAAATTGTCTATTACCTGCCGCGGGCGATTGGCTTGTTCGTCATTGGTCTCATTCCTGTGGTGAATCTGGTGGCGGCAGTGCTGTGGTTTCTGTTCAACAGCTGGATGATGGCTCTGCAATATGTGGATTACCCGGCGGATAATCATAAAGTCAGCTTCCGGGCTCTGCGTAGCCTGCTGGGAGAAACGCGTTTGTCCGCGTTTGGCTTTGGGCTCCCTGTGGCGCTTGCGGCCATGGTGCCGATCCTGAATCTAGTTGTGGTGCCCGCAGCGGTATGTGGTGCAACCGCTTATTGGGTGCGTGAAAACGGCGCTACCCGGAAATAAATTTGTCTGGAGGTTTCTTGGATACATCGGATTTTGTTATTGGTCAGCGTTGGGTCAGCCACAGTGATACGGCCCTCGGCCTGGGTATCGTTACCGATATCTCGGGGCGCCGGGTAACCCTGGGCTTTCCTGCCGCTGACGAAGAGCGCACCTATGCCATCGATAACGCGCCGCTCTCCCGCATCATCTATCAGATTGGTGAGGAAATCGAAACATTCGACGGGCAGAAGTATGTGGTGCGTGCGGTAGAAGACATCGGTGGTGTGCTGATGTACCACGCAGATGACGCCGAGAACATCCACCAGATTTCCGAGGTGAAGCTAAGCAGTTCGGTAAATTTCTCCGCGCCTCAACAACGCCTGTTTGCCGGCCAGTTTGATCGCAATGGCGCCTTTAGACTGAGGGTGGCAACGTTACAGAACATGGACAGGCTCCGAGCCTCGCCAGCCCAGGGCCTGATAGGGGCCCGGACCCAGCATTTGCCACATCAAATCTACATTGCGCAGGAAGTTGCCAGGCGGCATGCTCCCCGAGTTTTGCTGGCGGATGAAGTCGGACTGGGGAAAACCATTGAGGCCGGTCTGATCCTGCACTACCAATTGCATACCGGCAGGGCTAAACGAGCGCTGATTGTGGTGCCGGACTCCTTGATCCATCAGTGGCTTGTGGAAATGCTACGCCGTTTCAACCTGCGTTTTTCCATCATTGATCAGGGCCGCTATGACGCGCTGAAAGAGGATGAAAGCGATGTCGATGCGCTGGTAAATCACATCTTTGGTGACGACAACGCGGTTAACCCGTTTGAGACAGAACAGTTGGTGCTCTGCAGTCTGGATTTCTTCACTCGGAGCAGTCAGGCCCGCAAGGATGCCCTTGCCGCAGGCTGGGATCTGATGATCGTGGATGAAGCGCACCACCTGGCATGGAGCCCGGAAGAGGTCAGCACTGAATACCGGATCGTTGAGGAGCTGTCGGCGGCGAGTCGCGGCCTGTTGTTGCTGACGGCAACCCCTGAGCAGGTGGGTGTGGCGAGTCACTTTGCCCGTCTCAGGCTTCTGGACCCGGCGCGCTTTCATGACCTGGAAGCGTTCCGCGAGGAGGAGAAACAATACGAAGCCATCAATAACGTCGTGCGGCGTCTGCAGAATGAACCGGAAGAGATCACCGGGGATGACCGCAAAGCACTTCAGGTGTGGCTGGGTGATGAGCTTGACCAGTTGTTGGCCGGCGATAACCCGTATCAGGCCGTCATTGATGCCTTGCTGGACCGCCACGGCACTGGTCGTGTGCTTTTTCGCAACACCCGTGCCGCCATTCAGGGCTTTCCGGAACGCCGGCCTCAACCCGAACCTATGCCTGCTCCCGGTATATACGAAGGCCACGCCTGGGGACTTGCGGGCCTGTCACCGGAGCAGTCCGTGCCTGAAGAGCAATGGCTGGCGGAGGATCCCCGTGTCGCCTGGCTGGAAAAGAAACTTGTCAGCCTGCGCCCGGCCAAGGTGGTGGTGATCTGCGCCCGTGCCGAGACGGCTATGGCCATGGAGCATTACCTCCAGCTTCGCGCTGGTATCCGCAGTGCCGCGTTCCACGAACACCTGAGCCTCGTCGAGCGCGATCGCGCGGCGGCCTATTTTGCCGACAGCGAGCAGGGTGCCCAGGCACTGATCTGTTCGGAAATCGGCAGTGAAGGCCGTAATTTCCAATTCGCCCACCATCTGGTGCTTTTCGATTTGCCGGCAAACCCGGATCTGCTGGAGCAACGTATTGGCCGGCTTGATCGCATTGGGCAGACAGATATTATCGATATTCACGTTCCTTACCTCCAGGATACCGCTCAGGAGGTCCAGTACCGCTGGTTCCAGGAAGGCCTGAACGCATTTGCAGAGAGCTGTGCTGTCGGCGTTGCTGTGCAGGAGACAGTGCAGGATCAGTGGCAGCAGTCCATTGATGGAGATGGCTCGGCGGTTGGCCGGTTGCTGTCCGCTTCAGCGAAAGAGGCAGGGCGCCTGCGCACTTTGCTTCAGAATGGGCGCGACGCGCTGATTGAACTGAACTCCTGTCGACGGGATGTGGCCGACCAGCTGATTACCGAGATAGAAGGCGAGGAAAGTTCTGCTCAGGTCCGGGACTACATGATTGAAGCTTTCGACATTCTGGGCGTGGATGTAGAGGATCACGGCGAACACTCCGATGTGCTGCGGCCTGGTGAACACTACCATGCCGGCCACGTTGCCGAGTTGCCCGAGGATGGCGTGACCGTTACCTGGAGTCGCCAGCAGGCCCTGGAGCGGGAAGATCTTGCCTTCATGAGCTGGGAACACCCGATGGTAACCGGGGTGATGGATTCGGTCACCAGCTCCGGTCTTGGCAAAGCGGCTCTGGCCAGTCTGTCGGTGAAAGCTTTGCCGCCGGGGACTCTTTTGATGGAGGCTCTGTTCACCGTTCATTGTCCGGCACCGGACTCGCTTCAGCTCACCCGTTATCTGCCAGTATCTCCGTTGCGTCTGTTAGTGGACGTAAATGGTAAGGACCTGTCTGCTGCCTTGCCCCACGACCGTCTTAACGACATGAGCTCCAATATCCGCCGCCGCACGGCACAGGCTATTGTGCCCCAGATAAGACCCCAGGTTGAGACCATGGTGGATCACGTCGAACGACTATCTGAGCCTCACCTGGAACCCATGAAGAAACTGGCGCTGGAACGGCTTGACGCGACGCTCAGCCCCGAGATTCGCCGGCTGGAAGCGCTTCAGAAGGTGAACCCGGTCATTCGCGACGAGGAAATTGACTATTTTCGGCGCCAGCTGGCAGCAGCGAGGGAGGCGATAGGTCAGGCCAGTCTGGCACTGGAAGGAATCCGGGTGATTGTGACGGCATGACCGGATTTGTGATCGCTGCAGCCGCCGGATTGTGAAACCCTGGCTGTTCAGCTTTCATCCGATACGCTACCGTAAACGTAACGAATTGTAGTCTTTAATATTCCCGAACCATGGATGACAGAGAGAACCGATGATGACTTTCATTTTGTTTGTAGTAGCGCTGGCTGGCCTGCTGATGGTCATGCGACGTGAGTCTGGCGCCATGCCGGCCATCGTTGTGATGGCGGTGGTTGGTCTGCTGGCCTTGATTTTTGCGTCGGGCTGGTTGGCCCTGCTTCTTTTTGCCGGTGCCGCCGCAACTGCCGTCGCCGGTCTGCCGGGATTCCGCCAGAGCTGGTTGACGCCCCGAATTTTCAGCACCTTCAAGAAAGTGGCTCCGAAAGTATCCGAGACCGAGAAGGTTGCCCTTGAAGCCGGCACCGTCGGTTGGGACGGCGAACTTTTTACCGGTCAGCCCGATTGGCATAAGCTCCTGATTAACCGCAACACGGGTTTGAACGAGGAAGAACAGGCGTTCGTCGACAACCAGTGCACCCAGGCCATTTCCATGTGCAATGCCTGGGATCTGGCTGTAGAGCGCGCTGACCTGCCTGAGGAGCTTTGGGACTTCCTGAAGAAAGAGAAGTTTTTCGGCATGATCATCCCGAAAGAGTACGGTGGTCTCGACTTTTCTGCCAAGGCCCAGACTGCGGTGCTGCAAAAGCTCGCGGCGAATGAAATGCTGATGGTTTCGGTAGGTGTCCCGAATTCCCTCGGCCCGGGCGAGTTGCTGGTCAAATACGGCACAGACGAGCAGAAGAATCATTACCTGCCACGGCTCGCCGATGGCCGGGAAATACCGTGTTTCGGTCTGACCGGCCCCCGTGCCGGATCGGACGCCACCTCGCTGCCGGACACCGGCATTGTCTGTAAGCGCAAGATCGACGGCAAGGAAGTTCTGGGTCTTGAGCTCAACTTTGAAAAGCGCTGGATCACCCTGGCTCCGATTGCCACCGTGGTCGGCCTGGCATTCCGTATGTTCGACCCTGACGGGCTGTTGGGCGAAGAGAAAGATTATGGCATCACCTGTGCCCTGATCCCCCGGGACACGAAGGGCATGGAAATCGGTCGCCGTCACTGCCCCATTGGCACCCCATTCCTGAATGGCCCGATCAAGGGCAAGGATGTGTTCATTCCGCTGGACTACATCATTGGTGGGCAGGAAATGGCAGGGCAGGGCTGGCGCATGCTGGTGGAATGCCTCTCGGTTGGGCGCTGCATTACCCTGCCTTCCGGCGCCGCCGGGGCTGCCGCCTATGCGGTCGGTACTGCCGGTGGCTTCACCCGTGTTCGTCGCCAGTTCAATACGCCGGTGGCGGATATGGAGGGTGTGCAGGAGCCTTTGGCCCGCATTGCAGGCAAGACCTACATTGCCCAGTCGGCAGTCAATCACACCGCCAATATGATCGACCGGGGTGAAAAGCCGGCCGTGCCCTCGGCCATACTCAAATACCATCTGACCGAGTTCCAGCGCGGTGTGCTCACCGACGCCATGGATGTGCATGGCGGCAAGACGGTTACCCTCGGCCCACGTAACTATCTGGGTATTGGCTTCAGCGGAGCCGCGGTGTCCATCACGGTGGAGGGTGCCAACATCATGACCCGCAGCCTGATGATCTTCGGCCAGGGTGCGATTCGCTGCCATCCCTATGTGCTGAAGGAGCTTGCGGCGAAGGATAATGACGACATCAAGGCCTTTGACGAAGCCTTCTTCGGGCACGCGGGCCTGATCTTCGGCAATGCTGCCCGCGCCTTCACTCAGGCCTTGGGCCTGGGCCGCGCCGATGTCCCCTTCGATAGCGCCAGCCGCCGGTACGCCCAGGCGGTGGCCCGCTTCAGTGCTGCCTTTGGCCTGTGTTCAGATGCCGCCATGACGACACTGGGCAGTGAGCTGAAGATGCGGGAGCTGGTGTCCGCGCGGCTCGGCGATATGCTCTCCAACCTTTACCTTGCATCGATGGTGCTGAAAAACTGGCACGAAGGGCAGCCTGTGGAGGGCGAAAAAGAGGTGATGGAGTACAGTCTTGGACTGTTGTTGAACCGCACCGAAAACGCCCTGGATGAATTCCTTCAGAACCTCCCGAACCGCGTTGTAGCCGTAGCATTGAGGGCGATCACCATGCCGCTGGGTCGTCGTTGGGGCGCGCCCCATGACGACCTGTCCCGGAAGCTGGCCCGAGCCATCTCTACTGACACGCCGATCCGCAACAAGTTGCTTGCAGGGGTGTGGACAACAGATGGCGAAGGCACGGTGGAGAACCCGTTGGCGCGCTACAATGGTCTGTTGAAAGATTACGACAAGGCCGAACAGCTTTACCGCAAGGTTACCAAGGCGTACGCCAAGGGTGAGCTGCCGATGACCGCCCTGCACCCGGAAGAGCGTTTCGAGGCGGCTCTGGAAGCGGGTGTTTACACCAAGGAAGAGGCGGACTTTATGCGGCAATATGAGACCGTGGTGCTGGAAATTCTCACGGTGGACGATTTCCCGTTTGATGAGTTTGCCCGCAACAAGGATACGGTAATCGATCACAACCCGGCCTGATGAGTCCGGGTTTGTGCAGTTGAGAAAGGGGGCATCAATCGGTGCCCTCTTTTTTTGTATCTGGTTATGAATCCTTAACTTGAAAGATGATTGTCGGCATACTCAACGAACCAAAGCCAGCCGCGCGCATGCGGCCAGATTTAACGGAAGAGGAGCGTCAAACCGGATGTGGCTTTCAGTATTGGCAGTAAGCGCAGGAGCTGTTGTAGGCGCCAATCTGAGGTGGGCGTTGGGCCTCTGGCTCAACAGCAGCTATCACGCGGTTCCTTTTGGCACACTGCTGGCAAACCTTTCCGGAGGATGGCTGATTGGCCTGCTTATTGGCTATTTCAGCCACGGCAGCGCCCTGGCGCCGGAGTGGCGCCTGTTTGCCATAACCGGCCTCTGTGGTGCGTTGACTACCTTCTCCACCTTTTCGCTGGAGATGTTTGCCGCCATCCAGGAAGGTAAGTGGGCCATGGCGATCACCGGCATCCTGGCCCATGTTATAGGCTCACTGCTGATGACCGCTCTGGGGATTTACACCTTTGGACTAGTGCGCGGGTGATTTGTTTTCCGGCCCCGGCCAGGTCGGTGACACTACCTATACAAATTCTTTCAAATCCACTTGGCAATCCTGAAATTCAGTAGTAGAGTTCAAGACGTAGGAAAGATTCAGTAAAGCATTTCATGAATAAGACGTACCTCCGCAGTTAGTAGTGACCGTCCTGTTTTTGATTCCGCGAGTTCTGTATTTCCGTAAACGCTGACCTGCACCATGAAGGTGTGAGGCGGCAGATTAAATGATTGATTTCAGGAAGTTTAAGTATGTCTACTACTACCGGTACTGTTAAGTTCTTCAACGAAGCAAAAGGCTTCGGCTTTATCACTCGTGAAGGCGGCCCGGACGTATTCGTTCACTACAGCGCTATTCAGGGAAGCGGTTTCAAGACTCTGGCCGAAGGTCAGCAAGTCGAGTTCACCGTTACCCAGGGCCAGAAAGGTCCTCAGGCGGAAAACGTTGTTGCTCTTTAATCCCTGATGGATTAAGCGATAACCGCCAAAAAGGCAGCTTCGGCTGCCTTTTTTTATGCCTGAACCAGAGACGCGGCGCCCCAATATGCCTTTGTGGTTCTTGCCTCGCTGTGTAATCTTAAGCACCCTGTTGCTCATTTAACCGGATGTTGAGACTGGCAGGGATCTGTTCATGCTAAAAACCTTCAAGGCCTTCTGGGTTCTGTTCTGGGCCGCTCTGCTTACATTAATTCTGTTTCTGCCCATTGTGATTGCTGCGTTGATCGGGAAGCGGGGTGACGCTGCCTTTCAAGGAACCCAGGTCTTTGCCTGGGTCATCCTGAAAATGTGCGGAATCCGCTTGAGAGTCAGTGGTAGGGAAAATATCCGCCCGGGACAACGTTACGTCATACTCAGTAATCATGCCTCCTATCTCGACCCCCCTGCCCTGGTGCTGGCCCTGGGGCTGCAGTATCGTTGGGTGATCAAGCAGGAAGTGCGCAAGGT
The DNA here is from genome assembly GCF_001854125.1 of Marinobacter salinus. Classification (NCBI taxonomy): domain Bacteria; kingdom Pseudomonadati; phylum Pseudomonadota; class Gammaproteobacteria; order Pseudomonadales; family Marinobacteraceae; genus Marinobacter; species Marinobacter salinus. The sequence continues at coordinate 3,657,623 of NZ_CP017715.1, forward strand.
GCCCCTGTTTGGTCTGGCTCTCGAAACATCCCGTAACCTGTTTATTGATCGCTCCCGAGGAAGTGATGCCCTCGAGAGCATCAAGCGAGGCGTCGGTCAGCTACCGGATGGAACGGGTATCCTCTTGTTTCCAGAGGGCACACGGTCATGGGACGGCACATTACTGCCGTTTAAAAAAGGGGGGTTCGTGATTGCCAGGGATGGCCGGTTGCCGATTTTGCCCGTTACCATCCGGGGGTCTCACGATCGTTTGGCCAAGGGGCATGCAGCCTTCACCAGTGGCGATATTGAACTCATCATCCATCCGCCGGTGGAGACCGCTGGCAAATCCGTTGAAGCCCTGATGACAGAGGTGCGTGACACCATCGCTTCAGGCCTCTAGCTCTAGTCTGGCCAGATAATTGCCCGGGTTTCGGGCCGGGGCAATTATCTGGCTGACGGGTTATTTCGCGAAGATCTCTTCATAGAAGCGCAAGGTTCCCTGCCACGCGCGGTTGGCTGCCTCCTCATTGTAGGCAACAGGCATCCCGTACTCTGCCGCAAACCGATCGGCGCCGGGGTTGGTGAAGGAATGCATGACGCCCGGGAAGGTAACCAGCGTCAGGTCCACCTGCGCATCCTGCATTTCTTTTACCAGATCTGCGACCTGATCGGATGGCACCATTTTGTCGGCACCGCCTGTGTACACCTGGATCCGCGCCCTGACTTTGCCAGGCTCGGCTGTTAGCGGGCTCCCGAGAGCGCCGTGGTAACTCACCACGCCATCGAGCTCTACGCCCAACCGGGCCATGTTCAATACAACGGCGCCCCCGAAGCAATAGCCCTGAGCCGCGATGTGACTGTCGTCCACGGTTTTGTGGTTTTGCAGCAGTTCCATGGCTTTCATGAACCGGGCCTTTACCTGGTCAATGTTTTTGGTGGCTTCCTGCATGAACTTCTGCGCTGTGTCGGGGTGGTCGGCGACTTTGCCGGAACCATACATGTCCAGCGCGAAGGCGGTGTAGCCGGCGGCTGCCAGTTTTTCCGCCTGATCGCGGGCAAATTCGTTATGCCCCCACCATTCGTGGACAACGAGAACCCCTGGCCGCTTGCCTTCGCGTTCATCATCCCAAGCCATATAGCCCGTATAGTCCTGGTCGCCAATCTTGTACTCTATGGTTTCGGTTCGCATTTCTGCCTGCACCTGTGCGATTGCCAGAGAAAGAGAGAGCGCTGCTATCACAGAAGCTGTTTTCAATATCTTCATGGTGGATCCTCCTCCTTGTGGTTAGGTTTGGTTCTGTTCGGGCTGTAAGGCCCGTAACCGGTAAACCGATGCCTTCAATTGCGTCCTCCGGCCTTGAACCTTTTTACTACACTTCAGGGATGAACTCACGAACCGTAACAAGCATTGGAGGTTCCATGAAAATTGGTGTGCCCAGAGAAATCAAGAATAGGGAGTACCGGGTTGGCATGACGCCGGCCGCAGTACATGAACTGTGCAGTCACGGGCACCAGGTATTCGTGGAGACGAACGCAGGTTCTGCCATCGGTTTTTCCGACAACGACTACAGTCAGGCTGGTGCACAGATTCTGGAGAGCCCCCGGGCGGTGTTCGGTGCTGCAGAAATGATCGTTAAGGTCAAGGAACCCCAGCCGGCCGAACGGGCCATGCTAACGCCGGACCATACCCTGTTTACTTATCTTCACCTGGCACCGGACAAGGTGCAGACCGATGATTTGGTGACATCCGGGGCAACCTGCATTGCCTATGAGACGGTTACTGACCGGCGGGGTCATTTACCGTTATTGGCGCCGATGTCTGAGGTGGCGGGCCGGATGTCGATACAGGCAGGAGCCCATTGTCTCGAAAAGTCCGCGGGTGGTCGTGGTGTACTTTTGGGGGGCGTGCCTGGTGTCAGCCCTGCCCGGGTCACTGTGGTGGGCGGGGGTGTGGTCGGGCAGAATGCGGTTGCCATGGCCATCGGAATGGGCGCGCAGGTGACAGTGCTGGATCGGGATATGGAGGTATTGCGCAATCTGGACCATCTCTATGGCAACCGGATAAGTACACTGTTCTCCACGGTACGAACACTTGAAGAGGCGATCATTGAATCCGACCTGGTCATCGGCAGCGTATTGATACCCGGAGCGTCGGCGCCCAAGCTGATCACCCGGAACATGATTCGGCGAATGCCCGAGGGCAGTGTGATCGTGGATGTGGCGATTGACCAGGGTGGGTGCACTGAGACGTCAAAACCGACTACCCATGACGACCCCACGTATATCGTGGACGGTGTGGTACATTATTGCGTCGCCAATATGCCCGGTGCTGTGGCGAGAACGTCCACCCTGGCACTTAATAACGTGACGCTGCCGTTCGTTGCGGCACTTGCCAACAAGGGGCCAGTCCAGGCTATGCGGGAAGACCCTCACCTGATGGCCGGGCTGAACGTATTTGGCGGTAAAGTGACCTATAAAGAAGTGGCGGAAGCCACCGGGCACCCATACACTGATCCTGAATCCCTGCTGGGATTGTGAGCCGTGAAAACCTCGGAGATACCATGAAACTGATCGGATCCACCACGTCACCCTATGTTCGGCGTGTTCGCATTTTGCTGGATGAAGAACCTTATGAGTTCGTTGACCTGAATATTTACGGTGAAGGCCGGGACGAACTCAGACGGAATAACCCGACACTCAAAATTCCGGTTCTGGAGGACGATGGGCAGGAGATTTACGACTCCAGAATTATCGCCCGTTACCTCAGCGCAAAACAGGGGAGCGATCCTCTAACCTGGGACCAGCAGAACCAACTGACCATGATTGACGGTGCCAATGATTCCGCTGTCACCATGCTGCTGTCGGAGAAGTCAGGGATCGACACAAGTCAGGACCTGATGTTCTACAACCTTCAGCGAGAGCGAATCATGACCACGCTGCGAACACTCGCGGCTATGGTTGATGAGGGTCAATTTGAAATCTGGAATTACCCCGCGATCTGCCTGTATTGCCTGGTGGATTGGCTCGAATTCCGTGACCTGGTGGACTGGGCCGGTATAGAGAGTTTGCTTTCGTTCCGCGACAGCCGTAAGGATCAGCCTTGGGTTGCCGAGACGGACCCTCGTCAGTCCTGATCGCTTGAGGTCGGCCTCGGGCCGGCCTCCGTGTCTGTCTGGCAGCACAAAAAGTCGTCAATTCCCTTTCCTCTTCATCGTTCTTGACTATAGTTAAGAATAGGAACGGTTGCTGATCCGGCTTGGTTCGGAGCCCGTATCCAATAACTCCAACAACAGCGAAGGAAGGGGGTCATCCATGCTCCTGTCACATGCTTTTGGTCTCTTCACCCATCCTGATGAAGAGTGGGCTTCCATACGTAAAGAACATGAAACTCCTCGTCGAGTCTACGTCACCTATGTGGTGATTCTTGCGGCGATAGGACCAATTTGCGCCTACATTTCGACCGCCTATTTTGGTTGGACCGTAGGCAACGAACGGCTGATCAAGCTGACGGAAATCAGTGCCTTGCAGTTGAGCTTGCTGACATACCTGGCAATGCTCGTGGGTGTGTTTGCACTTGGTTATGCGATCAACTGGATGGCAAGAACCTATGGCGCGAGGGAAGAGCACGTTCCATCCAATGGGATTGCGCTGGCAGCATACTCCTGCACACCGATGTTTCTCGCCGGCTTTGCGCTCCTCTACCCGGTGCCCTGGTTCAATGCCATTATTTTCCTTGTTGCCGCGTGCTACGGCGCCTGGTTGATGTACGACGGTCTGCCAATTGTCATGGGGATTGAGAAGGAGCGGGCGGTTATGTACGCCGGGGCACTGCTGACAGTCGCTCTGGTGATACTGGTATCCACCCGGGTAGGTTCGGTCATTATCTGGAATCTCGGTGTTGGCCCGGTCTTCGTGAGTGGCTAAACCGTCGGGATGATCGCTGGCGCAGTGAATCGGTAGGTTCGAAGCTGTGTTGGGTAATCGCTCTTCGAGATCGGCGAGGTCTGACCCTAGGTCAGCCCGCGGGTGATTACTGACGGGTCACCGCGTCCTTCCACAGCGGCCAGCTCTGCACTGGAAAGCCATTCCCCGGGCGGTCTGTCCATGACGCTCGCGCAGGCCGCCAGGGCGTGCCCCCAAGAGCACCGGTTGGCAAACAGCATGCCGGCCTCATTCAAGGTACCGCCGCGATTAGTGTATCCGAGTACCCTCGCCCGCGAAGGATCCGGAAACAGGGGGTACATATGGCCCCGAAAAACCTCCGGGCGCATGTGGGTCAGGGCAACCCGCCGATGAATACGGTGGGGGAACAGGCGCTCGCGTTCAAATTCGGACAGGCAGGTCGCCGCTTCGGCGGCATCTCTCGGCTGCCGGAATCTTCCCGGTTCCTGAACGTAAACCAGCCGGAAGGGCGTGCCGGTATCCCGTAGCCGCTCACAGGCCCGAATCGCCTCGGATAACTGATAGGCGCCATTGGCGATGAGCATAAGGGGCTCTCCCTCGGAGGTGTCCTCGTCAACCACCAGAGCCCCGTGACGGGCGAGGACCCGGGCCTCCTCGGAGTCAAAGACACAGGGCCGCTCCCGTTTCGGAATGACCATGCAGGTGATTTTGCCCCGGGCCGTGTATACATCGGGAAGTGCCGCCAGAGTGCTGTTGTAATCGGCTGGAAACAGCACCCGGGCAACGTCGTTCATTTCCCCCAGAAGACTCTCGCAAAACGTGGTGTCCTGATGGGACTGCTCGTTTTTTCCGTTTTCCCAGGTATGAGACGTGGCAATAATGGGAAAACCCAACCAGCGGGCAGGGCGATCCACCTCCTTCTGTTGACGGGCAAAAATCAGCTCCTGACGCACGGCGCCAAGCATTTTGACGCAGAAGGCCTCATAGCTGGCTACAAGGTTGAGCCCTGCCTTGTTTGCCAGGCAGGCGGAGACCACTGCCTCCTCATTGAGGGCCGTAATCACTTTGCCCTGAACCGATTCCAGATCATTTTCCGGGTCGAGCACCCGGTGTTTGAGATCGGAAAGGACACCGCCAAGTCGGTTACTTGCCAGTTCATCCGGATTACCTACTCGTGCGCGCAGATGCTGGTTTTCGGCCACCAGGGCGCGGAAGAAATCATCAACCGCACGCATTGGTGAGGTGCGGTCACTGTTCGCAGGAAGCCGGGGAATGACCGGGTCGGGAGGGTTACGCCTGGCAAGTGGGTGATCCCGTTCCAGTGTCCGTCCCTGAATGGCATGCTCATTCAGGCTGTCTGTGCACTGTCTGAGTTCAGCTGGGTCGACCCACAACCGGGCTGAATGATCATGAAAGAGTTCCCTGGCCCGGGTATCTATCCGGGGATTGCCGGGCAAAGGGAGGTTATGGGCCGCGTTGGTGCCGGCGCCATAGAAGCCAAAACCTTTGACGGTTTCAGCAATGCCATAGGGAATACGCACGGGGTAGTCGCTTTCTCCCCGGAAGGCCCGGTCTGCGTTATATTTGAGGGTCTGCTCCATTTCGAACAGGGCGCAGACAAAGGCCGCCGGATCCCGACCGTCAAAGCGATAAGGGTCAAAGCCCCGTTCTGCCAGGTGCGACTCGAAACGCTCGAGTCCCGCCCGCGTTCCCAGTTCGGTTCGTTGGTCAATTCGACGGCCGTTGGCGATCATTACCGGTAGAACGAGACCGCAATCGTCGGCTCTCCACCACCTGGGTATCCAGTCACTGCCGCGTTGTTCCTCGGCGGCCCCGTCGGAGAGGAAAGTGACCAGGCACTCTCCCGGCAGGGGCATATGGGCGTACTGGAGTTCGGCGAAGCCCAGGTAGCCACCTTCGAGGATGCCTCCGGCAGTATGCGCATTGATATGGCTGCCAAGCGGTGCGCTCACGGAGCCGTCGGGCTTTTGGCGGTAGCTGTAAAAGTCAGAGGCCAAACGGGATAAGCCCTCAGGTGCCACGTAGCGTTTTTGTTGTTCCGGGTGCAGGTTGCCCGTGAGAACGTTTATGGCATCTACGGCGGCAACACAATGCCCCTGGCCCATCAGCCAGCTACGAGTGCGGCCTGTCAGGTTATTGAGTGCCAGATATGCAGCGTAGCCAGGCACCATGTTGAGTGCGCCACCGGTATGACCCTCGGGATTGGCTTTGAAGTCCTGGGGCGTCAGGGCCTTACCGCTCGTATCCACCCGGTTTGTGTAGGTCATGTGTACGACCAGCCAGAGTCCGGCACTGGTCAGTCTGTCCAGTGCCGCCAGCTTGCGAAAAACCGTCGACGTGTCCGGCTGCAAGCCGGCTTTGACGAGTCGCTCGGCAAGGCTCTCTGCATGAAAACAGGTGGATTCGGAATGCTGGATAACGCCATAGCCCTTCCGCCAGAGTGCGAACTCGGGACAGGTCGTTGCGGCGCTGGTTGCCGCTTCGGTTTGGGTTGGCGATGGCATGGTCCGCCTCCATGGCTCTAATATGAAAGATGATTGTAAAAGGTGTGAATAGACTCACTATTGATGCAGGTCAGTCGGGACTGCATCTTGTTGGGTCATTTAGGCAAGGCCATCGTTGTGGAATGCCCAGAATAGCGTTGCTGACCTGCGTTGATTCTGCCAGCCTGAGGGTTCCAGAAACTCGTATAAGGAGCCCGCGATGACTGAGGACAAACGCCGCCGTTATTCATCACAGGTAGTTGATGGCATCGGAAAATCGGCCAGTCGTGCGATGTTGAGAGCTGTTGGCTTCACCGATGATGACTTTCGCAAGCCACAGGTAGGCATCGCTTCCACCTGGAGTAACCTGACGCCGTGCAATATGCACATCAATCGGCTTGCCGAAGAATCGGCTGCGGGCGCCGACGAGGCGGGAGGTAAGTCACTAATATTTAATACGATTACAGTGTCCGATGGTATCGCCAACGGCACCGAAGGCATGAAGTATTCCCTGGTATCCCGGGAAGTGATAGCGGATTCCATAGAGACGGTGGCCGGGTGCGAAGGGTTCGACGGACTTGTAGCCATTGGTGGCTGCGACAAGAATATGCCCGGGTGCATGATGGGGCTGGCGCGGCTGAACCGGCCATCGGTGTTTGTTTACGGTGGCACCATTATGCCTGGTGAGAATCATACGGATATCATTTCCGTCTTTGAGGCTGTTGGAGCTCATGCGCAGGGTAATCTGGATCTGATCGAGGTTAAACAGATTGAAGAAACCGCGATCCCGGGCGCCGGTTCGTGTGGGGGGATGTACACAGCCAACACCATGGCGTCGGCCATTGAGGCCATGGGAATGAGCTTGCCGGGAAGTTCGGCTCAGAATGCTGTGTCTGCCACCAAGGCTGAAGATTGCCGAGCGGCTGGTGCCGCTGTCCTGAACCTTCTTGAACGGGACATCAAGCCGTCTGACATTATGACCCGGGAAGCGTTCGAGAATGCGATTACGGTGGTCATTGCACTGGGTGGCTCCACCAATGCGGTGCTGCACCTACTGGCCATGGCGAGTACCGTGGGTGTTGAGTTGTCCCTTGAGGACTTTGTTGTCATCGGTAAACGGGTCCCCGTGCTGGCGGATTTGCGCCCCAGCGGTCATTACATGATGTCGGAACTGGTGGCAATTGGTGGTATTCAGCCACTGATCAAAATGTTGCTAGACCGGGGGCTGCTTCATGGTGGCTGCCTGACCGTTACCGGGCAGACCCTGGCAGAGAATCTCGCCGACGTGTCGCCCTATCCGGAAGGCCAGGACATCATTCATGCTTTTGATAATCCCATCAAAGCGGACAGTCACCTGCGCATTCTATACGGCAACCTGGCTCCCACAGGTGCCGTCGCCAAGATCACGGGCAAGGAGGGGACGCACTTTACCGGCCGTGCGCGGGTGTTCCATTCGGAAGAGGAGGCACAGGCCAGGATCCTGGACGGTTCAGTCGTGGCTGGTGATGTGCTGGTTATCCGCTATGAGGGACCTCGAGGTGGGCCTGGTATGCGGGAAATGCTAAGCCCGACCTCAGCCATCATGGGAAGGGGACTTGGAAGCGACGTTGCCCTGATTACCGACGGTCGCTTTTCCGGGGGCAGTCATGGTTTTGTGGTCGGCCATATCACACCTGAAGCCGTCGAGGGCGGCCCTATCGCCCTGGTTGAAGAAGGTGACACCATAACCATTGATGCGGTCAGCAACCGGATCGAGCTGGAAGTTTCGGGGCCAGAACTTGAGCGCCGACGCGAGAACTGGCGTGCGCCTGAGCCGCGGGTTAGCAGGGGAGTACTGGCGAAATACGCGCGTACGGTTGGATCTGCCTCGGAGGGTGCAGTCACAGACCTGCCCTGAGCGGTGCAGGGCTAGGTCACCAGTTTTTCGGGTCGTCCCCAGTAATAGCCCTGGCCGTGGAGGCCGGGGAATTGCAGGAGCCAGGCCGCGACAGCTTCATCTTCCACGCCTTCCACTACCACATCCAGATCCAGTGCCTCACCTAGGTCCAGTGCGGCGCGGAATATCCGCTGCGGTACCGGGTAATGGAGAATGCCCTTGAGAAAACTTCGGTCGATTTTCAGTTCGTCGAGCTCGAACGTGGCCAGGGTTGCCAGGGATGAGTGACCTGTTCCGAAGTCATCCAGGGCAATCCTGAAACCCGTTTGGCTCAATGTCCGGATCATTTTTCGCGCTGCACTGGCGTCGGCCATCATGGCTGTTTCGGTTATTTCAAGAATCAGGTCGGAAGGTTCCATGCCGTGGCGACGGGTAATCGACTCCACTTCCTCATTAAAAACCGGGTGGGACAGGTCCTTTGCAGAGATGTTCACCGCGACGGCAATACCGTCACCGTAAACGGACCGTAAATCGTGATGGTCGCGACAGGCGCGGTCAATGACCCATAGGGTGACAGGATGGATCATGCCGACTTGCTCGGCGAGAGGGATCCAGTTATCCGGTGGTACGGTACCGAATTCAGGGTGTTGCCAGCGGATCAGGGCTTCCATGGAGCTGACACGGGCGTCCCGGATGTTTACCTTGGGTTGGTATTCCAGCCAAATGTCACCGTTGCGTAATGCCTCCTCAATATCCAGCATCAGCATTTGCTGCTGATACTGCCACTCAGCAACGGCTGGATCGTAAACGGTTAGCGGCTGGCGGCTATCCAGTGAGGCGAAGCCGGCGGATGACAGAATTCCTGATGCGTCTTCACCATGTTCCGGGGCATGGGCAATGCCCACCGATGGACTCCAGGAGAACGAAAACCGCCCCTCCCGGTAATGTTCGTCCAGCCAGGCCATGAGCTCCTGCAGTAATTCCGTGTCCGAACCTGGACTGTCGCTGCGATGAAACGCGAACGCGTGATTGCTGATATCTATGCTGGCAAGCGCATAGCCGTTAATCATGACCAGGCGCTCGCCCAGGATCCGTTTCAGAAAGCTGTTGAGCTGCCTGAGGTAATTCTTGAGCAGATCCTCCGCCGTTCGATAGCCCAGAGCCTGCTCAATTTCGTTAAAGCGTACCAGTTGGATCAAACCAACGGTGTAGGGGTGTTGCCGGCTATCCAGGGCGTCCAGCGACTCCTCCAGCATAGCGCGATTGGGTTTTCCCGTGACGCTATGGGTTTTGAGCAGGCGGTCATAGTCCTGCTCAATGACGGTTCGCAGTTGTTGTTCCTGCCGGGCGCGGCTGTCGGAGCTCATCCGTTTCTTGCGTTCCTCAAGCATCTGCCGCCCCACGCCGCTGGTCAGGATCAATGAGGCCGCCGCAGCACCCAGGAAAAAGGCGGAATCAGTCAGGCTGTTCACCGGAACCCAGCCGATGGTCCTGAGTGCGGATATTAATGAGCCAAGTAGAATAGCGAGAATGGAAAACGCAAAATAGCGGGCAGAAGCGTGGCTTTGGAACTTCCTCATTACCAGGCCCAGTATCACCGCGCCTCCAGTCATTGCCAGTAGCAGGAAGGAACCCTGCCCCAGCAGAGGCGCGTTAATCGGTATTGCCAGCAGATAAAGGAAAGCGAGAGCACTGATGACGTTGAGCGCCCGCCTTGAGGTTTTCGATACGACAATGAAATGAGGTGTGAACTGGCACAGGGCGATCAGGCATAGGGGCAGGCAGGTGTTCAGAAGCGCGTTCATAGCGGGCTGGTTTGGCCACAGGAACCAGAGTCCGAACCCCTCCATGACCAACTGAGTGTATATTATGCTCAGCAACAGTACGCTCAGCCAGGCGAGCCCGGGACGTCTGAATTTCAGCATGATGCTAAGGTTAAACAACAAGGCAAAAGCCAGAAGGCCGGTGATGAACGCTTTCCAGACCAGGGTTTCCGCGCTGTTGCTGATAACGGCTTCTGGTTCGAGAATGGCAATCGGAAGCAGGCTGGGGCCCGCATTCTGAACCTCGAACAGCAGTGTGTGGGTGCCCGGAGGCAGGGTGACAGGCCAGATCCACTGGGGGAGTTCAATCAGTCGGTTACTGAATGGATACAGATCCCCCATCTCGGCTAATCGCTCGAAAAAACCGTTGTCCTTGAGGATGGCTGGCCTGATTCGATCAAGGTAGGGAGCGGATATCACCGCCCATTTTTTTACTGATCTGGTGCCGGGATTTTCCACCGTCACCCGGAAAGTGACAGGGCCATCCAGATAGCCAATGCCGGAATGTTGTGAAGGCGCGGGTTGCCAGCGTTGCTTTTGCCAGAGTTTCTTTTCGAGCACTTGCTCCAGGGGGGCAATCAGGTATTCCGTTCTGAGTTTCAGGGACGTCCCGGAGACTGTTGGCGATATGACCTCAAACGATGAAGGGGACAGGAGCCCCTCGGGCAGTTGCAGAGAGGCGGTGATCAGCCCATAGCCGAGGGAGACGAACAAGAGCAGGAAAGGAGTGCATCCCCGCAGATTCCACAGTCCTGAGCGTTTCGGCGGCCACGAATGGCCTGTCTGTTTTATGCTTGAGTCCATTCGAGACAAAATCCATGCCGCGGTGATGGCCGCCAAAGCGGATGATTACAGTCTGATAACAATTTGAAAATATATGTAACACAATGATTTTTCGAGTATTTTACTGCATTTTAATGTTTTTTGCATTTCGTGTTTAAGTGAGGGTATGACATTTTTGACCTGATCAACTCCCGCATTCGCTGGTATAGTGGTTCCGGTGTCAGATAGGTAACAGGATCCGGACAAATGAGAATGCTTGGCCCCGTGTCGTTGGTGACTTTTTTTCTTCTGTTTTTGCCCGCGGCACTCACCGCCCACCAGAAAACGTCCAGTACCGAACAGCCGGTTTCCCAGCAGGGGCCGAGCCTTGCCTCTGTGAATGCTGCGGTAGCGCGGATGGGTGACGATGAACTGGTCTTTGGCAAGAACGCCGATCGTTCGGTGCCCATTGCATCCATTACCAAGCTGATGACCGCCCTGGTGGTAATGGATTCCGGTGAATCTCTTGATGAGTGGCTGACCTTTCAAAAACGCCACACGCCTGCCGCTGCTAACGCCTATACCCGGATCCGTGTTAATTCCAGGATGCGCCGGGCCGATGTCCTCAGGATTGCCCTGATGTCGTCGGAAAACTTTGCTGCTTATACCCTGGCTCGCAGTCATCCCGGCGGTTTTGATGCTTTTATCGATGCGATGAATGCCAAGGCAGAGGAGCTGGGCATGACCGGCACCCACTATGTTGATCCCACGGGCCTCTCTGCAGAGAATCGCTCCACTGCAGCCGATCTGGTCAAGCTGGTGAATGCCGCTGCCCAACATCCTGAAATCCGTGAATACTCCACAACCGAGTATTTCCGGGCCCACTTCCGTAAGCCCCGCTACAGCTTGTCGTTCGGCAATACCAATGCCCTGGTACACAGGAAAAGCTGGGGCGTGGGTCTGAGCAAAACGGGTTATCTGTCGGAAGCCGGTCGTTGCCTTGTGATGATTTCTGAGATGAACGGCAAGCCGGTTATTACCGTTTTACTTGATTCCATGGGAACCCGTTCTCCCATGGGGGATGCGGGCCGTATTCGCCGCTGGCTGGATACGGGTGCCAGTGGCAAAGTGGCAAAAGCCGCTCGCCGCTATGAGCGGGAAAAAAACGCGGCCTATGCGGCGGCAAAGAACAGTAGCGTCAGTGTGAACTGACCCGGAAGGGAAGCAGCCGTCATGATCCAGATATTTACCACCGGTGGCACCATCGATAAGGTCTATCACGACGCCAACAGCGAGTTTGAGATTGGCCATTCGCTCTTGCCTGAGCTGTTGTCGGAGTCCAACATCCACGAAGGCTACCGTTTCCGTGAGCTGATGCGTAAGGATAGCCTGGAAATAGACGATGCAGACCGCCATGTGATTCTGCAGGCAGCGGAAGCCTGCGATTGCGAGCGCATCGTGATCACCCATGGCACCGATACCATGGCCGATACGGCATCCGTCCTGTCCTCCCTGAAAGACAAGGTCATCGTCCTCACAGGCGCGATGCAGCCGGCCCGAATGCGACGCACCGATGCGGTATTCAATATAGGCTTTGCCTGGGCTTCAGTGCAGCTGCTTCCACCTGGCGTGTACCTCGCCATGAATGGAGAAGTATTTGAGGCCGGGGCTGTCCGGAAGAACCTCAAGGCCCAGCGTTTTGAGCGGATCTGACCTTCAGCTCTAAAGGCCGATTTCGTCCGTTGTGAGCTCGCGGTAATCGCCGGGTCCGAGAGCCGGGTCCAGGGTTATCCTGCCAATGCGATCGCGGTGCAGGGCCTTTACGTTATTCCCTACAGCAGCCATCATGCGTTTCACTTGGTGGTACCTGCCTTCTGATATCGTCAGCTCTATCAGTCGGTCTTCCAGTACGTTTACCTGCGCCGGTTTGGTCGGTATCACATCGTTTTTCAGGACCACCCCATGTTCCAGTTCCCGGATTGCAGACTCGTCCAGGGGGGCGCTCAGGGTTACCCGGTAAGTTTTTGGGCAGTTTACCCGTGGTGATGTGATCCGATGCGACCATTGGCCGTCCGTGGTCAGCAGCAATAATCCTGTTGTATCTGCGTCCAGCCGCCCGGCTATGTGGAGGTTTCGGGCTATGGCCGGGGGGAGCAGGTCCAGCGCCGTCGGGTGGTCACTGTCCCGGGTTGCGCTGACCACCCCCACGGGTTTGTTCATCATCAGATAGCGCTCTTCCGGGAGCGTGCAGACTTCCCCGTCCAGAGTGACTGTGTTGCTGTCCAGGATCTTTTTGTTGGCGGATTTGCAGGGGGCGCCGTCGACGCATACCCGGCCTCCGCCGATGGCCCGTTTGGCATCCTTGCGGGAGAGTTCGGTGCTGGTGGAGATAAACTGATCCAGCCGCATCAGCAGCGCTGTCCCGGAGCAGGTATAGTCAGGCCAGCCAGGCAAAGCACCGGGGTTTCACCGGTTAGTCGCGTCCACAAGCGTGTGAGTGCTTCGGGATTAATCGGCGGCCTTGCCTCTCGAACACTGACCAGGGGCTGAAACCTGTCGCCATTTTCCGCTGCAATCACAAAGGTAAAAGGGTGTGCGCCCGGAATGCCCAGTCGGATATCCGTGGCGGTTATCTGGTCACCGGATCGATCGTAAGACAGAAATCCACGGGTGAACCACTCCAGCCGCTGGGCCTCGGGAAAACTGGAGACGGCGTCGGCGAGCTCCGGGCGGCGCGGGAAATATTCCAGGTTCAAGGGAATATCACCATCAAAAAATCCCGTCACAATTTCCACATGATGGTTGTCTGTAAGCGCCGTTGCCCGCCAGAGTATGGTATTGAATGGCATGGGCTGAATCAGGATTTTCGGGTTTTCGAGCCCCGCATTTGCAAGGGCCGGACGAATCCGGTCGGTCATGACCTGTTGAGCGAATAACGTCCAGACCAGGTACAGGCTTGAAACCAGTAATCCGGCCGAAAGAGCAGTCGTTGCCGGCGGACGAATCAGAAAGGCAATGCATCCTGCCAGCAACGGAAGAGTGTAGAGTGGATCAATGATAAAAATGTTGCTGATGGCCACCGGCGGTCCAAAAGGCCAGAACAGTTGCGTGCCATAGGTGGTGAATGAGTCCAGTATCGGGTGGGTGAGTAGAACCAGTCCGGTCAGTGCCAGCCATCGAGCGTAACCGGGTTGGGGCTTCCAGCGCCACAGTGCCCATGCGAGGAGTGCCGCGAGTGGGGCCAGGATGAGCAGGGAGTGGCTGAAACCCCGGTGCTGGGTGAAGTTGGCAACCGCAGAGCCGTAATCGATCATTACATCCAGATCTGGCAGGGTGCCGAGTACGGCGCCGGTAGCCAATGCAGATCGCCCCAGAGTCTTGCCAGCGACCGCTCCGGCCAGAGTGGCGCCAAGGGCTATCTGAGTAATGGAATCCATGATGCGCTACCGGGTTGTCGAAATATTCAGCTTTTTCAGCACTTCTTCGCCGGGGTAGCCGTCAGCAACAAGACCGGAGGACGCCTGAAAGTGCCGTATCGCCGAGCGCGTGCCAGGTCCCATGATGCCGTCGGGCCGGCCGCTGTCGTATCCACGCCGGTTTAGTGCTTCCTGAAGGCTGATTATGGAGGCTCTGGACAGGGCAGGAACATCCTCTGGTGGCGGGTTCTGTAACGTGCCGGCGCCCGCCACCCTGTCAGCCAGATGTCCCACAGCAATGGCATAGAATTCGGAGCGGTTCCAGCCCATGATGACCTTGAAGTTATGGTAGGCCAGGAAGGCAGGGCCCTGATGGCCAGCCGGCACCACCAGCGCGGCTTCGATGGGCTCTTCGGCGAGGGCATGACCAAAGGCGTCGGTGATCCCCAGTTCGTGCCACTGTTTTAACGGCAGGCGTCGGCCATCTGCCAGCGAATAGTCAAAATTTCCGGGTAACAACACCTCTCGGCCCCAACGGTAGTTGCCATCCCACCCCATCGATTCAAGGAATTTTCCGGCTGACATCATCGCGTCCGGCAGGCTGTTCCACAGATCCCGTCGGCCATCACCGTCGGCATCCACGGCATGCTTCAGGAAGACCGTCGGCATGAACTGGACATGGCCCATGGCGCCTGCCCAGGACCCTTCCATCTGGTCGACCGGGATGGCGCCCTCGTCAATGATGCGAAGGGCTGCGATGAGTTGCTCGGTAAAGAACGTGCGCCTGCGATCATCGCAGGCCAGGGTCGTCAGGGTACTCGGAACGGCCATCTTTCCGAAATAACTGCCAAAGTTGGTCTCGAGGCCCCAGAAGGCAACCAGGTAAGGCGCTGGTACACCCGTCTCCCTGGTAACCCTTGCCAGTAATGGCTGGTGTTCTTCCAGCAGTTTTCGGCCTTTGGTCACTCGGTCATCATTTACCCGCCGATTGAGATAGTCGGCAAAGGTAGTGGTGAATTCCGGCTGACGACGGTCAAGCTCAATCACCCTGTCCAGGTGCTCCGCCTGTGCCATGACATCCGTAGCTGTCGTCCGGCTGACTCCGGCGGCGATGGCCTTTTCCTGAAGACGTAGCTTGCATTCGGCGAAACCGCTATCCGTTGAGGTTGTAGTGTTTTCCTGGCCCAGGACGGGGACTGCCAGGGTGGTCAAAAGGCCGGTAAGCGAAAGGCGAAAAAATACGCTCCGGCCGGGCAGAATCCTTGCAAAAATGTTCAGCACGCAAAACCTCGGTCAGGGTAACGGGGTGTGGATATACCGGACCTCCATGGTAGCGCGTTTTGGAACGTCAGAAATACCACCCGGGGTCCTTCCGAGTGACAATTGTTTAACCTCGCAGTTCCCTTCTGTCGCTTTAGTTGTCTGGTTTGTCGTCTTTTTGTAGCAACAGGGTTTCCGGAGCCGGGCTTTGTTCTATAGTTGGTCGACATTACAGGGGTTGTCGACAACTGAAGGTCTGAGACATGGCAATGCTGAAAGCGCTGGTGGTGGACGATGCCAGCTTTGTGAGGGATCTGGTCAAGCGAACAGTGCGCCAGCGTTTCCCGGTCATCGAAACAACGGATGCCCAGAACGGCCGGCGTGCCCAGTCGCTGATGTCCCGTACGACCTTTGATCTGGTCCTGTGTGACTGGGAAATGCCGGAAATGACGGGGCTTGAGCTGTTGCAGTGGATGCGTCAGCAACCCCAGTACCAAAATGTACCGTTTATAATGATTACCAGCCGGGGCGACAAGAATCATGTCATCGAGGCCGTAAAAGAAGGTGTTTCCGAGTATCTTGGCAAGCCGTTCAGTCCCGAAGGCCTGAGCAAAAAGATCATCAAGGTGATGGGGAACAGGCTCAGGCATGCCATGAGCCAGAAAGGAAAAAGTCTGGAGGGGCCGGCAGACGCCTTCAAGGAATCTGCAACGCTGTTGACGCAAAAGCGGGAGCCCTCGCCGGAAAGCGAGAGTACGCTTTTGTCTCCGGCGGGCGAGAAGCCTGCGGCCGCCAGGAGTGCTATGAGAATGGCCTCGGTACGGTTTGCGGAAAGTACCCTGACGTCTGTTGTCAAAGACATCAACCTGACAGAGGTGCGGGTTATTGCCAAGCGGAATCAGGTGTTTCCCGGTATTCTGGATCAGGCGGTTGTTGATATCGAGACCGGAGAGGGGCAGATGGCTCGCCTGAATGGGTACGTGCATCAGCTTCAGGCAGTCGACAAGCGCCAGGACACGGATTTCGTCAGCGTTACCATCCGTTTTGTCGATGAAGATCCGCAAAAAATGGAAGACCTTTCCCGTTTTGTTGCCCGGTTCCGATCCGGAACACACTGATTACTCAGTCTTCTCCGGTACGCGTTCCACCAGCCGCTCCCGAGGGAAGTGGCAGATAAATTCGCTGCCCTCGCCGATGTGGCTGCGTATCTCCAGGTTGCCGTCGTGATTAAGCAGGACATGTTTGACGATGGCCAGACCAAGGCCTGTCCCCCCCGTGTCTTTGTGTCGGCTGGGGTCTGCCCGATAGAACCGTTCCGTCAGGCGGGGTATGTGAATTGGGTCTACGCCAATCCCGGTATCCTTGACGGACAGATGCGCACCTTCGCGATCGGCACTCCAGGTGACGGTAATATGTCCACGGGCTGGCGTGTATTTTACGGCATTAAAGATGAGGTTTGAGAACGCACTCCGCAGTTGACTTTCATCGCCCTTGAGAAGCCGGCGATCCTTCACGTTGATGGAGAACTCATGCTCTTTCTCACCACTCAGTGCCTTGGCATCGTGACAGATCTGTTCAATGAGCAGATTCACGTCGGTGGGTGAGTCGTTGACAGTCTGTTCCCCGGTTTCGATTTTCGACAGCAAGATCAGATCGGTTATCAGTGCTTCCATCCGGGATGACTGGGCTGACATTGTGTTGATGGCCCGTCGCCATTTCGGCGGCAAGTCCTCTGCGTTATCTACCAGGGTCTCGAGATACCCGCTGATGACTGTGAGTGGTGTTCGCATTTCGTGGGAAACGTTGCCCACGAAGTCCCTGCGCATCTGCTCCAGTTGATACAGGCGGGTGATATCTTTGGCTACGATCAGGCGATCGTCATCACCGAACAGGCTGATCTGGACCTGAAGGTGTATGTGGGGTTTGGCTGGAGACAGGATCTCAAGCGGTTCACGGTAATCACGGGAATCGAAGTAGGTTTTGAATGCAGGGGTGCGAATCAGGTTGTGAATGTACTGACCGTGATCCGTGTTGCGGCGGAACCCGAGCAGGTATTCCGCAGAACCGTTCCACCATTCCATGGCGCCTTTGGCGTCGGTCATGATGACGCCATCACGCATGGCATTGGTGGATTCCTGCACCCGGTTGATCTGCGCCCGTAGCCGGTCCTGGGTTCTGAGATGGCTCTGGTGCAGCTTGTGCAGGTTGTCGAAAATATCACCCCAAAGCCCGATGCTTTGGGGTGCGTCGTCAGCGGCCGCGGGATTGCCCAGCCACTGATAGAGGCGTTTGGCCTGAACCAATGTCCACCAAAGATAGACAATCAGGCCTGCGGTCAGTCCGTAAAGCGGCTGACCGAAGTAAAGCCCAACCAGGGTTGCCGCCGCCAGTCCGATGACAATGATCCGCAGGTATCGTGACCAGTTATGCTGCATCAAAAGCTGCCTTGTGTCGTGTCCGGGGCTGATGCTCAGCTGGCCGGGGTTACTTAAGCGGCTCTGGTCGAGAAGCGGTATCCGGTCCCACGAACCGTCTGAATAAGGTGGTCGTGATGGTCACCCAGCGCCTTTCGCAACCGGCGAATGTGCACGTCAACGGTACGCTCCTCTACGTATACGTTGCCACCCCAGACCTGATCGAGAAGCTGAGAGCGAGTATATACCCGTTCCTGGTGTGTCATGAAGAACTGGAGCAGACGGTATTCGGTCGGCCCCATAGTCAGTGCACCATCTTCCGTGGTGACACGATGACCTACCGGATCAAGCGTGAGCCCGTCGACTTCGATGGGGCTATCGACGCCCGGCGGTGTGGCACGGCGTAGCACGGCTTTCAGGCGCGCCACAAGCTCTCTCGGGCTGAATGGCTTGGTGATGTAGTCATCCGCCCCGACCTCAAGACCCTGGATCTTGTTGTCTTCTTCCACCTTGGCAGTAAGCATGATGATGGGAATATCTGCGGTGGCCTCGTCTTTTTTCAGGCGTCTGGCCAGCTCGACACCGCTGGTGCCCGGAAGCATCCAGTCCAGCAGAACAAGATCCGGGTGTTTGTCGACAATCAGGGCGTGGGCTTCCCGGGCGTCCGCTGCTTCTATGTAGTCGTAATCTGCCATTTCGAGGGCCACGGCGATCATTTCCCGGATAGGGGCCTCGTCATCGACGATCAGGACGGTTTTTCCAGACATAAGCTATAACCTGTGTCAGACCTTGATTTGTTGCTGACTCATTACATCGTCTAAGTATTACAAGTATATGACAGGGTCAGTGAATCATGAGATCGATGACCAGACCGGCGAATACTGAAAGTCCGGCCCAGTTGTTATTCAGGAATGCCTTGAAGCAAGGCGCCCGCTCTCGGTAGCGGGCCAGGTATTGCTGAAAGATGAACAGACTGGCCATGCCAGCCAGCCCGAGATAGTAGAAGGTGCCCAGCCCGGAACGGCTGCCCACCATGATGAGAATAAGGATCACCATGGCCTGCAAAATGCCAATGATGGCGCGATCGGCATCCCCGAACAGGATAGCGGTCGACTTGATACCGACCTTGAGATCGTCGTCCCGATCGACCATGGCATAGAAGGTGTCGTAGGCCACGGTCCAGAGTACGTTGGCCGTGAACAGCAGCCAGGTTACCTGACTGAGTTCGTTGGCCTGAGCCGCCCAGGCCATGGGAATTGCCCAGGAAAAGGCGATGCCGAGAAACAGCTGTGGCAAATGCGTGTAGCGTTTCATGAAGGGATAAATAAACGCCAGCAGGGCACCGCCAAAGGAGAGATACAGGGTCAGGGTGTTGGTGAACAGAACAACCATCAGAAAAGAAATCAGGCACAGACCGGCGAACAGTGCGATCGCTTCCCAGGCTTTTATGCGGCCCGCGGTGAGCGGGCGATCCTTGGTGCGTTTTACGTGCCGGTCCCAATCCCGGTCAGCAAAGTCGTTGATGGCACAACCGGCGGCTCGCATGAAGAAAACGCCAAGCGTGAAAATGATGATGTTGCCAATGTCGGGGTTGCCATCGCCAGCCAGCCACAGCGCCCAGAAAGTTGGCCATAACAGCAAGAGACTGCCGATCGGGCGGTCAATTCTCAGCAGCCTTGCGTACTCTGAAATCCGGGCCTGGACAGGGTCGGGCATGACATTGGGAAGCATAGAGCGTATCCATTCGGTAGCGCGCATGGGTGAAACTGCAGGGATTATAGCCACTGGCAGGATGCTGTTGAAAGGCTGCTGCTAGCAATAGAGAGCGGGGAGAAAGTATTCACCAACCAGCAGGGATTTGCCTGAGTTTGAAAAAACCGACCGGCGGGCAATCCGGGGTTGGCCCGGAATGGTGTTGTTGCAGAGACCCGTTTCCAGCGGCCCACGCTGCCAGTCCGGGTTGCTGAAGAGGTAGGCACCCAGCGGTTTGTTGCCAAGATATCGCAGGCGTCGGCCTTTACCTTCAAGGCAGGCCAAAGGAATGATGGTCCTTGCCAGCACCCAGGGACTGTCATCGCCGCACAGACGGACTTCGCGAATCCAGGCAAATTGCCGGAAGGGAATGCCCAGATGCATGGCCTCCTCCCGTGTTGGGAGGGAGAAGCCCTCGTACCCTACTTCAACATGGAATGATCGGGCACACCGTCTCTGCAGCGCCCGGGTGAAGGACCCCTCCACTTGCAGCCAGTAACGGGCAGGCCCGTGTACGTCGGGATTTCTCAGCCCGGCAGCAGCGAGGGAGCGGTACCAGTTTGTGGGAGGGATGCTGAGGCATCGCCTGTCCAGGACATCGTTTGCCTGCCCCCCGGCGATGTCAAAGTCCCTTAACGGCATAAATACCGGGGGCGTTGCGCCAGTAGCCTTTGTAATCCATGCCGTAACCGAACAGGAAACGGTCTTCCACTTCAAGCCCGGTGAAATCGGCTTTCAGATCTGGCTTTGCCTTGCGATCGTGCTTTTTATCCACCAGTACAGCGGTGAGGACTTCTTTGGCGCCGTGAGCCCGGCAGTAATCTGCAATGGCACAGAGAGTCGTACCTTCGTCAAGGATATCGTCCAGAATGAGCACGGTTCGACCGTTCATGTCGGCTTCGGGGCGAAGCTTCCATTCAAGGATTCCGCCCGTGGTTTCCTGGCGGTAGCGGGTGGCATGGAGGTATTCCGCCTGGACCGGAAACTTGAGCTGGGGCAGAAGCTGCCCGGTGAGAATAAGCCCGCCATTCATTACACAGAACAGCAGGGGGTTGCTGTTGCTGAGGCGGGCAGCGATATCGTCAGCCATGTTTCGGATGGCAGCCTGCACTTGCTGTTCATTCACCAGGCAGTCGGCTTCGGCCATAACCTGATTCAATTCAGCGACGGTATCGGTCATAACGGTCGGATCCTGTCATAAAACGGGCGATTATACCGGAGAGAGGACGTGGAAGGGAGGGGAGTCGGGAGCCCGCGGATCTGTAATTGTGGCTATTGGCAGAAAACTCCGGGAATGTTCGTCCGCCCCGGCATTGGTCAATCCCGGAGCGATGGGTATGATGGCCTCCTGACCTTTCAGTCCCGGGTGTGATGTCTTTGGCCCGGGAAACCTGATCAAGCGCTTGCCTGTGTGATTGTCAGACAATTACCATGGCGTCGGAATACATATGGAGAGTGAGTATGAAGAAGTGGCAGTGTGTGGTTTGCGGCCTCATTTACGACGAGGCGGAAGGGTGGCCGGAAGACGGTATTGAGCCGGGTACCAAGTGGGAAGATGTACCAGAAGACTGGGTGTGCCCAGACTGTGGTGTGGGCAAGGAAGACTTTGAAATGATAGAAATTAGCTGATTTCCACGGAGTAAGGTTATGACTGAGCATGCCCCCATTGTCATTGTCGGCACCGGCTTGTCCGGTTATTCACTGGCGAGAGAAATTCGTAAACAGGACAAGGCCACACCGATCATGATGGTGACGGCCGATGATGGGGTCAGTTATTCCAAACCCATGCTGTCCACGGGCTTTACCAAGGACAAGGATGCGGACGGGCTTGCCCAGGCATCCACTGATGCGATGGCGGAGCAGCTTGGCCTGCAACTGCGGACCTTCACGACGGTCACTGGCATTGATCCTGAGGCCCATGAACTGATTCTGGGGGATGAACGGCTCAAATACAGCAAGCTTGTGCTGGCCTGGGGCGCGGATGTGATTCGACTTTCCATCGATGGCGATGGCCAGGAGCATGTGTTTTCCATCAATGACCTGCTGGATTACCGGGCTTTCCGGAAAGCCCGGGCTGGCGGCCGACGCGTGGCCATCATGGGAGCGGGGCTGATTGGCTGTGAGTTCGCCAACGACCTTCGTAACGGAGGTTACGAGGTGGATGTTATTGCACCGTCCGAAGCGGTGATGCCGGGGTTGTTGCCGGGCGCTGCCGCGGATGCAGTTCAGGCCGAACTGGAAAATCTGGGTGTTCGGTTCCATCTGGAAACCGTGGTTGAACGGATCAACCGTGCCGGTGACGGCGTGAGTCTCACCCTTGCCAATGGCGAGACGGTTGACGCTGACTTGGTGATATCTGCAGTTGGCCTGCACCCTCGCATTGGGCTTGCGGAAGCAGCTGGCATCGAAACCGGGCGCGGAATCGTAGTCAATCGTGCTCTGGAGACCTCGGCAAGAGATATCTACGCCATGGGCGACTGCGCCGAGGTGGATGGTCATGTACTGCTTTATGTTCTGCCTTTGATGGCCTGTGCCCGGGCATTGGCGAAAACACTGACTGGAGAGCGCACTGAGGTTAGCTACGGAACAATGCCGGTAATGATCAAGACGCCCTGCTGTCCTGCGGCCGTTTGTCCGCCACCACCCGAGGCCGATGGTCGCTGGGAGGTGGAGCAGGACGGTACCGATGTGAAAGCGCTTTTTCTCAACGGGAACGGTGAAATTCTCGGTTTCGCGGTAACGGGCCGTTTCGCGGTTGAAAAACAGGCACTGTCAAAAGAAGTGCCGCCTATCCATGGCTGATGTCCGTCTTCAAGATTGTCCCCCGTACCTCTCGGGGGGGCTGATCTGGCTGTACCTTCGTTGCTTTTCATTGCGAAAATATCCGGCTTGAGGTAGAAAACTCATTCGTGTGCTAACGAACTGACAGGAGCAGGCATGCTTGAGGTAACTAAAAAGCTGGTGAATTTGCTGGATCTTTCGCCTATTGGTGATGATCATTTTCAGGGCGACAGTGAAGACCTGGGTTTTCCTAACGTGTTCGGTGGCCAGGTTCTGGGTCAGGCATTGATGGCTGCCAGCAGAACCGTGGAGGGCCGGCCATGTCATTCTCTGCACGCCTATTTCCTCCGCCCTGGCAACCACAGCATGCCTATCGATTATGAGGTTCAGCGGGTGCGTGACGGCGGTAGCTTTTCTGTTCGGCGGGTTATTGCCCGTCAGGCTGGCAAGGAAATCCTGACCGGCTCCATGTCGTTCCAGGTCGAGGAAGAGGGCTTCGAGCATCAGTTCGAAATGCCGGATGCCCCGGCCCCTGAGACTCTGAAGTCCGAGCATGAATGGGGCAAACTTATCGCCCCACACGCGCCCGAGAAAATGCGGAAGTCCCTGACTCGGGACCGGCCTATTGAGATTCGTCCGGTGGATCCGGTGAACCCCTTCAAGCCCGAAAAACGACCGCCCCACAAGCAGAGCTGGTTCCGGGCCCAGGGACAGCTGCCGGATGATCCGGTTCTGCATCAGTGCCTGCTGACTTACGCCTCTGATTTTCATTTTCTCGGAACGTCTCTCAACCCTCATGGCGTGACGTTCAATACCCGAAATCTGCAGGTGGCCAGCCTTGATCATGCGATCTGGTTTCATCGCGAATTTCGAATGGACGAATGGCTTCTTTACGACAAGGACAGCCCCAGTGCGTCTGCAGGGCGCGGGTTCAATCGAGGTAACTTTTTCAATCAGAACGGCGTGCTGGTGGCGTCCACCACGCAAGAAGCACTGATCCGTCAGCGTTGACCTGTCAGCCCAGCATCCGTTGCTGGCTACCCGAATCACGTAGCCAGTCAAGCATTTCATCAAAAGGCAGTGGTGGCGTGAGCAGATACCCCTGGATCATGTCGCAGCCCATGTCCCGCAAAAGCTCAGCTGTGATTTCATCTTCGACACCTTCGGCCACCACCTGGTAACCTAGGCTGTGGCACATGTCGATGGTGGTCTGGACAATCACACGGTATTCCGACTGACTGGCAAGGTCCGAGACCAGTGACCTGTCTATTTTTATTTCACTGGCCGGAAGTTGTTTGATGTAAGACAGTGAGGAGTAGCCGGAGCCGAAATCATCTATGGATATTGGGATACCAGCGGCGCTGAGCGAATTGAGTGCCGTCAGCGAGTTGGCTGGATCCTGCATCATTGAGGTTTCAGTCACCTCAAAGGTGACAGTGCCCTCGTGGGTGTGAAATCGACTCATCAGTCGCTGCACAAAAAGCGGAAAATCCGGTTCTCTCAAGTTGTTGGGAGAAATGTTTACCGACATGCCCAGCTCCCACCCGTGCTCCATCAATCGTGTTCGCAGACTCAGAGATTGCTCCAGAACCCAGCGGGTAAGGGGGTTGATCAGCCCCGTTTGCTCGGCAAGAATCACGATTTCGTCTGGCCGAACCGTTTGTGCTCGCTCTGGCCAGCGAATCAGGGCCTCCAGGCCGACGACTTGCCCGGTTTTCAGCGACAGTTTGGGTTGCAGGAATAACGCAAGATCGTTGTTTTGGAGCGCATGGCGGAGTTCCGACACCAAGGTCAGGCGATCAGCGCTGTAGGAGTCCCTCGAAGGCTTGTAATAGGCCATGCCCCGCTCCCGAGCATGGTCTGAACTCTCCGCAATGGCGGCCCTGCGTATCAAAGTGTTGGCGTCCGTCCCGTGCTCGGGGAAAACCGCGATGCCAACCTGGGGGTCCAGAGGCACTTGCATGCCGAGGTACTCAATTGGGTAGTGGAGGTCGTCCAGCCCCCGGATGATGGCCCGGGGGGCAGCTTCGCCCAGGTCGGCATCAACAGCAAAGGCAAAGGTCTGTGGATCCAGAGACGCCAGAAAGAAGCTCCTGGTGTCGTTCTGTTCCACTGGAATGGCGCCGGGGATATCGCGAATCACGGTGTTGCAGTGTTTGGACGCCAGCTCAAGGACGCGGTCACTGTTGCTATGTCCCAGCGTCTTGGTCACAGACTGGAGGTTGCTCAGGTGGATGATGCCTACGGCATAGCGCTTATCCGGACATCGCATCATCAGATCGTTGAGCATCATTTCAAAGCTGGCGCGGTTCGGAAATCCCGTTAATGGGTTATGCAGGGCGTGATCCATCAGTTTCAGCTCGGCTGAACGCCTCGCCGCCATCGCCAGGAGCTCCGCTTCCCGGGCCTCTACTCTATCCTGTCGATGTTGGTAGAGACGTGCCGCAAGCGCAAGAGTGAGCAGGATAGCCTCAAGCGCAGACCCGATCTGCATGCCATACATGGTGATGAAGGTATTCGGGAGGAAGCCATACTTGCTGGCAGCGGTAATGGCGCTGCCCAGTGTCAATGCCCCCCAGGCCAGAGTGTAGTAGCCGGCCTGGGGATTCCGGCGAACCCACTGCAGTGGGCCAAGTGCTGTTAGCAACAGGCAGCTTGGAATGGCCAGTGCCACGGTGAGGCGGCTGCCGGTGCTGTAATCGGTAAAAAAGGTAATAAGTGCGACGATGGCATTAAGGCTAATGGTAAACAGGACCAGCCGATTGAGTGCCGGTGCTGTGGCTTTGAGTTTGAGAAAGGATCGCGAGAACAGAAGCGAGAACAGCATCGCGAACGGCACCGTCAGCAGCATCGCCTGATTCTGTGTGGCGGGGCTGCCAGGCCAGAACAACTGGAAGGTTGTGCCATTCAGGCTGCCGATAAGAAGCAGATACCCCAGTGTAGAAAGCACATACAGCAGATACACATGCTCTCGCAGGGCAACAAAAATGAACAAATTGAAGCAGATAACAGTAATCAGAATGCCATAGTAGACCGCGTGCAGCTGGCTTTCCGTCAAAGAACTTTCGAAGAACGACTGTGCGTTCCACAACCGCAGCGGAATCTGCATGGCTCCCTGTGTTTCGACTTCCAGCAGGACGTGGTAGTCGTGACCAGACTTGCGTTCGAATGGAAAAAGGAAATGGGGGTGGAGAATCGGGCGCTGACTGAACGGATACTGGTCCCCGGTTATGACGCGTCGGGCCAGTTGGCCGTCCTCCAGCAGGTAGAACGTGAGCTTGTCCAGCTGCGAATACCGGACTTCCAGGAGGTTGATTGAGGCAGGGCCGGCGACCTGGATCCGTAACCAGAGAGTGTCCCGGATATAACCGAAATTGGGGCTGTTCGACGTTAACGCCTGCCATCGATCAGACGCGAAGGCCTCCTCATAGGTAAGGTTTTCATCAGGGGCTTGCCGGATAAAATCGATGTCAGGAGTATAGGAAACCTCTGCCCCGATGCATGAGGCGGAGAGGCCTGACAATAGAATTACAGCTATCAGAAGCCTGGACCAAGGGGATCGGTTCACTGGACACCGTTTTTTTCGTTATGACCCCGATTATGGCGTGTCGCCAATGGTGGCTCAAGCGTCAACAGCCGATGTTTGTGCGCTTTGTGTTACTTTGCGTCACAGCTGCCCAAGCCAATCCCTGACCCAGGGCAACGCCTCGCTCTCCGGTTCCATGGTTTCCAGGGCATCAATTTTCAGGGTACTACCGACCTTCCTGGCCGCCGTTTCATAGAGCGCCTCTTCCATCAGGTTTCCTGCGCCACAGAAGGTATCGCCGTAGGAGCTGTCGCCCAGGACAATGATGCCGAAGGGCCGACCCGGTTGCTGGGGTAACTGGTCTCGCAGGGTGGCGTAAAATGGCAGCAGGTTGGGTGGGATTTCACCTTGCCCGGTGGTAGACGTGCATACCAGGAGAGCATCATCGTTGCTGGTTATGTCCTCCAGTACCGGATTTTCGAGCACCGTGGTCGAGTGCCCCTCGGACTCAAGGTTTTTCTTGATTTCCCGGGCAGTCACCAGCGCGCCACCATAAACACTGCCCACCAGAATGCGTATGCCTGTCATGTTATTTCCGTCCGCCTGTTATACCCCGATTGTTGCAGGGGGAAGTTGACGACCGATCATAATGGCAGGCAACGGGTTACTCAAGTTCAGGCCCGGTCGGCCTCGTTCGCGATATGGCTTCGGACGCGCGGAGCGATGCGGTTACGGCCGGCTTCTTTGGCGCTGTAAAGGTTGACGTCGGCCTGTTTGAGTAGGTCATCTACCGAGCAGGCCTTGGCGATTGAGCAGACACCAGCACTAATGGTCACTGGCAGCCTTGAGTCCCGGAATGAAAATACCGTTCTGGCAGTCTCTGATCGCAGCCGCTCGGCAAGAGTCAGGGCCTGAAGCAAGGATGTGTCGGGCAACAATATAAGAAACTCCTCACCACCCCAGCGTGCTGCGATATCTGTCTGACGAATGATGGTTTGCATCAGTGCCGAGAATGTCCGGAGTACATCGTCGCCGGCATCGTGACCGAACTGGTCGTTAATACTTTTAAACAGATCCAGATCGATCAGAACAATGGAAAAGTGGTGCCCGGAACGCTGGTAGCGGGAGAATTCACTCAGCAGCCGGTTTTGCATGTCGCGCCGGTTGGACAGGCCGGTAAGCTCATCCGTTTTGGCTGCGTATTCGTGGTTTTCCGCCAGCTCAACCAACTCATTCCGGGCTTTCAGTCTGCTCGCCTCAAGGACAAAGCACAGAATGGACTCGAAGGTCAGTGTGGCAAAAAACCGGATCTTGAAATCCATACTGTATTCGGCGGTGATCAGGGGCAACCCCGGAAACTGGAACACGATTACTGCAATCAGGTAGCAGAACAGCAGGACTGCGGTTCCGGTTTTCAGGTCGGTCAGAAAGAAAAGCAGCGGTGGGAATACATAAAACCACAGGGGTCCCGTGTTGCTTTCTCCGCCCGACGCAATCAGATACATGAAAAGAAGCCCTACGACCGAAAGCAGCCCTCCTATTTGCCGGGAGCGATTACCGCTTTTGGCGAAGTAAGCCATGTTGGCGGCAACCAGGAGGACAAAGGACCAGAGCACCCAGGCATGGGTATGGTGTCCTGCGAACCAGGCCTTGCTGCCGATGCCGATAAGAAAGCTGATGGCCATTATCGAAAGCCAGGTCAGCAGTCGGGAAACCTGTGCCTCCTCGCGCGCGCCAGCTGCCTGATGACTGGTTGAGGTCGTTACGGTCATGGGAGCCTTGTGCGAATTCTTGTAGTTTTGACACTCTTTCCGGGATTATGAGTCAATTCCCTGTGGCTTTGCATCCCTTCGGTGTAATTGTGTGACTTGATCGCATTCTGGGCCTATTGTTTCAATTTTATGTCAAAGATTTTATAGTTGCGGCGCGTTACTCCGATCGTTATCCCACTCAGACCAAACGAGACCTTATCTGTTATGGCCCGTTCAAGCGGATTTCTGGACACTATCCTTACCAGCCCTTCCACGGAGCGATACAGGGTCGGGATCAGCCTTCTGTTTCTCCTCGGCATCTGGTTGACCGTTGGTGCTTTCAGCGAAGGAACACCCAATAGCATGCTGCTTATGGCAGCCGCCGTTATTGGCGGCTACATGGCCATTAATATCGGGGCCAACGACGTGGCCAACAATGTTGGTCCTGCGGTCGGTTCCGGTGCGCTGTCGTTGGGGGCAGCGGTTGTTCTGGCTGCCATCTTTGAATCATCCGGAGCCTTGATTGCAGGCGGGGAAGTGGTGTCCACCATCAAGGGTGGCATCATTGATCCGTCATCACTTGGGGACGGGCCGGCCTTTGTCTGGCTGATGACAGCGGCTCTTCTCGCTGGCGCGCTTTGGCTCAATCTGGCTACCTGGATGGGCGCCCCTGTTTCCACAACACACTCCATCGTAGGGGGTGTGCTCGGCGCCGGCGTTGCGGCTGGTGGTTGGGGAATTGCAGACTGGGCTGTGATGGGAAAGATTGCCGCCAGCTGGGTTATTTCTCCGGTTCTGGGGGGCGCTCTCGCTGCTCTCTTCCTGCTGATGATCAAAAAGTCAGTGCTTTATCGGCAGGATGTTGTGCCGGCAGCACGCACCTTTGTGCCCTGGCTGGTGGCGATCATGGCCTGGGCTTTTGGTACCTACCTGATGGTCAAGGGCGTAAAGAAAATCGTCAAGGTGGATTTTCTTGAGGCTTCCCTGGTTGGCCTGGCAGCGGCCGCCGTTGTTTTTGTGGTGGTTCGAGCCATGGTAAACCGCCGCGCGGCGACCATGGAAAACAGTCCGAGTGGCGTGAGTGCACTGTTCACCTGGCCTCTCATCTTTGCGGCGGCTCTGTTGAGCTTTGCCCATGGCGCCAATGACGTGGCCAATGCTATCGGGCCGTTGGCCGCCATTAATGATGCGTTGTCATCGGGAAGTGTGGTGACGTCTGCCAGCATTCCTCTTTGGGTCATGATGGTTGGCGCGCTGGGGCTGGCGGTAGGCCTGATGCTGTTTGGCCCGCGTCTGATCAAGACTGTAGGTAGCGAAATTACCGAGTTGGATAAAACCCGTGCATTTTGCGTGGCGCTTTCGGCGGCCCTGACCGTCATTCTTGCCTCTCAGCTTGGTTTGCCCGTGAGTTCTACTCATATCGCCATTGGTGGCGTGTTTGGAGTCGGGTTCCTGAGAGAGTATCTGAAGTCCAATTATGCAACCCAACTGCACAAGATCATGGAGCATCATGGCCCGGACGAGCAGGAGCGCCTCAGGCCCTTCCTGGACGACTTCCGCAATGCGTCCGTGGAGGAAATGGAAAGTCTGCTCCAACAGGCCAAGAAGAAAAAACAGGTACCCCTGTCGAAATCCGAGCGCAAGCGTCTGAAAAAAATCTATCGGGAAGAGATGGTCAAACGTTCTCACCTGGTAAAGATTGCGGCGGCCTGGATTGTCACTGTGCCCGCCTCTGCCATTATGGCGGCAATTCTGTTCTTCACGCTGCGCGGTTTGCTGATCTGATTCCTATGGCTGGTTGCAACCAGCCATATTGGCCATACTATTCTGGTAATGTGGGGTCCTTGACCCCCCTTGCATCCATTTTTCCGGGGAATGAAGTATGAGTACATCTGTTGAGAGCCGTCAGGCCAAGATGATCGATGAGCTGCGAGTGTTCATCAAGAAGGTGTTGAGCGAGCCGACGATCGCCGTCAAATCCATGGAGATTGCCCGGAAGCATCGCAATGAGCCGAATGCTAACGAGATCATTGCCCGGGAAATCAGCGCGAACACTACCATCCGGATTCCGGAGAGCTGGAGTGAGGCGGATCATATGTTCCTCGATATCATCCACGAAGTGCTGGACGACGAAGAAGCGCTTTACTGAGGCTGCCGCCAAGTTTGCCTCCCTTGCAGTTTTACACAGACAGGCCTACTTCAGTTCAGGCCTGTCTGGCACCTGGCTGGTGCTGCTTCAGTACCGCATCGGCCATCTGGTGCAGAATGCTCATCTCGTCCTGAATCCCTTCTTCCGCTGACAGTTCCCGCTGCTCAGCCAGAATGTCCGTCAGAATCTCCCTCGTGGTCAGCGGGTTTGCCAGCACCACCCGGAAAACGATACAGGGGAAGTGGTAGTAGCGGGACGGTTCCAGGCGCGTCCGTGAGACGAAAGCCTTGCCCCGCTCCCGCTGGGTTTTCTGGATGAACTTGGTGATGCGGTTCAGGCAGGTGTTGAGCTTCTCCGCCTGCAAAGGGTCCGCTATGGCCAGGGCCTGCTGGACATTCTCCGGGCAGTAGCGGTAGGTGAGGATGTTCAGCTCTGGCCGGGTAACCAGTTCAAAGTCTGGTTCTGCGTCAATTAGCCCGGCAAAGGTCCGGGCCTTTTCGATGCCCTGGTCTATCAGAATCTCGTAGCCTTCCCGAGCCAGAATCTTCAGCCCCGAATGAATCAGCATGGACATGCCCGGACGGGAACCCTCCAGGGTCGTGCTGCCCAGGTCCCGCGAGCCTTTCCGGATGATGTATTGGGCATGATGCTCGACCGCACTGGCGAGGCTAGGGTCCTTGAAGACCACAAGGCCCACGCCCATGGGCACATAAAGCTGTTTGTGGGCGTCGAAGGTGACCGAGTCGGCCTTCTCGATGCCCCGCAGCAGGTGCTTGTGGGTTCGGGAGAACAGGGTCGGGCCGCCCCAGGCTGCATCTACATGAAAATGGGCGCCAAATTCCCGGGCGATGTCCGCCATTCCGTCGAGCGGGTCTACGTTGCCGGTTTCGGTGGTGCCGGCCACCCCGCAGATCGCCATGACCTTGATCTTCTGGCGCTGCAGTTCCAGGCACTTGTCGCGCAGGGCGTCGGGCTGGATGCGGTTTTCATCGTCCGTCTCTACCGGCACCAGAGACTCCCGGCCCAAGCCGAGTACATCTGCGGCTTTGCGCAGGGAGTAATGGCCCCGGCGGGATACCACGATCGCCGCACCTTCGTAGCCATAGTATTTCAGGGCCCGGAACAAGCCTTCCTGATGCAGGCCGCGGAAACTGCCTTCGGCCGGGAAGGCGCGGTTGCGTGCGACCCAGAGTGCCGTCAGGTTGGCAATGGTGCCGCCAGAGCACATGGCGCCCAAGGCATAGCGGGGGTTGTGCATCCATTTTCGGTAAAAGGCGCCATCTTCCTCGTACACGAGGCGGTGAATCATGCCCAGGACCTGCCGTTCCATTGGGGTGAACGCTTTGGACGTCTCCGTCTTCACCAGGTTCTGGTTCAGCGCGATCATGATCTTGGACAAAGGCAGCATGAAATACGGCAGTGCCGAGGTCATGTGTCCGATAAATGCGGGGGAGGCGGTATGAACGGAATTGGCGACCAGCTTATCCAGGAGAAACTGGGCCTGCTCGGACACGAACACGGGTTTTTCAGGGATCGCATAGTCGGAGAAGTCTTTCTCGACGTCCGACAGATCCCGTTCAACCGCGACAATATGCTCCTGCAGGAACCCTGCAAGATTGCTGGAGATGTTCTGGTCGATCCGGCTCAGCGTCGATTCCGGCGCCTCTGGCACCGTGAACACGCGATACATGGCCTCGACTGAGGCCTGAGCGGATTTTTTCTTTCCGGTCATAGGCACCACACATAATAAGTGGTCATCCGCAGGGCCGGCTCCGGATGCCCAAACGGATACAGCCGGAATAGGTGTCCGGCATCGAAAACTGGCCGCCTGTCGCTGGCAGGCGTATTGGCATCCCTGAGGGGGCGTAGTATACGGCGTGGTGAAGCGTTACGCTACAGGCCCCATCCCGGTGCGTTTCGGGGGTCAGAGAATTTCCCGGTGTATATCCAGTATGGCAGCATCGACCCGATCCTGGATGGCTTTCTCCACCTGGTCGAGGCGCTGGGTGATCTGCTGGGAGGAAGTGCCCAGGGCGGCGATGGTCCAGGTGGCGCAATCAAGGGCGTCCTGATCGGCTGTTTCCGCCACGGCCAGGTCGGATTCCTTGCCCCAGACGGCCTTCAGGGCTGTGAAGACCTTGCGTTTGGCTTTGAGGTCTTCGCAGCCATAAAGCTGGAAATGCAGGGTCAGGACACCTACGTGGGGCGTGATAGCGGTTTGTTGAGGCGTGTTGCCTTCTTTAAGCAGTTTTCTCAGAGCTTCAGACATGGATGTTCCGGCTTTGGTGCTGGAACCGGCGGAAACGGCCTTTCCAAAACACGCTCCTTGCGGCACATCCATGTGGCGCTTGGGCTCCGCCATCCATGGCTCCGCACAGTTTTGGAAAGCCCGTTTCCGCCGGTTCGCGAACAGTTCAGTTGGTGTCCGCAGGGCTGGTTCGATAATGACCCTGAGGACGCCTTTGCTAGCCTACTACAGGCGTTGCCCGTTTGATAATGGCTACCGGATCGGTGGCTGAGGGCAGGTTGCCGTAGTTCATGCCGCCTCCCGACTGCAGACGTGAGGCGCAGAACGCGTCTGCCACGGCTTTGTCCGAGTGGCGAAGCAGCAGGGAGGCCTGCATGGTCAGGGCCATTCGGTCGACCAGATTGCGCGCCCGGTACTGGAAATCGCTGATATCGGCGAAGTCGTGCTGAAGCTGGGCCAGAAACTGGTCAAAGCGGCGGTCGGCGCCTTTTGCTTCGGCAGCTTCGTGGAAGAAGGCGTCCAGGGTTTCCGGTTCTTTTTGCAGGGCTCGAAGGGTGTCGAGGCACTGGACGTTGCCGCTGCCTTCCCAGATGGCGTTGACCGGTGACTCCCGGAACAGGCGGGGCATGATGCAGTCCTCCATTACGCCGCTGCCACCGATGCATTCCATGGCTTCGTAGGCGTGGTTCGGAGCACGTTTGCAGATCCAGTATTTGCCGACCGGGGTGGCAAGGCGGGACAGCAGGCGTTCGTGTTCCCGGTCCTGGTTGTCCAGAGCGCGGGCAATGCGCATGGTGTAAGCGAGCGCGGCTTCACTTTCGAGCGCCAGGTCGGCGAGAACGTTCTGCATCAGCGGCTGTTCGATCAGGCGGTTGCCGAAAGCGCTGCGGTGGCGGCAGTGATGTGTGGCCTGAGCCACGGCCTGACGCATGCCGGCGGAACTGCCGATCATGCAGTCGAAACGGGTCATGGCGACCATTTCAATAATGGTGGGAACGCCCCGGCCCTCCTCTCCGACCATCCAGGCAAGCGCACCGCGTAACTCTGCCTCACTTGAGGCGTTGGCGACGTTGCCCATTTTGTTTTTCAGGCGCTGAACCTGCCAGGGGTTCTTGCTGCCATCCGGGCGCCAGCGGGGCATCAGGAAGCAGGACAGGCCGCCGCGCGTCTGCGCCAGCACAAGGAAAGCGTCGCACATGGGAGCAGACACAAACCATTTGTGACCAACAAGTTCATACGCCTGACCCGGCCCTTCCGCTCCGACTGGCCAGGCTTTGGTCGTATTGGCGCGAACGTCGCTGCCGCCCTGTTTTTCAGTCATGGCCATGCCAATAGTGACCGAGGCTTTCTGGCTATCCGGAACATTGCGGGGGTCGTAGCTATTGGCCAGGATACGATGCTCCCACGCCTTTGCCAGTTCCGGCTGTTTCCGGATGGACGGAATGGCCGCAAAGGTCATGGTGACCGGGCAGCAATGGGCCGCCTCTACCTGGGAGTGCATGTAGTACTTGGCGGCACGGGCCACATGGGCGCCCGTGCCCGGGTGGGTCCAGGGGCTGCTGTGCAGGCCGTTTTCCAGGGCGATGTTCATCAGCTCATGATAGGCAGGATGAAAATCCACCTCGTCAATGCGATGGCCGAACCGGTCGTTGGGGCTGAAAGCCGGCTTGTTGTTATTGGCGCGGAAACCCAGATCAATGGTTGTTGCGGTACCGGCGAGTGCACCAAACCGCCTCAACTCATCCGTTGCGGCGGTGGCGCCCTCTCTGTTTGTGGCTTCCTGAAGAGCCGTGTCCTGGTCGAAGAGATTGTAGTTCTCCAGGGCAGGGGGCTGGTTGAATACCTCGTGGGTGGTCGCCAGGTAACGGTCTTCGGCTGAACTCGTGGAGGTTTCGGGGTAAAGCTGCCCTGGCTTCATGTTCATCTCCTTGTGCCGGTCAGTCCCTGCATGCAAAAGCGAATGATGGTGCCGACCAGTAAATCATTGTTGTCTTTCAAATTTCTGGATGCCTGGCCGGATTGGGTCGGTGATAACGGCCCCACCAGGCTTTCCGCAATGGCACCGACCAGGCAGGTGCTGCTCTGGCGGGCGTTCTGATCGGGAATACACCCTTCATCAATACCTTCGAGGATTGCCTGCTCGAACAGGTCCGCGTAGGCCTTCCGGTAGGCCAGTCGCTCTTCTTCGACTTTTGGGTCGACTGGCTCGGCGATCAGTGACCAGGCCATCATCGGGCCTCGCAAGGCTCGCTCGGCGAACTGGCGGAGGGCGGCCTCCAGCCGGATTGTTGCATTTCCGGTTGTGGTGAGCGCCTCCGCAACTTTGTTCACCTCTCGCTGTGTCGCGAGTCTGAATACTTCGGCAAAGAGGTCTTCCCGTGACTCAAAGTGCCGATAGATTGTGCCCGTGGCGACGCCGGCCAGGCCTGCTATCCGTGTGATCCGCGCACTACGGAACCCACCTTCGGCAACGCATTCGAAGGTACAGTCAATTATCCGTTGTCGCGCCTGGGCCTTGCGTTGACGCATTTTCTCGGTTTCACGATAGGCCATACCGGCCCCCTATAAGTAGTGAATCATTATTCATTCTTTGTGTCAATTCAGCATCTTTTCCCTGTTGGCTTATTTTGCCATTAAAATTCAGAAACTTAAAAACGGTTACAAAAAAACACAAAAAAGGTGTTGCCGGGAAATAGCGTCACCACGAAAACCGGATTATAAAGACGCCAAGACGATGCCATCGACGGCCATTCGTCGAGACGGAGTGTAGTCGCCCGGCGGGGTTACGGCACTCAATGACACTGTTTTCGTTGATGGAGAAGAGGCCATGAGTGAATTCGACGAAAGCAATCTGGAACAGTCCGGGAGCTGGGGCGGCGACAGTGATGACACTCATTCTGTTGCCGGTCGTGCACGGGTGCGTGCGCAGCTGCAAGCGGATATCGAAGCCTTTTTGGTTCAGGGTGGCAGGATTCAGGAGGTAGACACCTCCTTCCGCTCTGATCCTTCCCGCAAGGTGGATGTGGGCTTCAATAACCGTTCCCTCTGATTTGGGTCGGAACAGGCCGGGACCTTGTGTCCCGGTTCTGTTTTTGACGTCGTTCTCGGCAGTCCCTGCCGCCCTGGTTTATTCTCGTGCAACGTTACCGTGTCCGGAGCTGCCCTGACGCGGAGTAAGCCACTGACATATCCGGACTTTCTGTGACCTTCAAAACGCTTGCCAGGCCGTTGATTTTCATCCCGTTGATAATAGCAGCGGTTGCTGTTTTCTGGTTGCTGTCAGGAGGCCCGGCCAGTGAGTCGCCACAGGCACCGGTGTCGGTCGCTGTGAAACCGGCTACACCGGATCGGGGTGCAAAACCGGTCGCGCCGGTTGAGCAACCTTCCATGTTGGTGGGTAAGGTCAATGAAGCGGCGCCGCCCAGACGGTTGCCGAAGTCGCTTTCAGGCACGTCCGTGCCCGCGGGATGGGCTAAAGTGGATAGCAGCGGCGCCCTGATTCCGACGGCGGAGCTACGGCAGATGTTCGAGTACTACCTGTCCGCGCTGGGTGAGGAATCTCTGCAACAGCTGGTTGCCCGAATTGAAAGCACGTTATCGATTCTTGAGGAGCCGGCCCGGAGTCAGGCGCTGGAGACACTCGGTGCTTACCTTGATTACAAACTCGCGGTATCCGATCTTGAGTCAGCCTTTGGTGACAGTACCCGGTTGTCCCCCATTGAAATGCAGCAACGAATGGAAGAGATTCAGGCTTTGCGTCGTTCGTGGCTCGACAGCGAAACCGCAGACGTTTTTTTCGCCCAGGAAGAGGCTGTCGACCGTTTCCAGATCGAGAAACTGCGTATTGCCGGCAATGACACGTTAAGCAAACAGCAGAAACAAGAAGCCCTGGCCCGGGCGGAAGCTGCGTTGCCGGAGCCTCTGAGGGCCGCGCGCAAGGAAACCCGGCGCTTCGCCGATTATGAGCAGGCCCGGAGGGAGATGGCGGATAACCCGGAAGCTCTCCAGGCCTGGCGAGAACAGGCCTTCGGCACGGATACCGCAAAACGCCTTGCCGAACTGGAGCGAGAGCAACAAGCCTGGGATCAGCGCTGGCAAGCGTATTCTCAAGACCGCAAAAAACTGATGATGTCCGGGCTGGCTGGTCCGGAGCTTGAGGCTGCCATCGGTCACCTTCGGGGCCAGCATTTTAGCGAGACTGAACAAGTTCGGGCCAAGGCGCTCGATTCCATCCGGTAACCATCTTGTCATACGCTGTTCCTATGCTGATGGGGGAGTCTGCATCCGGCGGCTTCAGGAGTGTATGATGGGGGTACAGAGCGCCTTTTTGGGCGCAGCCATCATCCATTGAATTCCCTGTCGTGTTACCAGGAGGTTATCTGTGTCGAGTCCGACTCCCCGCGCTTTCCCCGCTACCCGTCCGCGCCGCAACCGCGCGAGCGATTTTTCGCGCCGCCTGGTACGGGAGCATCAACTGACGCCGGACAATCTGATTTATCCGGTTTTTGTCCTGGACGGGGATAAACAGAGAGAACAAGTGCCGTCCATGCCTGGTGTTGAACGGTTGAGTATTGACCTTCTGGTCGAGCAGGCGGCTGAGCTGGTGGAGCTTGGTATTCCGGCAGTGGCACTGTTTCCGGTTGTGCCGGCCGAACAGAAGAACCTCTCCGGATCCGGAGCCTGGAACTCCGACGGCCTGGCTCAGCGGGCAGTCCGCGCACTGAAAAAAGCTCAGCCTGAACTGGGTGTGATCACTGATGTGGCGCTGGATCCGTTCACGACACATGGTCAGGACGGCATCATCGATAATGACGGCTATGTACTGAACGATGTAACCGTGGAGGCATTGGTTAACCAGGCCCTGTCTCATGCGGATGCGGGCGCTGATATAGTCGCGCCGTCTGACATGATGGACGGTCGCGTTGCCGCCATCCGCGAGGCGCTTGAGTCGGCGGGTTATGTGAATACCAGGATCCTGGCCTATTCTGCCAAGTATGCATCCAGTTATTACGGACCCTTTCGTGATGCAGTCGGATCCGCCGGTAACCTGGGCAAGGGCAACAAGTCGACCTACCAAATGGACCCGGCCAACAGCGATGAGGCCATCCATGAGGTAGCCATGGACCTGGCCGAGGGGGCAGACATGGTGATGATCAAGCCCGGTATGCCGTATCTCGATATTGTCTACCGGGTCAAGAAAGAGCTGCAGGTGCCCACCTTTGTCTATCAGGTCAGTGGCGAGTATGCCATGCACATGGCCGCTGCCGAGAATGGCTGGCTGGACGGTGACGCGGTGATGATGGAAAGCCTGATGGCCATGCGTCGCGCCGGCGCCGATGGCATTCTGACCTATTTTGCGGTGCGTGCAGCTCGGCTGATGCGACAGCGGAAGTACTGAGCAGGAAAATGGTATTCAAGCAGTGCCGGGGTTCGGCCGGTGCTGCGTCGACTGGAATTGAGGGATCATGACGACGGAAACAGTGAAAAGCCTGACAGCGGAGGGTGAACATAGCGTTCCCGCCCCGGTAGATATACCGCCGACGGGGGAGGAGGTGAACCTTGACGCCAGCGAGAATTATTTCAACAGGGAGCTGAGTCAGCTCCAGTTCAATTATCGTGTGCTCAAGCAGGCACTGGACACCACGCATCCGCTGATCAATCGCCTGATCTTCTGCTGTATTTTCAGCAGTAACATGGACGAATTCTTTGAGATCCGCGTTGCCGGCTTGCGCCAGCAGATGAAATACGGTCGTGAAACCGTGGGCATGGACGGCATGATGCCTGAGCAGGCGCTGGCGGAAATCAGCCGGGTTGCCCACGATTACATCCACGAACAGTACGACATCATCAATAATGTCCTGATTCCGGAGATGGAGCAGCAAAACATTCATTTCGTTCGTCGTAGGGAGTGGACCCCGGCCCAGGCGGAATGGGTCAGGAACTACTTTGACGACGAAATCCTGCCGGTGGTCAGTCCCATTGGGCTGGATCCGTCTCATCCATTCCCAAGACTGGTCAACAAGAGCCTGAACTTCATCGTAGAGCTGGATGGTAAAGATGCCTTTGGCCGGGAAACTGGCATGGCAATTGTACCTGCCCCTCGCTCTCTGCCCCGGCTGGTGCGCCTGCCCGATGACATCTGTGAGGGCGGTGAAAATCTGGTGTTTCTGTCATCGATGATCCACGCCCACGCCGATGAGCTGTTCCCGGGCATGGAAGTCAAGGGCTGTTACCAGTTCCGCCTGACCCGGAATGCCGACCTTGAGCTGGAAGACGATCTGGAAGACCTGGCGTCGGCCCTCCGTGGTGAACTGCTGAGTCGTCGCTTTGGCGATGGCGTTCGTCTGGAGGTGGCGGACAACTGCCCGCAAGAACTGATGCAGTTTCTGCTGACCGAATTTGGTTTGACCGAACGTGATTTATATCAGGTTAATGGCCCGGTTAATCTGACGCGGCTGATGGCAGTAAGTGGTCTGGTCGATCGTCCGGACCTGACCTATTCCGGATTTTCACCATCCATTCCCAAGCAGATTCGCAGCAAGGATTCGATGTTCGAGAGCATCCGCAAGAGACCGATCCTGCTTTTGCACCCCTATGAAAATTTCAGTCCGGTGGTCGATCTGCTGCGACAGGCCGCAAAGGATCCGCAGGTGCTGGCCATTCGCCAGACGCTCTATCGGACCGGCGCGGACTCCGAAATTGTCGAAGCGCTGGCAGATGCGGCCCGGCGCGGCAAGGAAGTAACCGCAGTTATTGAATTGCGGGCGCGTTTCAGCGAGGCGGAAAACCTGGAGCTGGCCAGCCGTCTGCAGGAGGCCGGGGTGATCGTGGTGTACGGGGTGGTAGGCTACAAGACTCACGCCAAGATGATTCTTATTGTGCGTCGCGAGGAAGGGCGGCTGCGCCGTTATGTGCACCTCGGCACGGGCAATTATCACGCTGGCAATGCCCGGTTGTACACCGACTATAGTTTCATGACCTGTGACGAGTCCATTGGCGATGACGTCAACAAGCTGTTTCAGCAGTTGACGGGAATGGGCAAGGCGCTGAAGATCAAAAAACTCTTCCATTCACCGTTCACCCTGCACTCCCGCCTGTTAAGCCTGATTGACCGGGAAGCCGGGTTTGGCGAGAAAGGCCGGATTATTTTCAAGTTCAACGCGCTGACGGAGCCCCAAATTATCAAGGCACTTTACCGGGCCTCGCAGGCCGGCGTGAAGGTCGACCTGATCGTTCGGGGAATCTGTTGCCTGAGGCCTGAAGTGCCGGGGCTCTCGGATAACATCCGGGTACGGTCCATCATTGGTCGTTTCCTTGAGCACACCCGGGTGTACTATTTCGGAAATAATGGCCGGCCGGATGTGTATTGTTCCAGTGCGGATGCCATGGAGCGCAATCTGCTGAGCCGCGTCGAAACTGCCTTTCCGATTGAGGATCCCGCCCTCCTGGCGCGGGTCCGTGAGGATCTGGATACCTATCTTGCGGACAACTGCCAGTCCTGGGTGCTGCACCCGGATGGCAGCTATGTCCAGAATCAGCCTGCTGAAGGTGAAGATCGACTGGCTTCGCAACTGGTGCTGCTTGAGCGGTTAACCGGTAAAACCTGAACGGAGAGAACCCTTGCAGAAACGATGGATGATTGCTGGAGCCGGTGTGCTGGTTGTAGCGGGTGCCATGCCCTGGGCCGTGGGGTATGTTACAGAACAACAGTGGCAGGCCGTGACACAGGAAGTGAATAGCGCCCAGCCATTTGTCCAGCTTCAGACCGGGGAGTATCGCCGGGGCTTCCTCGGAGCCGAGCTGAAAGGGTCTTTGAGGATCGTGAATCCTGAGACCGGTGAGCCCCATAAGGTCGATTATCGTGGCTATGTGAGTCACGGAGTTACTGGCAGCCTGCTCGATTTTGAACCTGCCGGGGGCTGGGCTCCGGAGGGTGTGGACTGGTTTCCGGATGCACTGCCAAAGCTGACTCTTGAAACGCGGATATGGGGAACGGCGATTGTCGAGCTGGTTGCTCCGGTTATGACCATTACCGATACCGAAACCGGAGAGTCCCTGAACTCCAGTGGTGGGCTGGCGAGGGTGGAAATCAGTGACTCGGGGTCTTCCGCCGAGGCGCTTCTGGTATGGCCGGCGGTCAGCCTT
Source organism: Marinobacter salinus (assembly GCF_001854125.1). Classification (NCBI taxonomy): domain Bacteria; kingdom Pseudomonadati; phylum Pseudomonadota; class Gammaproteobacteria; order Pseudomonadales; family Marinobacteraceae; genus Marinobacter; species Marinobacter salinus. The sequence goes on from NZ_CP017715.1 coordinate 3,697,915, forward strand.
TCCGGACCTGATATGGATATCCGGATCTCCGATATCCATATGGAGCAGACAATGGCACATCTGCTTGGCGGTCTTTGGACCGGAAATGGAGAGCTGGAAATCGGTTCTGCGACAGTCGCACTGACCGATGGCAACGCCTTGACCCTTCGCGGTTTCGGCCTGACCAGCACCAGCGAGGCAAGGGATGGAGGCGCGCGGCTGGATTCCAGGGCAGCGATTGACGTGCAAGAGGTTGCCCGGGAAAACCAGAGTTACGGCCCTCACCGGTTAGTGCTGTCTCTCGATAATCTGGATGTACAAAGCTGGAACGACGTCACTGAGGGTATGTCTGAATTGCAGGCCATAGCGCTTCAGCAGGAAACCACTGGTGCTGTGCAACCGGAGCAACAGTTGGCTGCCATGGAGAAGGTGAACAGGTCAGTGCGGGATCTTGCCGCTGCGGGTTTTTCCATCGGGTTCCCCGAGCTGATCCTGGCAACACCTGAAGGCGAAGTGCAAGGCAATGCAGTGATCCGCCACCCGGAGCTTACCGGGCAGCAGAAGGCGGGCATGCTGATGGTGATGCAGCGCTTGACGGGTGAGATGAACCTGAGCCTGCCTGTGGCACTGGCTGAGAATTATCCGGAACTGAGGATGCAGCTGGCACCCATGGTCAAACAGGGGTTGCTGGTTCAGGATGGAGGCCGACTGGAGATGAAGGCCACCATGAGGGATCTCATGGTGGATATAAACGGTGTCGAGATTCCTCTCCCTCCGTTGCTCTAGCTTCTGGATTCGAGCGATAAAAGAGCCTCTGCGGGGCTTTTTTAATCAGCTTCCGGTCAGTCGGTGGTATTTTTCCATCAACTGCTCTTTGCTTTCCTCGTGAGCCGGGTCCAGGGGGATGCAATCCACCGGGCACACTTGCTGGCACTGGGGCTCATCATAATGCCCGACGCACTCGGTGCACTTATTCGGATCAATCACGTAGATTTCGTCACCCGCCGAGATTGCCTCGTTGGGGCACTCGGGCTCACAGACGTCGCAGTTGATGCACTCGTCAGTAATGATCAGGGCCATCTGCTGTTTCCTCGGGCTCAGTTAAACTTCTGTTTCAGTGCGGCCTCTACGGCGGGGTCGACGAATTCCGAGACATCTCCACCCAGTGACGCAATTTCCCGAATCAGGGTCGAAGAGATGTAGGACAGGTGGTTAGCGGGTGTCAGGAAGACGCTTTCCACTTCCGGGGCCAGTCGGCGGTTCATGTCGGCCAGCTGGAACTCATACTCGAAGTCAGAGACAGCGCGCAGGCCACGGAGAATCACGGTGGCACCCTGTTCACGCACAAAGTCTGCGAGCAGGTTACTAAAGCCGGTAACGCTGACGTTGGGTATGTGGGCAGTAGCCTGGCGAACCAGTTCACAGCGTTCTTCGAGATTTAGCAGGGGCTGCTTCTTCGGGTTATAGGCAATGGCAACGACGATTTCGTCGAACATGCGGCCGGCACGCTCGATAAGGTCGGTGTGGCCGTTGGTAATAGGATCGAAGGTGCCCGGGTAGATGACTTTCGACATGCACAGCTCCTTTCTTTACAGGCGCCTAGAATATCAGCATTCGCCGGTTTTCTGTAGGTTATGGGCTGATGATTAACGGCCCAAACGGTGAGCCAGTCGGGAACTGTTTCTCGCTGCCAGCGCATAGACAGACAACTGGGGGTTGGCGCCAATGCTGGTCGGGAAGATGGAGGCATCGTGAACGCTGAGGTTGCTCACGTGGTGGTGCTCGCCAAAGCCATTCACCACTGAATTCTCCGGATCGGATCCCATGCCGCAGCCACCCATCTGGTGGGCGGTAAACAAGCGAACGCGATGGGGCTCCATGGCGATATTGGCGATGGCAGTTTTGGCGTCTGCCCAGTTGTCGTACCAGTCGGAGTCAAGGTGCACTAGTCGTACCTTTTTCGCACCAGCGGCAAACTGGATTTCGGCCATGGTGTAGAAAGCTTCCCTTAAACCCTTCCAGAGGTAATCTGTCACCGGATAGTCCAGCATCGGGCTACCGTCGTCCCTGATCGATACTGTGCCGCCTGGGCTCTCCGGATGAAAACCGTCCCGGATCAGGGCAAGGACGGACTGGGTCCAGGGCAGGCCGGTCATGGCGTCAATCTGGGCTCGCCCGTGCCCAGGAATGACCCCGGAAGACATTGCCGGATGCAAGGGCGGTACTTCGAGCTTGAATCCGACTGGTCCATTAACGCCGTTTTTGAAGTTGAACTCGTCGGAATAGATCGACTGGGGTGCACCATAGAACGGATCTACTTTTTCGGGCATTTGCGCGACGGTGGCATTGACAGGATGGATGAACGACCGCTTGCCAATCCTCCGGAAGGGATCGGGAATCTCCGAGCGTAGCAACAGCCCCGGCGAGCCGATGGCGCTGGCCGCCACCACAAAATGGCGAGCCTTCAAGGTGACTGTCACTCCGGACGGCTCGACGCCATCGCTGTTCATGGCGCTCGCCTGCAGGTGCTCAATTCGGTCCTGATTCATTACCAGGCGTTCGGCGCGAAGTCCGTGGAATAACCGGGCCTGGTTGTCCAGGGCGCCGGGGATAGTGGTCATCAGGGCCCCCTGCTTGGCATTGGTGGGGCAGCCGACACCGCAGTAACCAAGGTTCCAGCAGCCCTTAACATTTCTCGGAATGATCTGCCATTTGTAGCCGAGCTTTTCACAGCCCTGGCGCAGGACGTCGTTGTTGACGTTGGGGGCCACTTGCCAGGGTGCCATGGAATGCCGCTCTTCGCGCCCTTCAAACCAGGGAGCCATGGCATCCGGTGTCAGGTTGTCCAGACCAAATTTTTCTGACCAATAGGTCAGGGTCTCGTCAGGAGTGCGGAAGCTGGATGTCCAGTTGACGGTGGTGGATCCGCCGACACAGCGACCCTGCAGTATGGCGATGGCGCCATCCTTGGTGACCCGACTCATGCCTTCCTGGTAAAGGTTGGCGTAGGACGTGAGTTCATCCATTTTGAAGTCTTTCTGGTAATACAGCCGTCCTTCTTCTACCAGAATCACCGACAGACCGCTTTTTGCCAGGATTTCTGCGGTGGTGCCTCCCCCCGCTCCGGTGCCGACAACAACCACGTCTGCCTCGTGGGTCTGGTTCTCGGTCAGGGTAGCGCCGTCAGTCACTTTCCAGCCTGATGCAAGGCCCTGGGCAATACGATCGGTTAACGACATGGTTGGCTCCGTAAATCGGCGTGGGGTCAGGCGTTGTTGAACTGGGGCAGGGCCTCGACAGCGTATTGGGGCGGCCCCGGGTAGCCCGAGAGATGCCATTGGTCCCTGTGGCCATAGAAGGCCACATTGCTGATTTTGGTAAGGGCGATGTAGCCATTGTTGAACAGCCCGAGGCTACTGGTACGCCAGCGCTCCAGGAAGGCGTCTGCCTCAGAGGTAGTGACATTCGGCCAGCTTGACCAGACCCGTGCAATGGTTACGCGGGTCAGTCCGAAATTGAGCAGGTCGAACAAGCGGCGAAGTTCGCGCTGGTTGGCCGGACCGAAATTATAGATGCCGGAATCAATACGCTCAATGCTGGAAGCGATCGCCGTCCGGCGCGCCAGGGGTTGCTCCGGAAGTCCGGGGCCAATGATGGCAGGGAGCAGGGCCTCGAAGAGCTGAATGTCTTCCCGGGTCAGAAAACGGAACCGGTAACGGGCATCCATGCGGGTGCCAACGGCACTGAGCCGGCCGGCAGGGGCTGTGGCGCAGCCACTCAGGCTGGCAGATATACTGACGGTGCCCAGGAAAAGGGTACCGGCCATCCCGGTTTTCAGAAAGTTGCGGCGGCCGGTATTGGTGAGCCCATCGGTATGTGAGTTGGCTTGATCGTCGATCATGGTGGTCTCTTGTTATTGTTTGACCAGAGTTAACGAATAAAGAACTTATATACCATCTTGTGGGCTGCGGTTCCGTGCGGTGCATACACAAATTTGCCACTGTTGAACTTCTGTTTGGCAAAGATGGCCCGGTGGTGGGAGAAGGTCAAAAAGCCTTCCCGGCCATGATAGTGGCCCATGCCGGAATCGCCGATGCCGCCGAAAGGCAAATCATCCTGAGCAACATGCATCAGTGCATCGTTAATGCACATGCCGCCGGAGTGCGTCTTGTCCACCACACGCTGTTGCTCGGCTCTGTCATAGCCAAAGAAATACAGCGCCAGTGGCCGTGGGCGGTCGTTGATGTAGTGAATCGCTTCGTCCAGACCTCCATAGCTGACAACGGGTAGCAGTGGGCCGAAGATCTCGTCCTGCATCACTTTCATGTCCGGTGTGGTATTCAGGATCAACGTCAGGGGAATCTTTCGGGTGCCGTCCTTCAGGTTTTCCCGCGCCGGATTTATCTCGATGATTTCGGCGCCTTTGGTGCGGGCATCTTCAATGTAGCTCTGCAACCGCTCATATTGCCGCTCGTTGATGATTGCGGTGTAGTCATCGTTGTCACGCAGGCTCGGGTACATTTCCGAAAAGCGGGTACGGAACTCGTCGACGAACGCCTGGGTGCGGTCGGCCGGGCAGAGCACGTAATCTGGGGCAACGCAGGTCTGGCCGGCATTGAAGGCCTTGCCGAAGGCGATGCGCTGGGCCGCGTCTTCCATGGGAACATCCGGCGATACGATGGCCGGTGATTTACCGCCCAGTTCCAGTGTAACCGGTGTCAGGTTCTCTGCCGCAGCGCGCATGACCAGTTTTCCGACTGAGGTAGAGCCGGTAAACAGCAGGTGGTCAAAGGGCCGGGAAGAGAAGTCTGCGGCGACGTCCGCCTCCCCGGTAATGACCGACACAAGTTCTTCCGGGAACGAGGCCTCAATGATTTCCTTGAATAACGCCGAGGTGTGAGGCGTGTATTCAGACATCTTGATCATTGTGCGATTTCCAGCGGCGAGCGAAGCCACCAGCGGTCCGACGGCGAGATAGAGCGGATAGTTCCAGGGCACTATCACCCCGACAACACCCTTGGGCTGATAGTGGACTTTGTTGCTGGCTGGCTGAAACAGCAGGGAGACATGGCGTTTCGAAGGCTTCATCCAGTCGTTGAGGTTTTTCAGGGTGTAGTTGATGCCCTGAATGGAAGGCATAACCTCTGCGATCAGGGACTCGTCCCGGGAGCGGCAACTGAAATCGCGATCAATAGCTTCCAGCAGTCGGTCCTGGTTGGTCAGGAGGGCTCGCTTTAATCGCTTCAGGTTTTCCTGTCGTTCGGTCAGGGACGGCATCGGATTGTTGCGAAATGCGCTTTTCTGATCGTCGAAGACCCTGTGGGTGTGCTGGATTTGCTTTTTGCTCTCGGTAAGCTGGACGACAGTGGCTCCCATGGTGTTCTCCCTTATACGGCACCGTCTCATCTGGCCGGCAACCTGTTGTTGTGTGGTGGCGAAAAAATGCTCAATTTGCGCTATGGGGTATTATTAGAGTATATACTCTAAGTAGTCAAGTGAGGTCCGCTGGCCTATCGGGCCATCCTCGCATCCGCGAAAAACAAATGCCGGCGAGTCTATGAAAACCAGAGATAAAATTCTGCTCTCCAGCCTTGAGCTGTTTAACGAGCGCGGGGAGCGCAACGTAACCACGAATCATATTGCCGCCCACCTGGCGATTTCGCCGGGCAACCTGTACTACCACTTCCGTAACAAGTCGGACATCATTTACGAGATTTTCCTGGAATATGAAAAGCTGGTGGACTTCTACCTGGATATTCCGGAAGACCGGTCAATGACGCTGGAAGACATGACGTTTTATCTGGAATCGGTGTTTGACGGCTTGTGGAGTTACCGGTTTTTTCACCGTGATCTGGAGTATCTGCTGGATAGTGATCAGCGCCTGCGTCGGGACTACCGGGACTTTACCAACCGGTGCCTGGCTGCCATCAGCCGTATTTTCGAGAAGCTGGCGGAAGCGGGCATTATCGAGGCTCAGCCGGAGGATCTTCGTGCCGCAATGTCGCTCAATGTCTGGCTGGTTATTACCAACTGGATGGCGTACCTGAAAACCGCACACGCTAGTGAAGATTCCGCCAACCCCACACTGGATGAGCTGAAGCAGGGCATTTATCAGGTTCTGACACTCGAGATTCCTTATCTGATGGCGGATTATCGAGAGCAGGTTATGGCTCTGAGAGAAAAGTACCGACCGTCCTTGCCGGGGTAAAAGGGCGTTTCAACGTCCTCCATTGGCGTAGAGTTGATTAAAATGTGATCGATTGGGGAACTTTGCCCGAACAGGCCGGTCTTATTTGGTGACGTTGGGAATCCGGACATTCCTTGCGTCTCCTGAGTGAGTTCTCAGGTTTTAGCACGTCGCAAACCCTGACGTTTCACCGGTCTGTTCTTTGGCAGACCGGTTTTTTTTGTCCTTTTTCAGGGCGTCTCTTCGGTATCTTCTGCCTCCAGCCAATCTGTCAGTGCCGCACGGCAGTCCTCAACACCTTGCTTTGAGGTGGCTGAAAACATAATGAGATGTTCAACGCACGAGAACGACTTCAGGTTTTTCGCGATGCCCAGCATGGCGGTCTTGGCCTGGCCGAATTTCAGTTTGTCTGCCTTGGTCGCCAAAATCATCAGGGGAAGGTTGTTATGTTCACACCATTCCACCATCATTTGGTCGAATTCGGTTAGCGGGTGGCGGATATCCATCACCAGCACGAGGCCGCGCAGGCAGCGTCGGTCGTTCAGGTAATGCCCCAGGTGCCGTTGCCAGTCGTCCTTCATGTCCCGGGAGACCTTGGCGTAGCCGTAGCCCGGCAGATCAACCAGGCGGCAGCCTTCGCGGTTGAGTGAGAAGAAGTTGATCAGGCGGGTACGCCCCGGCGTTTTGCTCGTCCGGGCCAGCTTGCCGTTGGCGGTGATCGCATTCATCGCACTGGATTTTCCGGCATTGGAGCGGCCGGCAAAGGCAACTTCAGCGCCGAAATCCGGCGGGCACTCGTCTAACCTGGAAGCGCTGATCAGGAAACGGGCACTGTTAAAAGAGATGGTTTTTTGAGTCAGATCAGGGTCCACAGTGGTTGGCTTTCCTTTGGATTTCAGTTATCAGGGATTAATGTATAATGCTACACCAATTCCGGGCGGCGCGCTGCGCGTGACCGCTGTCAGCCCCGGTTTTGAGCCTGACTGGTCAGCGCCTGCCGGCTGCATAACGAAGAATACCTTTAAGATGAGAGAAGCGGAGCGAGCATGAAAAAACTGATCGCAGGAGTTGTTCTCGGTGTTAGCCTCACAGCGATGGCTCACGGGGCAGGAGATCCTCAAGCGGGCGAACAGAACGCAGCGGTATGTGCCGGTTGTCATGGTCAGGGTGGCCAGAAGCCGATCATGGGTGCCTATCCCAAGCTTTCGGGCCTGGGCGAAAAATATTTACATAATCAGCTGGTGGCCATTCAATCGGGTGATCGTGCGATTCCCGAAATGACCGGTCTCCTGGACGGCAAGTCTGACCAGGAGTTGCAGGATCTGGCGGCCTATTTTGATGGCCAGGATATGGTTGTCAGCCAGGCTGACCCTGATCTGATCGATCAGGGAGCGGCACTCTACCGGGGTGGCAATATGGCTTCGGGCGTGCCTGCGTGTGCCGGCTGCCATAACCCCAAGGGCCTTGGCAACGAGCCGGGCGGCTACCCGCGTCTGGGTGGTCAGAATGCGGATTACGTGACCAAGCAGTTGCAGGCATATCGTGACGGAACCCGGGCGGCTGGTGCCAACGCGGCCATCATGATGGACGTGGCTGCAAAGCTGACGGATGCAGAGATTAAAGCCGTTGCCAATTACGTGTCCGGCCTGAACTGAAAGACTGGACCTTGATGGTGCCTCAGAAAGCCCCGCGAGATGCGGGGTTTTTTATTGCTTAACGGTCTGTAACCGTCTCTTTTGGCAGCTTGTATGGAACTTTCCGGGTTGCCTGAGTCATAATCCCTCACACTTACGAATTCACGAGACCGGAGATGCTTAATGATCAGAACACTCGGAAAGGTGGCCTTCCTGGCAGCAGTTTTCGCGCTTGGCGCACCCGCCAGTGCTGAGACCTGGGAAGAGGGAACGCACTACCAGGTATTGGATACACCGGTGCGTACAGACGGTAACGGCAAGATCGAAGTGGCCGAGGTGTTCTGGTACGGGTGCCCCCATTGCTACACCTTCAAGCCAATTGTCGAGGCCTGGGAAAAAGGTCTGGCTGATGACGTGAGTTTTGTAATGATGCCTGCGGCCCTTGGCCGGTCCTGGGAACCTCACGCTCGCACATACTATGCCCTTGAGGCCATGGGAGAGCTCGACAAGGTCCACGATGCTCTTTTCGACGCCCTGGCCGGCGAGCGGCGCCCGCTGAATACGCCGGAAGCGCTGGCAGATTTCGTTGCCGACTATGGCGTGGACGCTGAAGCGTTTCTTCAGAATTACGAGAGCTTTGGTGTGAACGCCCGTATGCAACAGGCGCAATCGAAAATCCGCGGTGCGCGAATCACTGGCGTACCGACTATGCTGGTTAATGGCAAGTACAAGGTGAGCGCCTCCATGGCTGGCGGTCATGAGGCTGTTCTGGAGGTCGTTGATTACCTCATTGCCAAGGAGCGTGGAACAGGAGAATAGTAAGACTGCGTGCCTGCCGCCTGGTTGTGGCGGGCACCCGGAGGCGCGATGGGGCCGGCGATATGTACAAACGAATCCGAAAACAGCTTACTGGTATTGTCAGGTCGGCCAATGAACCACGTGGAGCCTGCTCAGGGTCGGATCATGTGCCGGAATTCGAGCCCCATCGTCACATTCGCCTTCTGACTTTCAATATTCAGGTCGGCATCCACACCGCCTCTTATCGCCACTATCTGACCCGAAGCTGGCAGCACATTCTGCCCCACCGTCGCCGGATCGAAAATCTTGATCGTATCGCCCACCTGATTCGCAATTACGACGTCATTGCTCTTCAGGAGTGTGATGGAGGCAGTCTGCGTAGTGGCTATATCAATCAGGTGCAGTACCTTGCCGAAGCGGCAAGCATTCCGTACTGGTACCAGCAGCTTAACCGAAACCTTGGCCAGATTGCCCAGCACAGTAATGGTCTTCTGAGCCGTTTTCGTCCGCTGGATGTTACCGAGCACAAATTGCCAGGCCTTATTCCCGGACGCGGTGCAATTATCGCCCGCTACGGTTCCGCAGATGATCCGTTGGTGCTCGTGCTTATGCATCTCTCGCTCAGCAAGGCAGCACAGCAAAGGCAGCTGGGCTATATCAGGGAGCAGATAGCGGACTATCGGCACGTCGTGCTGATGGGTGATATGAACAATCACGCGGAGGAGTTGCTGACGCAGACGCCGCTGAAGGAAACGGATCTTGTTCCGCTGCCGGATACGGCGCACAGTTTCCCGAGCTGGCGCCCCGAGAAGGCGCTGGATCATATTCTGGTCAGTCCTTCGCTGGAAATCCGGCGCTCGGAAGTGGTGAGTTATCCGGTATCGGATCACTTGCCAATTGCCCTGGATGTGGCGCTGCCCAAGGGATATCTGGAAACCTTTTAGATTTGTATTTTGAGTCAGACATAAAAAACCCGGCACATGGCCGGGTTTTTTTGGATGCAAGATCAATGATTACTTGATCTTGGCTTCCTTGTACGCAACATGCTTGCGGACAACCGGATCGTACTTTTTGATCTCGATCTTTTCCGGAGTGTTACGCTTGTTCTTTTTGGTCGTGTAGAAGTGACCAGTGCCTGCTGAAGATACCAGCTTGATTTTCTCGCGCATGATGCGGCTCCTTAAAATTTCTCGCCGCGGGCACGAAGGTCTGCCAGCACAGCGTCAATGCCATTTTTGTCGATGATGCGCATGCCCTTGGTGGATACGCGCAGCTTCACGAAACGCTTCTCGGATTCAACCCAGAAACGGTGGTTCTGCAGATTCGGCAGAAAACGACGACGAGTGTGGTTCATCGCGTGGGAAACGTTATTACCGGTGACCGGACGCTTACCGGTAACCTGACAAACTCTGGACATACTTGCCTCCGACCTGAGCAATGGTCTTAATATACGAATTCGTTTTAAATGCGTCTCTGGTTGCTAAGGAGCATTTACGCTCCTGTTCGCGCCTCTAAACTGAACGCTGCTTGCCAGACGCCGCCAGAAAGGGACGCTTTTATACCAGAACCAGACCCCCAACGCAAAAAATTGTTGGGAATTTGGCCAGTTTTTTGGCGGTGGCGTCCAGGCACTTACATTAGCCCCCGTTCAGCCAGTGATATTACCTCACCGTGCCCCACAACCATATGGTCAAGAACCCTGATGTCGACAAGGGCGAGTGCGTCTTTCAGTCTGCGGGTGAGGGAAATGTCTGCCTGGCTGGGCTCCGCGACGCCGGAGGGGTGGTTGTGGGCAAAGATAACCGCTGCAGCATTATCTTCCAGTGCCTGGCGTACCACTTCTCTGGGGTAAACCGCGGCGCCATCAATGGTGCCGCGAAACAGCTCCCGGTAGTGGATGATACGGTGTCGGTTGTCGAGGAACAGGCCTGCGAATACCTCGTGGGGGAAAGTGCCTAGGCGACTGGTCAGAAAGCGACGGGTGTCTTCCGGTGAGCGCAGCGGGTCACCCTGGCGCAGGGGTTCGTCCATGACGCGCCTCGCCATTTCCATGGCGGCCTGTACCTGAGCGTATTTGGCGGTGCCAAGCCCTTTTACATGGCAAAATCGGCTTTGGGATGCAGTCATTAGCCCTCTGAGGCCGCCAAAGTCATCAATCAATGACCTGGCCATCGCCATCACGGGCACACCGGCGGTGCCGGTGCGCAGGAAGATTGCCAGGAGTTCGGCATCGGAGAGGGTCGGCGCCCCATGGTTCAGTAAGCGTTCCCGCGGACGTTCGTCCGTGGGCCATTCGGGATTGGGCATTCGGGCTTCCTTGCGTAGGGGGTCTGGCGATTCCATGGCGCATCCTGCGCCGCGATCTGTGTCTCACAGTTACAAAGGTTACTTTAAAAAGAAACAAATGGTAAACGTCCCGGGAGGGTTGGCAGGCTGTCTGCTCTGTCGGACCGTGTTATCTTATACGCCTTTCTTTTTGCAATGATACGGAGCCTGTATGGCCGCCAAACGAATTCTGCTGGGGATAACCGGTGGCATCGCTGCCTACAAGAGCGCGGAACTGGTCCGCCTCCTCAAGAAGGCGGGGCATAGTGTGCGGGTCGTGATGACACGGGGTGCGGAGGCGTTTGTTACCCCATTAACCTTTCAGGCACTCAGTGGTGAACCGGTGCGCACCTCGCTGCTGGATTCTGAGGCGGAATCGGGGATGGGGCACATTGAGCTGGCTAAATGGGCGGATCAGGTCGTGATCGCTCCGGCATCAGCCGATTTTATTGCCCGGCTGGCCCAAGGCATGGCAGATGACCTGCTGACGACCCTGTGCTGTGCCACGGAAGCGCCTATTGCTGTTGCTCCGGCCATGAACCAGGCGATGTGGGGGAACCATCGTACCCGGCGGAATATTGAGCTGCTGCAGGCCGATCCCCAGGTCAGCCTGTGGGGACCGGATCAGGGGGAGCAGGCCTGTGGTGATACCGGGCCGGGGAGAATGCTGGAGCCGGCGGTACTGGCGGGGCTTATTGACCATGAAAATGGTCACGGACCGCTGGCGGGCAAGCGGGTTGTTATTACCGCTGGTCCCACCCGTGAGCCCATTGACCCGGTTCGTTACATCAGCAATCACAGCTCCGGGAAAATGGGCTACGCCGTCGCTGCCGCCGCTCGCGATGCCGGAGCAACAGTGGTTCTGATCAGTGGTCCGGTTAATATTCCGGTTCCGGTGGGGGTTGAGGTTCGTAACGTTTTGACCGCCGAGGATATGCTGCGTGAGTCTGCGGTTGCTGTGGATGCGGGTTGTGACCTTTTTGTTGCGACGGCTGCCGTTGCAGATTACCGCCCGGAAACCTGTGCCGGCGACAAGATCAAGAAATCCAGTGAGCAGATGTCCCTGCCGCTGGTGCGCAATCCTGACACTCTTGCCACCATTGCTGCCCGCGAGGACGCGCCCTTTACCGTCGGGTTTGCTGCCGAAACCAGCGATGTTGCTCGTTACGCTACTGAAAAACTGCAGCGCAAGAAGCTGAAGATGGTTGTGGCAAATGACGTGTCCACGCCGGGAATGGGCTTCAATAGTGACAATAATGTGGTCACTGTTTTTTGGCCTGATGGTCAGGAAGCTATCGGGCCGGACAGTAAACAACAGATCGCTGCGCGCCTTGTTGCGTTGATTGGCGAGCACCTGGACAGGGCTGCGGATTGACCCGTTGCCCCTGAACCATTTCAAAAAGGACAGTTCATGACCAGAAAAAAACTGCAGGTGCGGGTGCTGGATGACCGCATCGGAAACCAGATCGCTTTTCCCGCCTATGCGACGGACGGTTCCGCGGGCCTTGATCTTCGAGCTTGCCTGGATCAGCCGCTGACTTTGGAGCCGGGCGATACCCGGCTGATAAAAACCGGCCTGTCCATTCACATTGACGATCCGTCTCTGGCAGCCATGATCCTGCCAAGAAGCGGCCTCGGCCATAAACATGGCATCGTGCTGGGGAACCTTGTCGGGCTGATTGATTCGGATTACCAGGGCGAGCTGATGGTTTCTTGCTGGAACCGGGGCCAAACCACCTTCACTGTCGAGATTGGCGAGCGCATTGCCCAACTGGTGCTGGTACCGGTCGTTCAGGCGGATTTTGAGGTTGTCTCAGAGTTCAATGCCAGCCTGCGCGGTGAGGGCGGTTTTGGTTCAACAGGTTCGCAGTGACAGTCTCCGGCCACGCATAACCTTTGGCCGGCGTCTATACTTTGATACTTTGCGGATAAATGCCTTGTCCGGGCCGAAAAAATACGACTGCAGGATGGACTATGAAGCTGGGTAAGAAGAAGACTTCCGACACGTCCGGTGATAAGAAACCCGTCGGGAAAGGGGCAAAAACCGGGAAAGCAAAGGCTGCGGGCCCCAAGCTGAAACGTCTGAATTCCGTGGCTAGCAGTCAGGCACTGGTGGTTGTCCTGGCTGGTGTTATCGCTGCTGCCCTGATTCAATTTCTGGTCGTTCAACCGTCGGCCAGAGAGCAGTTTGAGGTTCAGAAAGCGATTGAGGCTGACGCCGCTGTCCTCAGGCTCAACCAGTATCTGGAGCTGATGCAAAGCAGTGTAAACAGTCTTGCGAGCCGGCCTGGTGTCATTAATGCGGTGTCTGACAGCAGTGGAATTGTGACGGCAGAAGGGGTACTGGCCAATGCTTTGCCCGGTATAGAGAGCGTGCACCTGTTCCCCTACCGGATGGTTCCCAGGGCCGCCAGCGGTGATTCGCTTCTTGGTTTTGCCGGTCTTGAGCTGGCCCGAAAGGCGGAAACCGGTCAGGCCCAGCATCCGGACGCCTTCCCGAGGGATAACCGCTGGTTTCTCCAGATGGCGACAGCGGTTCGTAATCCCGTCAGCAATGCTGTAGTTGGCAGCCTGCTGGTGGTGTTTGATGCGACGCAGTTGCGGCCATTGCTGCAGGTGGTCAATTCCCGGCTTGGCGGCCAGCTGGCACTTGTCCAGACTGTCTCTGGCGCGGCGAAGACCGTGGTCAGTAACGGCAGTGCATCGGGGGCAGCCGAAACCCGCTCATTGTCTAACCCCGACTGGTCGGTGGCCTACACCCCGGCAAGGTCTTTGGCACCGCCAGTGGATATTGTCATGATCGCCTTGCTGGTTGGTGTTCCGGCACTGGTCGCTGCAATTGTTGTTTGGGTTTTGCTCAGCGGGGCCCAACGCGGCCTGCGGCAAGATGTGACGGCTCTGATTCAGTGGTCCCACAAGGTGTTTGGCGGCGAACGGGTAAAGCTTCCGGCGTTTCGATGGGACATGATCGCCTCTACCGGTGAGGTGTTGTTCCGGCTTTCCCAGGTCGTCGAAAAGCGAATTGTCAAAGCGGCTGGAACGGCCAAGCCAAAGCAGCGCGCGGCCAATAAGTCTTCGGCTGCCGACTCGGAGGAGCCGCTGTTCCAGGACAAGGATATGCCGGATATTGACATGCTGGACGGCGACGAAGATGTACTGGGCTTTGGCAGTGGAGATGGCGCGGTATCTGGTAGTGGCGGTACGCCCGAGGTCGAAGAAATGGACCTGCCCCAGGTTGAGCTGTCTCCGGATATTTTCCGCGCCTATGATATCCGTGGCATTGTGGATGAAAGCCTCTCGCCGGATGTTGTTCGGATCATCGGGCGGGCTATTGGCTCGGAAGCCATGGAGCGGAGTATCACTGAGCTCTGTATTGGTTATGACGGGCGTCACTCCAGTCCTGAGCTGGCCGACTCCCTGGCGCAAGGTATCATGAGTACTGGCTGCAATGTCATTCACGTGGGTGCCGTACCTACGCCGGTGCTTTATTTTGCCACTCATGCTCTCGAGACAGGCTCCGGCGTTATGGTGACCGGCAGTCATAACCCCGCCAACTATAATGGCCTCAAAATCATGCTGGGCGGTGAAGCGCTTTCTGGTGAGGCTATACAGAAACTCTACCAGCGCACCCAAACCGGCGATTTCGTGAGTGGTCAGGGCGGTCAGTCGTCGGAAGATGTTCGTCGCGCTTATCTTGACCGTATTGTCGGCGATATCGCCGTTGCCGCACCCCTCAAGGTGGTGGTCGATGCCGGCAACGGTATCGCGGGCGAACTCGCGCCCATGCTGGTGGAAGAGCTGGGCTGTGAGGTAGTGCCCCTTTATTGTGACGTGGACGGTGATTTCCCGAATCATCATCCGGATCCTGGTAAACCCGCCAACCTGGCGGATCTGATCGCCAAGGTGAAACAAGAGGGCGCTGACCTGGGGCTGGCGTTCGATGGAGATGGTGACCGCCTGGGTGTCGTCACCAATACGGGCAAGATAATCTGGCCGGACAGGCTGTTGATGCTTTTCGCTCGCGATGTGGTGTCCCGAAATCCCGGAGCGGATGTGCTTTACGACGTCAAATGCAGCCGCCGTCTTGCGGGTGTGATCTCTGAGGCGGGTGGCCGCCCGATCATGTGGAAAACGGGGCATTCGCTGATGAAGGCGAAGATGAAAGAAACCGGTGCCTTGCTGGCCGGTGAGATGAGCGGCCATATCTTCTTTGGTGAGCGCTGGTACGGGTTTGATGATGGGCTATACTCAGCCGCGCGCCTGCTGGAGATTCTGGGTATTGAAGACCGAGACAGCGAGGCAGTGTTTGAAGACTTCCCGGAGGACATCAGTACCCCGGAGCTGAATGTCGAAGTGACCGAGAGCAGCAAATTCGCAATCATAGAGCGTCTTGGTCAGAGTGGTGACTTTGGTGATGGCAATACCAGCACCATTGACGGGATTCGCGTTGATTATGCCGATGGCTGGGGTTTATGCAGGGCGTCCAACACCACGCCTATGCTGGTTCTGAGGTTTGAGGCAGAGACCGAAGAGGCGCTGGAGCGGATAAAAGATCTGTTCCGGGAGCAGCTGAAGAAAGTGGCTCCCGATATTACAGCGACTTTCTGATCGCTGGTTATTTAACGTTTTAACTACGGATTATTAAGGCAACAACATGGCGCTGGATCGTGAAACAGCAATGCAGGTGGCTTCAGTTCTTAGCCGGGGTCTGCCCTATATTCAACGGTTTACCGGTAAGACCGTGGTGATCAAATATGGCGGTAACGCCATGGAGAATGAAGATCTGAAGAGTAGCTTCGCCCGCGATGTTGTGTTGATGAAACTGGTGGGCATCAACCCCATTGTGGTTCATGGTGGTGGTCCTCAGATCGGGGAACTGCTGGAGCGTTTGAACATTCAGTCCAGATTCGTTAACGGCATGCGTGTGACCGACTCAGAGACCATGGACGTTGTTGAAATGGTTCTTGGCGGGCAGGTTAACAAGGAAATTGTGTCTCTGATCAATGCCCAGGGTGGTACAGCGGTTGGGCTGACCGGCAAAGACGCCAACCTTATTCGTGCCCGAAAGCTGGAAGTGTTTGATCGTTCGCCGGAGCTGGAGCGCCCTGAGATTATCGATATCGGTCATGTCGGCGAGGTCGCCAGTGTGAACGTAGACGTGATTGAAATGCTGACCCGCAGCAATGTGATTCCGGTTATTGCGCCGATTGGCGTTGGCCCTGATGGCGCCTCGTACAACATTAATGCGGATCTGGTTGCCGGGAAGGTGGCCGAGGCAATGAAGGCAGAGAAACTGATTCTGCTCACGAACGTGTCTGGCCTGAAGAGCAAAGAGGGCAAGGTTTTGACGGGGCTGACCGCACAGCAGGTCAACGACCTGATCGAGGACGGCACCATCCATGGCGGCATGCTGCCTAAGATACGTTGTGCCCTGAACGCCGTTGAAAACGGTGTGCGGACATCCCACATCATCGATGGCCGGGTTGCCCATGCGTGCTTGCTGGAAATCTTCACCGATGAGGGTGTCGGTACCCTGATATCTCGAAACTGACGGCGCTGCCTGAGGAGTTCCCGGATGAAGCGCCTGCTAACAATGCTGATCGTTCTCGTTCTTATCGGTTTCGTGGGTTTTAAAGCCTCGGTCTGGTGGCTGGCGAACCAGCGTCTGGCCGAGGCGAGAACGGCGCTTGATGCATGGGGGGTTCTCCAGCGAGGGACCATCAGCTCAGGTATCGACGGCCATTTGGTGCTGGCTGGCAGCAGCTGGCAGGACTTCCGGCTGAACCGGCCGCTTGAAATTGGCCGGATGGAATTTGACGCCGGATCACCCGTTGACTTGCTGACCTCACTTGCTGATCCCGCCCGGCTGCCTGGTAACTGGAAGTTTCAGGCCGAGGGGCTTGGGCTCCTGCTTGAAGCAACTATGTTTCGTAATTGGGTAACCGCCGATGGCGACGACCGTGAGGGTGAACCTGCGGTCTTTGTTCTTTCCTGCGCACCGGATCCCCGACAGCAGATTGGCAGTGGTGACCTGATGCGCATGGGTATTACCGGTCTTGCCGGAGAGTTTATGCTTCGCCAGAGTCCGGATGGTCTTCATGCGGAGCTCAGCACTGCCGGTACCGGCAGTATTGATATGGACTGGCCTGGGGGCCGCCTGGATCCCGGCCAGCCTGATAACACCCTGGCCAGCTCTCCTGAGCCCATGCATGTCACGCTCCGTGACGGCGGATTGATGCGGCGGGTCGCGGCCTATTGTGCCCGGGAGGCAGGTCTTGAGCCGCCAGAGTGGGCTGGTCGGGCTCTGAATGCATTTCGTCAGGGGCTCGAAGCCCGGGGGTTGATGGCCAGTAAGCAGTTGCTGGCCCTGTATCGGCAGTGGCTGCTGGAGGGCGGGGAGCTTACCGCGGCAATTCAGCCAGGTGCACCGGCCTTTGGTATTCCGGTTTACGCCTCTGCCAGCGAGGCTTCGGGTTCTGGCTGGAACGTTGAATATAATGGTGCCGTGGTGCCCGATGTGTATTTGCAGGAGGTGGCTACGGTTGCCCCGCAAACTTCAAAGGAGGCTCTTGAGCCGATTGCGCCCCGGGAGAACCCTGAGGTTGAAGGCTGGTACGCTGACACGCTGGAGAATGCCGGTAGTTGGATCGGGCGAAAGGTTCGAGTAACGCTCTCCAACGACAACGTGGTGGAAGGGCGCCTGGTGAGTGTCAGTGATCGCGAGTTTGAGGTGGCCCGAGTGGTTGCCGGAGGTGAAGTGGCTTATCCTATGTTGCAGCGCGCCATTGCCAAATTCGAGGTTTGGCGGCGCGGCCGCACGCAATGACCCTTAGTGGGGGTCTGAGAGGAATTTATGTCGCAGTCCGCAGTTAATACCGCGGCGGTGCCTGGCATCAAGGATATGCTCGCTCGCCTCATTTCCCTGCCATCTATCAGTAGCGCTTCCGCCGACTGGGATCATAGCAACGAGGCGGTGGTAAGAGTCCTGGCGGAATGGCTGGAACCCCTGGGGTTCCGGACCGAAATCATGGAAGTGCCGGGTATGCCGGGCAAGTACAACCTGATTGCCACTCTGGGCACTGGCCCCGGGGGGCTGGTGCTTTCCGGCCATACGGATACTGTGCCGTTTGATGACAAGCGCTGGCAAAGTGACCCGTTTACGCTTACCGAGCGGGATAACCGTTGGTATGGCCTGGGCACTTGCGACATGAAAGGTTTCTTCGCACTTGCCATTGATGCGGCCAGAGAGTTTGCCGGCCAGGAACTGAAGGAGCCGCTGATTATTCTGGCGACTGCCGACGAAGAAAGCTCCATGAATGGAGCGCGGGCACTGGCCGACGCCGGCAAGCCCAAAGCCCGTTATGCGGTGATTGGCGAGCCCACCAGCCTGAAACCGGTGCGTATGCACAAAGGTATCATGATGGAGCGCCTGAAATTTGAGGGCCAGTCCGGCCATTCTTCGAACCCGGCGCTGGGCCGCAATGCCATTGAAGGAATGCATGAAGCGCTGACAGAGCTGCTGAACCTGCGCGCCCAGTGGCAGGAAAAGTACCGCAATCCGAACTTTGAAGTTCAGGTACCGACACTGAACCCGGGATGTATCCACGGTGGTGATAACCCGAACCGCATATGTGCCGAATGTGAGCTGCATTTTGACTTGAGGCCTTTACCGGGCATGAATATGGAGTCGCTGCGGCAAGCGATTCTGGAGAAGGTCCAGCCGGTTGCCGAGAGGCGAGAGCTGTCCATGGTATTCGAGCCGCTGTTTGATGGCGTTCCTCCGTTTGAGACGCCGGCTGACGCTGCTTTGGTCAAGGCCTGTGAGAAGCTCACAGGGCATGCTGCTCATGCGGTGGCGTTCGCGACCGAGGCTCCCTGGTTACAGAAGCTGGGGCTTGAGACTCTGGTCATGGGGCCGGGATCGATTGATCAGGCCCATCAGCCGGACGAGTTTCTGGAGCTCTCGCAGCTGGAACCAACGGTTAGAATCCTCAAGGGCCTGATCCGCCAATTTTGCCTGTAAACTGCTTGTAACGACTGACTTGGAGACAGGGTTGAAATCAAACGACTGGCTGCATGGGTTCCGCCATTCCTCCCCTTACATCAATGCCCATCGTGGGCGAACGGTGGTACTGACAATTCCCGGAGACGCTATTGAGCACGGGAATTTTATTAATATTGTGCATGACATCGCGCTGCTGAGTAGCCTCGGGGTGCGTCTGGTGGTGGCGTATGGGGCACGCCCGCAGATACAGTCGCGCCTGGATCAGGCGGGCATCGAGTCGTCGTTTGCCCGAGGTTTGCGGATTACTCCGGAAAACCACCTGCCGATGGTTATGGAAGCCACTGGCGGGTTACGGGCCTACCTGGAAAGCCAGTTGTCCATGGGGCTGGTGAATTCACCGATGCACAATGCCCGGATCAGGGTCAGTAGCGGGAACTACGTTGCGGCCAAACCGGTGGGAGTGTTGGACGGCATTGATTTTGGCCATACCGGCAAGCTTCGGCGTGTTGATGTTGCCGGCATCGAGAAACTGTTGGAGTTGGGGCATATTGTTCTGTTGCCTCCGATGGGCTATTCCCCCACTGGCGACGCGTTCAACCTTTCCTATGAAGATGTGGGTAGCCAGGTGGCGGCAGCGCTGCAGGCGGAAAAGCTGATGGTCTTTATCGATGATCAGGGACTGGTGGATGAGGACGGCACTCTGGTTCGCGAGCTAACCGCTCGCCAGGCCTCCGAGCGGTTAGCGGCAGGAACTGTAACAGGCCATGATGCGTCGTTGTTGCAGGCGGCCTGTGACGCCTGCGTGAAGGGAGTAAGACGTGCGCATATTATCAGTTATGTGAAGGATGGCGCGCTGCTGGAAGAAATGTTCACCCGTGATGGTTCGGGCACTCTGGTCAGTGGTGATAATTACGAACAGATCCGGCAAGCGAAAGCCGAGGATATAGGGGGTATTCTGGAGCTGATCCAGCCTCTGGAAGAACAGGGTATCCTGGTGCGTCGGTCCCGTGAGATGCTGGAAACCGAGATTGACCGGTTTGTGGTGGTGGAACGTGACGGCACCATTGTCGGCTGTGCGGCCCTCTACAGTTATCCTGATGAAGGCGCCGGAGAGCTCTCCTGCTTTGCTGTGGATCCGCATTATCGTCGTGGGGGTCGAGGTGACGAGATTCTGGCGATGGTGGAGAAACTGGCTCGCGGGCAGGGGGTTCAGAAGCTGTTCGTGCTCACGACACAGGCTGAACACTGGTTTCGGGAGCGTGGATTTCTGCCTTCCACAGTCAATGCGTTGCCGGGCCCGAAGCTGGCATCATACAATAGCCAGCGTAATTCAAAGGTATTCTTCAAACCTCTCTGACAGCGTATTGAGTGCACGTATGCGCTCGTCCGCAGGCTTCTCGGAAAGCTTCGCGACAGATCGATAGA
Source organism: Marinobacter salinus (assembly GCF_001854125.1). Lineage (NCBI taxonomy): Bacteria > Pseudomonadati > Pseudomonadota > Gammaproteobacteria > Pseudomonadales > Marinobacteraceae > Marinobacter > Marinobacter salinus. The sequence goes on from NZ_CP017715.1 coordinate 3,718,268, forward strand.
AGGCGGGAAAGTTGTCTCCGTTATCCCGCAGTAGCTGACGGAATCCCGTGACGTACTGATTATACTGCTGGAACAGCGCAAGGTTTGCGTTGTTCAGCGCAGCCGGGCTCCGTCCCAGAGGCCCAGGCTGGTTCCAATGCTCTGAAAGCTGGTTGTAGCTTCGGAGTAGAGTTGTCAGTATGTCCGATTTGCGTTGTCGAAGCTGTTGGAGGGGCAGGTTCTCCTGCTGGCGATAGAGTTGTGCGAGCTCATTGGTGGCCTTTTGGACCAGTGCCACTGTCTGGTCTCGCTGTTGCAGTCGTTCAAGTGCGCGCTGAAAGGCGGCAGAATTGCCTTCCAGCGTTAGCCAGAGTCGCAGGCCTTCCAGTTCAACCGCCGTGGCAAAGCTTTCATTGAAGGCGGTGTCATCGTCAATGTAAATCACTCGATGAGCCAGTTCGTGGAACATCAGTGCCACCATGCGCTCCTCGGACAGGCGGGTAAAACCGGAGTGGACAGGGTCATCAAACCACCCGAGCGTGGAATAGGCGCTTACGCCGCCGATAAAGGTATCGTAACCGTCCTCCCTGAATGCCGCTTGCTCCCGCTGTGCGTCCTTGAGACTGAAATAACCTCGATAGGCCTGACAGCCAAGAACGGGGTAGCACCATCGGTGGGGCTCCAGTGAAAACTCCGGTACGGCGATCAGGTTGACCACAACCCAGGGGCGGTCGAGCTCCACGTAATCGGTAAACGCGCCTCCCGCCGGCAGCTCGAGCGTGTCGACGGCAAATAACCGGGCCCGCCGGACGGTGAGGAGCTTGCGCTGGAGCTCTGGAGAAACGGTGTTGGAGGAAATGAGTTCGTCCACTGGCTCACCAGCCAGCATCAGTGACATATGACCGTCAATGGCCTGGCTGTAGTAGCCAATGGTCGTACATCCGTTAAGGCCTGATACCAGTAGCAAAAGAAGATATATCTGACTAAGCTGTCTCATGGCGGCGGAATGTTATTATCAGGTTGGTTGTCTGTCGGAATCAGGCGGCTATATTACAGAATTACAGATATGGTTTTTACAGTAGCAGGTGACAGCTGTCACCGTTTTCAGGGATGTAAGTCGGGCAGTGTTGAATGTTGCCATCCGTTTGTTCCGGCTTTGCGAAATATCAGGTAGTTCATGGATCCGAGAGAGCGTCGTACCAGCCCCCGCAAAGCCATCAAACTGGCCGCCCAGATCGATCTGGGCGGCGGTGAAACCTGGCCTTGCCAGATTGCGGACTTCTGTGCTGAGGGGCTGTTTGTCCGCTACTCTGGCGAGACCTCCCGCAAGCTGGACCGTGCGCTCGCCAAAGGCAACCCGTCAGAACTTCTGGTGCGCTTTCGAAGCCTTGACGGGCAGCGTCGCCACGAGCTGCATGTCAGTATTGTTCGTCGCATTGATGGCGCCATGGGCGTCAACTTTACGCGGCCCAACCCCCAGGCGGTGGACGCCATGCTGCAGCAGTGCGGTGGTTCCCGTAATCAGGACCGCTCCTCCCTGAAGGCGCCGAGTGATCGCGTCCAGTTTGTGTTGCATCAATGTGCAAAGGCCGTTATCCAGTTCATTGAACCATTGATGGGTGACTGCCTGGTGCAAATGGTGGCAGGGCTTAAAAAAGCCGCCGAGAAGGCTCCAAATGATCAACTGGCTAATGAGCTTATGGACGCCTCGGGTCAGCTCCAGGCGCGCCAGCGCGTCATCTGGCACCAGATGGCTCGCACCCTTGAATCACCCCTGAAACCAGCCCCGAAAGGCTTTCCCGGTTCTGAGCTTTCCGTGGTGGACAAAGGGGAGTTCGAGGACTGGCTCACGATCCGGGTCATGGTCACCAAGGCAGACACTCAGTACCGTGGAGATCTGCTTCAGTTAAAACTGCGGTTGGATAATCTCGGCGTCGCCAATGCTACTGGCCACCACAATCCGCTTGGCCCCTCCCTCGTTTGCGAGTCCTTCCATGCCGGTCTGAATCAGCTCAAGGCCTCAAGGGAAGTGGAGAAGGTCTGCCTGAAGGTTTTTGAGCAAAGTGTTTTGCAACACCTTGGGCCGCTGTATCAAGAGCTCAACAATATTCTGATCCGGCATGGCGTGTTGCCGGATCTTGACCTTAGCAAATATCTCAGTGACAAGGCGGCCACAAAAACGGAATCCAAGGCAGAGGCCGCGACCGAATCCGGACCGGCCAAAAAGGCGTCCGCCCGGGAAGAAAAACCGGAAGTGGCGGCACAGAAAAAGACCGGCGCTGAGAGTTCCGGCCGGGCCAGGGGGAGCCGTGCCGGTGGAGAATTTCGTGGTTATGCCCAAGCGGCCCAAACCGCCTTTGCCACTGTTCGCAACCTGCTCGGAACCCTGACTGCCAGCCGAGCTGCCCGGGGCGACTCCGAGCCCGTCCCGTTCCCTCCCAATGCCAGGCCAATCTCCGCCGGTGAGTTTCAGCGAGAACTTCAGCAACTGCAGGTGCAGGCTGCGGATCCGTCAGTGGCGATAGCCCCCCTCAAGGAGCGGGTGGTAGAGAAGGTTCGTGAGCATGGTGATAACAAACTGGACGAAGAGCAGCAGGGTACGCTGGATGTCGTGGACCGCTTCTTCCGATCTGTGGTTGAGAGCCCTAAGCTCAGCGAATACGCCCAGGAGCGGATGCGGCAACTGGAGGTCCCCGTTCTGAAAGTGGTGATGCGAGATCCTGCTTTTTTTGATGATCAGGACAGCCCGGTGCGTGGCGTTATGAATCGGCTTGCACAGCTGGGTGTCAAAGGTGGTCGAATCAACCCGGTTGTGCAGCGAAGAGTGGATGAGCTGGTTCAGCGTATCTCCACGGACTTTGAGCAGGATACCGGAGTATTTGAGCAGACAGTGCAGGAGCTCGATTCCCTGATTGATCGCCAAAACCTGGTGTATCGACGAAACGTGGAACGGGTCACCGCTGCGGCCGAGGGGGCGCAGAAAGTCGCCGAGTCCAAGGCAGCAGTTACTGAAGTTCTGAATCAGAAGCTGGCTGGCAGGAAGGTTCCCAAGGCCGTTCTGAGTCTGCTTGATGGGGGCTGGCGTGATCTGCTGTCATTGACCTGGATTCGCCAGGGGCCGGATAGCCAGCTCTGGGGTGACTACCTTGCAGTCATTGATTCCCTTTTGTCGTTTGCCGATGATCCGGACAGCAACATCAATCTGCCGGAACTGCTACGAGTTATTCAGGATGGCCTGGCTTCTATTTCGAGCAATCACATGCCGTCTTCCCAGATCCGGGACGAGTTAAAACAGTTTCTGGTACGCAGTCCTGATAAATCTCCCGAGCTGGTGGAGGTGCCAGCGGTACCGGTTGAAAAGAAAGACAAAAAGGTTGTGTCCGAGCGCGAACAGCGCAGCCTTCAGCGCTGGATCAACCGGGTCCAGCAACTGCGTACCGGTGACTGGCTCAGGGACCAGGAAAAGCCGGAGGAGCCACAGTATATCCGGCTGGTGTGGATTGCCCGTGGTTTCAGTCGGTTCGTATTCGTGAACCATCAGGGCATGCGTGTGGTGGAGCTTGAGCTCGAGGCTTTGGCCCGACAGATGCGGAAAGGCATCATTGTTCCGGATAGCCAGTACGAGCGGCCATTGGTTGATGAGAGTATCGATCGGATGGTCAGCAAGGTTTACGATCAGTTGTCGTGGGCGTCGACACACGACGAGCTGACGGGGATTTTGGGGCGCCGCGAGTTCGAACGCATGCTGGATCAGCAGTTGGCCCGGCATGAGGATGAGCGAGCGCTGGTAAGGCTGGACTTGCGCCGATTCCGGTTGCTGAATGACACGGCCGGTTATCAGGCCGGCGATGCGACCCTTAAAAAGGTGGCGGATATTTTAGCCCTTCATGTCGAGGACGGCATGCCCTTGGCCCGCCTGGCTGGTAACGAGTTTGCCATGCTGGTTCCGGCCGAAAATGCACTGCAGGTTGCTAACGGCTTGATCAAAGCCATTGAGGATGCGGAATTCGCTTTCGATGGCCGCAGTTACCAGCTGTCCGCCAGCGCTGGCGTGGTGCCTGAGTTGCCCGCCCTGGTTAGCGCTGAGCGCTGGCTGAGGGCCTCAGAGCAGGCGCTGGCCGCCGCCAAACAAAAGGGGCATGGAAAGGTTGCCGAATACTCGCTGGATGCGGGGGATCAGTCGCGCCAGGAACAGATTGCTGCCAAGGTGGCTGGCCTGAGCGATTTGAACGAAGAGCGCATGTTGCTGCGGTGTCAGAAAATAATCCCGCTGCACGCCGGAACCTCCATGTCTCCCCAGTATGAGGTGCTGATCAGCATGTACGATGATGCTGGCACCCTCATAACCGGTCGGGATTTCGTCAGAATGGCGGAGCGGTACGATCGTATGCAGGCGGTGGACCGCTGGGTAGTGGGGCATATGCTCGACTGGCTGCAGGAAAAGGCGCCCGATCCGCGTCACCTCGGTGGAATCTGTATTAACCTGTCCGGCTACTCCCTGAATGACCAGTCTCTGCTGGAATTTATCTATGAAAAGCTAAGCCAGAAAGAAGCGCCCATCGAACGGCTCTGGTTCGAGCTCACGGAAGCTTCTGCCATTAACGATGTGGAAGCGGTTGCTGACTTTGTTCTGGAAATGAAGGAGCTGGGCTGTCGGTTCTGTCTGGGCAATTTCGGCAGCGGCCCAAGTTCATTCCAGTTCATGCGGGCACTGCCGGTGGATCTGATCAAGATAGACAGTGCGTTTACAGGGCAGCTGACCACCAGTGAAACGGATCGTGCCATGGTCCAGTCGATGGTGGAAATGGCGCATTACATGAAACGGGAAGTCATTGCCTCCAAGGTTGAATCCCGGGATATTCTGGATATGCTGACGCAACTGGGTGTTGATTATGCTCAGGGCTTCGTCATCGAGAAACCCCGGTTACTTGATAGTCTCACCTGAACTTCGGGCCAATTCCTGTTATGTCCAAGCGCCACCCGATTATTGCTGTCACCGGTTCTTCCGGCGCCGGAACAACCACAACCGGCCAGATCTTCAGTCGAATGTTTGCCAGTGAAGGGCTGCAGGCAGCGATGGTCAGTGGTGACAGCTTTCACCGCTATAACAGGGAGCAGATGGCACGGCTGGCAGCCAAAGGCCAGTTTGGCGAGCGTAACCACTTTGCTCTGGCCGCCAACCATATTGATAAGCTTGAAGCCCTGTTTTACGACTACGGCCACACCGGCAATGGTCGTTATCGGCAGTATGTGCATGACGAAGACCGGGCGCTGGTGGCTGCTGGTCACAAGCCCGGCACGTTCACGCCGTGGGGGCCGCTGCGGGCCGACACCGACTTGCTCTTTTACGAAGGGTTGCACGGGGGCGTGGTCAGCGATGCCTACAACATTGCCCAGTATGTGGACCTGTTGATTGGTGTGGTGCCAATCGTCAATCTGGAGTGGATCCAGAAGATCCATCGGGACACCAACAAGCGGGGCTACAGCCAGGAAGCCGTGGTGGAGACCATCATTAACCGGATGGACGATTACGTGCACGACATCGTGCCGCAGTTCTCCCACACGCACATCAATTTCCAGCGCATTCCCCTGGTGGACACGTCCGATCCATTTGTGGTCCGGGACGTGCCGACGGAAGATGAGAGCATGCTGGTAATCCGCTTCCGGGACCCGTCCGAGGTAGACTTTCCATACCTGCTCCAGGTCATCGGCAACAGCAGTCTGTCCCGTCATGACACTTTGGTGATACCCGGTACAAAAATGGCGCTGGCCATGGATCTGCTGGTGCGACCCATGGTCCAGCGCCTGATGGCCAGAAAGCCTTTTGCCTGACGACTTCTACGCAGTAAGCTGGCCGTTCCGATAATCCTGCAATGCCTGCTCGATTTCCTCACGTGTATTCATCACAAACGGACCGTACTGAGCGATTGGTTCGCCAATAGCTTTACCCGCGATCAACAGCAGGCGCGCGCCCTCTGGCCCGGCGGCAACACGAATGTGGTCACCATCTTCGAGGACACTGGCGGCATTCGGTTGCAGAGGGCTGTCGCCCAGGCTTGCCGCACCCTCGTAAAGATACAGAATGCCGTTATGGGTTACCGGCACCGGCAGGGTAATCTGGCTGCCGGCTTTCAGGTGGACGTCCGCATAGAGCGGCAGGGTACTGTGCCCGGTCACCGCACCCTGGTGGAGGTTATCCTCGATCACCAGTGTGCCGGCGATCAACTTGATCCGGCCGCCGGCAAAGGCGATGTCAGGGATGTCCTCGGGCTGGATGTCGCGATAGCCCGCGTCGGTCATCTTCTCGGCAGCAGGCAGATTCAGCCAGAGCTGAAAGCCGCGCATGACGCCCTCTTCCTGTTGGGGCATCTCCGAATGAATGATTCCCCGACCGGCGGTCATCCACTGCACGCCACCGTTGCGTAAATCCCCCCGATTACCCAGGTGGTCCTCATGAAGCATGTGGCCTTCGATCATGTAGGTCACGGTTTCGAAGCCACGGTGAGGATGGGAAGGAAAGCCGGCAATATAATCTGCAGCATCGGCGGATCCGAATTCGTCCAGCATCAGGAAAGGGTCCAGTCGTGCCGATGGATGCTGCCCCAGCGAGCGCTTGATGCGAACACCCGCCCCGTCGGATGTCTCAGCACCCGGTATGACTTGCCTGAGAGTACGTTCTGTCATGACTGATCTCCTTTCACAAAGGATGCAGGACCGCGAGTTCAGGCGGTGAGGGTTTCGATATTGGCACTGGCGTCCTGAAGCGCGCTCTCTTTTTGCTCGTCGCCCATGTTCAGGCCTTCAGCGTACACAAAGTGGAGATCCTTCAGGCCGATAAAGCCGAGAAAAGAGCGGAGATACGGCGTCTGCGAGTCGTTCGGGGTGCCGGCGTAAATGCCTCCGCGTGCGGCCAGAATATAAACCGGACGATCCGCCAGCAGGCCGACGGGCCCGTTTTCCGTATAACGGAAGGTCAGGCCGGCCCGGGCAATGTGGTCAAAGTAGGCTTTCAGGACCGAAGGAATGCCGAAATTGTACATGGGTACACCGAGGACAATGGCGTCCGCGTTTTCAATCTCTTCTATCAGTGAATCTGAGTAATCGACGACGCGCTGCTGGTCGCCGTCCCGGTCGTCGGCGCTGGCAAGGAAGGCTCCGAATCGGGATGCGTCCAGGTGTGGGACAGGCTCGGCTGCCAGATCGCGATAGGTTGTCTGGAATTCACCATGGATGTTACGAAGCTGAGCGAGGGTCTTCCTGACCAGCTGAGAGGACTGGCCATCCTGGCCAAAGATGCTTGCGGTGATGACGAGTACGTTATTCATAATCAATGCCTCCGGGAAAATCGTTTGATAGGGAGGTATTGAACTGCACGGGCGGCAAAGATGAAATCGGAGAATCTTGGAAAGATTGTTCAGATTATTTGATGATGGCAGGAGCGCGCGCCCGAAGGGCGCGGCAAGCCTGTTCCGGGGCGGGTTATTCCACGTTCCGGGAGTAGAAGATCTCGAGCATTTCCCGGCGCAGGCGGTCTTCGATGGATTGTGCCTCCTGAGGGTCGAGATCGCTGGCGTTGACACCAAAAACGTAGTTGTCCAGCTTGAAGTTCTTCAACATCATTTTGGTGTGGAACAGGTTTTCCTGGTACACGTTTACATCAATCATCTGATACGCATTCTGGGTATCTTCGGTCAGGTAGTTCTGAATCGAATTGATGTCATGATCAATGTAGTGCTTGGTGCCGTCCACATCGCGGGTAAAGCCGCGCACACGGTAGTCCACGGTGACAACGTCAGAGTCAAAGCTGTGAATCAGGTAGTTCAGAACCTTGAGTGGCGAGATCAGGCCGCAGGTGGAAACGTCGATATCTGCCCGGAAGGTGCTGACACCGTCGTGAGGGTGGCTCTCCGGGTAGGTATGCACCGTGACATGGCTCTTGTCGAGGTGGGCCACGATGGTGTCTGGCAGGGGGCCAGGCGACTCTTCGTTATCCGGCTCCTCGCCGTTGGTCAATTCATGCTCGGCGATCAGCATGGTGACTGACGCACCATGGGGCTCATAGTCCTGACGGGCAATATTGAGCACGTTAGCGCCGACAATCTTGACCACATCGGTCAGGATCTGGGTCAGACGCTCGGCATTGTACATCTCGTCAATGTAATCGATGTAAGCTTCGCGTTGTTCTTCGGTCTGCGCATAACAGATATCGTAGATATTAAAGCTCAGGGATTTGGTCAGGTTGTTAAAACCGTGCAGCTGGAGTTTGGATTCCATGCTCAGCCCCTCCGGGATATGGAGATGAATGACTGCAGAACTGCCGTTACGCGCTCTGCTGAGGCCGCCACCGACTACTGACCCGGTTGTTCACCTTTTGCGCAGACCGGCGGAGAGGGTGCGTATTATGCACACCGAAAGTGACCTTGGATAGTTTTCGCCACGACATTTTAGCATCCCTGATTGCTGTCGCCTCCCGGCTGTCAGGCAAGGCTCTGTGGAGGCACCGGGAGACAGCTCACGGCTTTGATTCCATCCGGCTTACTGGGCGTCGCGGATTTCGTGACTGTGGGTGATTTCCACGCCGGCTTTCTCAAGCATGATCGAGGCCGAGCAGTATTTCTCGGCTGACAGGCTGACGGCCCGTTTGACCTGATTTTCTTTCAGGTTGTGGCCTGTGACAATAAAGTGCAGATGGATCCGCGTGAACACCGCTGGCACGGCATCAGCGCGCTCGGCTTCCAGTTCCGCATGGCAGGCCGTAACGTCCTGTCGGCTTTTTTTGAGAATGCTCATAACATCAAACGAAGAACAGCCACCCAGACCCATCAGCATCATTTCCATGGGGCGTGGCCCGAGGTTTTCTCCACCGTGGTCTGGTGGGCCATCCAGCTGGACACTGTGGCCACTGCCGCTGGTGGTCTTGAAGCTGGCATTGCCGGTCCAGTCAACGGTTGCTTTCATCGCGTTTGATCTCCGAGTCAATGTGCCCGGGAGCCGGAAGACACCGGCAACCGATACAGGGTGATGAGGGCGGATGCTAGCACAGTCGGGCGGATCGGACAGCTGTCCCTCAGCGGATCCGGATACATCTTGTATACTCTTTCCGGTTGCCCAAATCAGGGCTTCTTGTTATAAGTTGCGGTGTTTGTGAATAAAAATGAACGAACCCGCAGGGAAAACCGGGTGCATAACAATCATCGGAACCCGCCAGTATTTGAGGAGGCACGACTCGCATTATGGCCACTATCGTCAAGCCGGTTGAGCAGAAGACCAAGCATCTCGACTATTTCCTTTCACAGTGTCATCGCCGCCGTTACCCAGCCAAGAGCACCATTATCTACGCGGGTGACAAGAGCGATTCATTGTTCTACATCGTCAAGGGTTCCGTCACGGTTATCATCGAAGATGATGACGGTCGCGAGATGATCATGGCCTACCTGAACGCCGGCGATTTCTTCGGTGAGATGGGCCTGTTCGACAACATGGACTCCCGCAGTGCGTGGGTAAAGGCCAAGACCGAGTGTGAGGTGGCGGAGATTTCCTACACCAAATTCCGTGAGATAGCCCAGCAGGATCCCAGGGTGCTTTACTTCATTGGCGAGCAAATGGCGTCCCGACTGCGGCAGACCACTCGCAAGGTTGGAGACCTGGCTTTCCTTGATGTGACCGGGCGAGTGGCGCGCACGCTGCTGGATCTGTGTAAGGAGCCGGACGCCATGACTCATCCGGACGGCATGCAGATCAAGATTACCCGACAGGAGATCGGCCGCATTGTCGGTTGTTCCCGTGAAATGGTAGGCCGGGTGCTCAAGACCCTGGAGGACCAGGGGCTTGTGCGGGTCAAGGGCAAAACCATGGTGGTTTACGGCACCCGTTAAGTTTCGCGGATGCTCTCCTGATCTCCCCTAAAGGCCGCTGAACCAGCGGCCTTTCGCGTCCCCCGGGCTTCTGTCAGTCCACGATCGCTACCGATTTAATCTGCATCCAGACACGCTGGCCTTGCTTGATGGGCAGGTTGTGGACGGCCCGACTGGTAAGGCGGGCCAGAAATGGCGTTGTCCCGGCCACCAGGCGGACCATGGAGGTTCCCGGTCTAAGGTTTGAGGCGATTTTGTCAACGTTGGCGGCAATCAGGTTCTGAATACTCTGGTCGGTCTGTTCACGGAGGGCAAGGCTGATATCCCGAGCCAACACCTGCAGACGAACCCGTCGCCCGGGTTCCATGCCCTGGTCTGCGCGGAGCCAAAGGTGGCCACCGTTGAAATCCGCGCGGTACAGATGCCATTGATCATCCCTCTCAGTGATTACCGCTTCGATAATGACCCCGGCATCTTCCTCCAGACCAAATGGCTGATCGGTCCTTGCGAGAATTTCCTGAAGGGGACCCTGGGCGACGACGGCACCGTTATCCATCATCACAATGTGATCCGCCAACCTTGCGACTTCTGCCCTGGAGTGAGAGACATAGACTACGGGAATGGCTAGATTGTCCCGCAGGGCTTCCAGGTAGGGCATGATCTCCCGCTTGCTGGTCTGGTCCAGCGCAGACAGCGGTTCATCCATCAGCAGCAGGTTGGGGCTGGTTAGCAATGCTCGGGCAATGGCCACACGCTGGCGCTCTCCCCCCGACAACTTTGCCGGCATACGCTCCAGAAAGTTGGCGAGCCCCAGCCAGTTTACCGCCTGATTGAACGAAATCTGGCGTTCCGCCTGCGGGACCCTTCGATAGCCGTACATCAGGTTTCGTCTTACGGAGAGGTGGGGGAACAGGCTTGTCTCCTGAAACACATAGGCCAGAGGGCGCTGATGGACGGGACGGCTGGAGGAATCGCTCTGCCATTCGTCACCATTGACGGACATGGCTCCTGTCGCCACCTGAAGGCCCGCCATGCAGCGCAGCAGGGTCGTCTTGCCGCAGCCGGAATGACCGAACAGGGCAGTGAGTCCGCTACCGGGCAGCTTCAGGTTGACATTCAGATGAAAGCGATCGAAGTGGCACTGGAAGCGCGCATGTATCCCCGGTGACGTAGTCATTTGACCATCCCTGACTGTAACCGACCATTGAGTGAATACAGTGTCACCAGAACAACAAACGAGAAAACGACCATGCCTGCCGCGAGCCAATGAGCCTGGGTGTACTCCAGGGACTCCACGTGATCATAGATCGCCACGGAGAGAACCTTGGTTTCGCCAGGTATGTTGCCGCCAATCATCAGCACCACGCCAAACTCGCCAATGGTATGCGCGAACGTCAGCACGCAGGCGGTAAGAAAGCCGGGGCGAGCCAGTGGCACCACCACCGAAAAAAAACGGTCCACGGGGGAGGCTCGCAGGGTGGCCGCGACCTCAAGAAGTTGCTCATTGATTGCCTGAAAGGCGTTTTGCAGTGGCTGGACGGTAAACGGCAGTGAATAGATGATGGAGGCAATCACCAGGCCTTCAAAGGTGAAGGGTAACAGACCCAGCCCCAGCTGTTCTGTCAGCCTGCCGACAAGGCCCTCGGGGCCCATCAGAATCAGGAGGTAAAAGCCCAGAACGGTGGGCGGCAATACCAGTGGCAGAGCCACGATGGCCGCAACAGGCTGCCTCAGCCAGTGCTGGCTTCTTGCCAGCCACCAGGCTATGGGCGTGCCGATCACCAGGAGCAGGGCCGTGGTGCAACCGGCAAGCTTGAGCGTGAGCCACACAGGCTCCCAATATGCATGCATGATATCGACCAGGTTACCGATCAGCGTTGGGTTTCATAACCGTATCTTTCAATGATGCTCCTGGCCGTTTTGCTTTGCAGGAACAATAGCCACTGGCGAGCCGCGTCATTTCCGTCACCATGAGACAGCAGGATAGCCTGTTGATCAATAGGGGAATACAGGTTCTGGGGGATAAGCCATAGGGATCCGCCTGAACTTTCCCAGGCCTGAACCTGTGAAAGTGCAACAAAGCCGGCCTGGACGTTGGCCGTGGCCACAAACTGGAAGGTCTGGGCAATGGAGTCACCTCGCACCAGTTTCTGCTGGAGAGGTTCCCAGAGATTGAGGCCGGCAAGCACCTGTTGGGCCGCCAGTCCGTAGGGAGCGGTTTTCGGGTTGGCAATGGCGAGTCTCGTAAACCCTGTCGATGCCAGCCAGTCTTCGGGCCTATCAAATGTGTTGCGCTGCGGGCTCCAGAGCACCAGTTTGCCTGTGGCATAGGTAAATCGGGTGCCGGCTACTCCCTGACCACTCTTCTCCAACAGCGCCGGTCTGTGGCTGTCGGCTGCAAGAAAGACATCAAACGGGGCTCCGTTTTGTATCTGGGCATAGAGCTTGCCGGTGGATCCGAAGCTGGGAGACGCTTTTAGCCCGCTCTCGTCAGCGAAGGCCGTGATGAGTTTTCGGGCGGTATCAGTGAAGTTTGCAGCAATCGCAAGACGGACATCGGCTGCACGTGTGGCACTGCTGAAGCCCAGGAGAAAAACCATAACTGCAATGGGAGCACGTTGTCTGTTCAGAAATGGCAAGGGCGACGCCTCTGGTTGTTCAGGTGGTTTCTAACGTGTTTCCGGTGACTCGTTCATCATGCCGTTGAGCCAGGGGCTCGCACAAGGACTGAATGTAGCTGCGGACCTCGTCGGCATTGGTTTCATTGAGCATTTCATGCCGCCCACCCGTGAACAACCGAAGCGTGACTTGTTGAACGCCGGCGTCCCGGATTGCCTGGAAGTGACGGGTAATGCCTTTGCCCATTTCACCCACCGGGTCATCCGTGCCGGCAAACAGATGGACGGGAAGGTCCTTGCGCCACCGGGTCGGGTCTATCCCCAGCATACCCTGAACAAAATCCTGCCACAGCCCTGTGGTGCACTCGAATCCGCAGGCAGGGTCCGCTATGTATCGGTCGACCTGGGTGGTATCCCGGCTAAGCCAGTCGCATTCGGTTCGGTTTGGCTGGAACAGGCGGTTGAACTTGCCAAAAGTCATTCTGGCAATAGTCGGGCTTTGATGGCGGGTACCATAGAGCTTTCGGATTCCTTTAATTAATGTCCGGGAGGCCAGCAATTGAGGGCGGTGAATGCGGTTGGTGGCACTGAGAATCAAGGCGTCTGCCGAATCACCATGCGCCTGGATGCAACTCTGGGCGATGAAAGAACCCATGCTGTGCCCCAGAAGTACGAGCGGTATGCCCGGAAAACGTTCCCGGGTGTGAAGCATAATCCGGTACAGGTCGTCGGTTACCTTGCCCCAGCCATTGTGGTCGCTGTAATGGCCGAGTTGACCCTTGGGGCATTCGGGGCCGTGGCCCCGGTGGTTGAAGGTAACGACGGCAATGCCCTGGTGTGCCAGCGAGCGTGCGAAGTCGGTGTAGCGACCGGCGTGTTCCGCCATCCCGTGGGAGACAACCAGAACGGTGCCTGGGGTTTCCGGGCAGAAGGCAGTGCCAGAAATACTATGATCATCCTGGCTGATCAGTGTTAACGGGTGTTCGTGCATGCGACTTTCCTGAATCTGTTGGTTCCGGGCGTTCCCATTCCGGCGGCTTCCAAAGGTGCTTGAGTCGTGACAATAGTCCGCCTGGGCGCGCCATGTCGCGGAACAGGTCCACGTATTCGTGGGTCCAGAGCACAAACAGGTTGTTTGATGACACCGGGCGGGTAATACCGTAATCGGGCGGTTCCCTGGCATCCTCGTCGACAAATGACCGGAACAGGCGGTCCCAGATGATCAGGGTGCCGCCGTAGTTTCGGTCAATATAACCAGGGTTGCGGCCGTGATGAACCCGGTGGTGGCTGGGGGTGTTGAAGATCAGTTCGATCCAGCCGGGAAGGCGACCAATCAGCGTGGTGTGGATGAAGAACTGATAGACCAGTGACAGGGCATAGGCTACCCCGATCCAGACAGGGTTGAAGCCGATCAGTGCCAAGGGCAGGTAAAACATCCACATGCCATTAAAAATGTTGGTAGCGTTCTGACGCATGGCGGTAGAGAAATTCATACGCTCGGAGGAATGGTGCACAACGTGGGCGGCCCAGAACCAGCGCACTCGATGGCTGGCCCGATGCATCCAGTAAAAGCAGAAATCGACGCCGAGGAAGGTCAGAAAGCCGGTTGCCCAGTTCAGTTCCAGCTCAAGCAACCGGTAGTGATAACAAAGCGCATAGACCGGAAACGCGATGATGCCCGCGAACAACAGCTCGGTGACCTGATACCCCGCCCCAAGCGCGAAATTCCGGAGAGCTTCCCGGGTGTCCATCAGTTTTGGGTTGTGGCGTATCCTCACATACTCCCAGACTGTAACGACGACGAATACCGGTGTCGCGAAAACAAAGATCAGCTGCCGTTCGTCCAGTGCCAGCCAGGGCGAGACAGTATCCCAGAGTTCCAGTAAGCCGCTGTTCTCAAGGACGGCCAGGAGCATGTCAATCATAGCCACAAGTTACCTGTCAGAATTGTTATTGTTCAGGACATATTGTGGCATGGTTGGCCGCTGTTTCATTTGTCGCTTTCCGCCATCAGCACTGGCGATTTACGCCATTGCTCTACCGGCATCAGGGGTTTTTCGGTGATCCCTGTAGAGTCGGGACAGCATTTCAAGTTGCGGCTGCCACTGCTCCAGCCAGGCCTTGATTTCGTTGGGGATTTTGCTGCTCTTGGGCCAGGGTACCGGATATTCGAGGGGCTGGAACATGGGCGCGAACAGAGCCGCCGCAGTCAGGTCCGCGCGTGTAAACGTACCACCCTCCAGAAAGGGTCGCTCACTGTATGCGGCTGCCAGTTCCGTCAACAGGTCTTCCATGACTTCCCGGGACCGGCTCGCCGTTTTTTCGTTGATCTTCATCCAGTCACGCATAAGCTCTTCTACCCGGCTGAAGGTCAGGCTCAGCGCAATCCGGTTGTAGAACGGCGTGCCGGCAGCCAGCATGGGGATGACGGCTTTGGGGCGTTTCAGAAAATGGTGGTAGGAATAGCAGCGGATGGCCGGTCCAGCCTCGTCATCCAGTCTTTTCTCCCACGCTAAAGCCCGCTCCCGGGCATCGGGATCGCTGGGGGTCAGTGGCCGGTCCGGAAAGGTTTCGTCGAGGTAGTCTATGATCAGAGCCGACCCCTGAACAATATGGCCGTTGTGATCGAGGACCGGAACCGATGTCCGGCCACCGGTTAGTTTCCGGACCGTTTTAACATGCTGGCCCGGGAGCAGGGTCACCATTTCGTAACTGAGTCCTTTGAAATCGAGCGCCCAACGCGTTTTTTCACAATAATGGGAAATGGCAAACTGGTAGAGCTTGAGGGCCATGGTTGTCTCCTGATTTCGGTGTTCCAGCATAATGTTGAATGAGCAGGATAAGAAGTCCGGCGCGACGCTCTGTCAGTTCAGCTATATGACGCGTTTCAGTTCGACCATGACAGTCCGTAGCGGGCAAGGATTTGCTCCAGGCGTCCGGACCTCTGAAGCTTACGGGTCCCTTCCGATAATAAACTGGCGAGCTCGGAGGCCGCCGGATTGGCCGGTGAAAACGCAATATAAACGGGGGCCTTCTTGAGTTGGCCGGCCACTCGAAGTGCATTGCGCTGACCCAGAAGGTTAAGCTCCCAGGTCATGACGTGCCGGTCTTCCGGGAAAACATCGGACCTGCCTTGGTGCAGAAGTTCAATGGCGCGATCCAGCGGCGAGGGGCCTGAAATGATCCAGACCTGCTCCGGGTTGTTCTGATGCGCCGTTATGTAGTTGTCCAGTTCCGGAGAGTAAGAGTAACCATTGATGGCGAGGAGTGTCTGATGCCTGAGGGATTCAGCCCCTTGCCAGGTCCAGCTGCTGTCTGGGTGGGTGTAAAGGAAGATCTGGGAATACCCGGTGGGCTCATCCGGGAAGACAAACTCCGGGGCGTCGCCGACAAACGCTCCTACGACTGCATCAATGTAACCGTCGCTTGCCTGTTGCAGTGCTCTTGCCCAGCTCATGTTGACATACACGATGTCGAGTTCAGCCAGGGCAAAGGCCTCCCTCGCAATATCAATCATGTAGCCTTCACGGTCGGCCCCGGCGTCACAATTGTGAGGGCACCAGGGGTCTGCCGCAATGGTGATCTTGTTGCGACGATCTGACTCTTCGCGGCTTTTTGCGCTGACCGGTTCCGCATCGGCCATCCGGGACACAGTTTCGGGGACAGCCGGAGGCGGATCTTCTGACGGCGTGCATGCCGCCAGAAGCAGAGTTAAGCCTAAGAGCCATGTTCTTGACATGTGGAGGGAACCGGTTTGTCATTTCACTGGACCGCTCCCTAACTATAGCCCTAACTCATGAGTTTGTATGCTGTCAGGCCAGGTCAGTCTGTTCTGCTGGCCTTGTCTGCTGACGCCTCTGTTGGGACAAGTGCCCGGGTCAGCTCCTTCATGCCCAGCATTCCCACCTGTTCACCATCACGCACCACCCGGAAGGTTAGCGTGGTATCCCCTTTGGATCGTGAAAGGACGGATTCCAGGTTGTCTTTTTCAGAGATGTCTCCCGCATACTCGATACCGTCCTGGTCGGGCTGTGTCATGACCGAACGCACCCTGAGCACTCGGGCCCGGTTGATATCGCTGATAAAATCGACGATATAAGGATCGTTGGGATTGAGCAGTATCTCCTGGGGGTCTCCCTGCTGCACCACTCCGCCGTCTTTCAGAATGACCAGATGGTCAGCGAGCTTCAGCGATTCATCCAGGTCGTGAGTGATGAACACGATCGTCTTTTTGAGCTCTTCCTGAAGCTCAAGCAGCAGGTTTTGCATGTCCGAACGGATGAGTGGATCAAGAGCTGAAAAGGCC
The DNA here is from genome assembly GCF_001854125.1 of Marinobacter salinus. Lineage (NCBI taxonomy): Bacteria > Pseudomonadati > Pseudomonadota > Gammaproteobacteria > Pseudomonadales > Marinobacteraceae > Marinobacter > Marinobacter salinus. Next base: position 3,735,025 of record NZ_CP017715.1, read on the forward strand.
TCATCCATCAGCATGATGGGTGAGTTGGAAACCAGTGCGCGGGCAATTCCCACACGCTGCTGCATGCCACCCGACAACTGGTGCGGGTACTGGTTTTCCTGACCCTCCAGGCCCACCCGAGCCAGCCATTTTCTGGCCTCGCTCTCGAAGTCGCCTGTTTTGAAGCCGCGGACATCCATCGCCATTCCGGCATTTTCCAGCACCGTTTTGTGCGGAAGCAGGGCAAATTTCTGAAAGACCATCGACATGCGTTCGCGACGAAGCGTGCGCAGCTGCTCCTCGTCGTACTTAAGCACATCCTCGCCATCAAACCGGATCTCACCGGCCGTCGGTTCGATCAGCCGGTTCAGGTGACGGATCAGCGTCGACTTGCCCGACCCGGAGAGGCCCATGATGACGGTGATCTCACCGTCACGCATATCGACATTGATGTCCCGGAGGCCCAGAACATGGTTCTGTTTTTCAAGCAGCTCTGCCTTGCCCATGCCTTTTCGCACATATTCCAGTGCCACATCGGGCGTGGGGCCGAAAATCTTGTAAAGGTTCTTGATTGAAAGCTTTATGTCTCGTGCCACGTGTCTGTCCTCACTGCTTTTGGGCGGCATTGATACGTGCCAGAGAAGCTTTGGTTACCCGGTCCAGGATAACCGCCAGAATAACGATGCCGAGTCCGGCAACGAGGCCGACACCGAGCTCCAGATTCCTGATGCCACGCAGAACCAGAACGCCAAGCCCGGGCGCAGAGACCAGGGATGCGATCACGACCATGGCCAGGCTCATCATGATAGTCTGGTTTACACCCGCCATGATGTTGGGCAGTGCCAGCGGAATCTGGACTTTGAACAGCTTCTGCCTGGGAGTCATGCCGAAGGCGTCGGCGGCCTCAATGACGTCCTTGTCGACCAGCCGGATGCCAAGGTTGGTCAGGCGGATAACAGGGACAATCGCATAGAGAATGATGGCGATGCCGTAGAGCTTCGATTCGGTCACGCTGAACAGGAAAATCAGCGGAATCAGGTATACAAACGGGGGAAGCGTCTGCAGCATATCCAGCACCGGAATAGTCAGCCGTTGCATCATGTCGTTCCGGGACATGGCGATGCCGATAGGGACCCCCAGCAATACGCAAAGGAAAGCGCAGACAAAAATGATGGCCAGCGTCTGCATGGCATATTCGTAATAATCGATAAAGGCCAGCGTAGCGAAACTGACGGCGACGAACCCGAGCAACTTCCAGGATTTGCTGACGAAGTAGACCACAGCCAGAAGAAGTGGAATGACGATCCACCAGGGCGCACTCAGCATGCCATAGAGTGTGCCATCGAGTGCCCAGCTCAATGGCTGGGTGATGGGATCAAGAATCACGCTGAGGTTGTCCTTGATCGCCAGGAACCCCTCTTCGAGACCTTTGGTCAGTTCCCGTGACTGGGGGAAGGCAGGGCAGGCTTCATTGAGAGCATCCATGGAGGGAAATGGCACATCCCAGATGGAGGTTTCTGTGTCTTGCTCGCCCTTTGTTTTCGACAGCAGCTGCGCCATCGACATGGGGGCGTCACTTGTGCCCGCGGAACACCAGTCTTTCAGACCGAGTGAGGAGAAAACAAAATCGTAAGTAGCCATGATTTGTCAGGTTCCTGCGCGTATCTCCGCCAGGTCAACGGACATCGGATTAATGAGGAGTGAAAACAAACAGGGCCGGTACCGGCCCTGTTTTACGTGGAAAGAATCAGCCGCCAAGGATGGTCGCGAGCTTGGCTCGGGCTGAATCGTTGAGCCATTCCTTCCAGGTATTGGCGTTGTTGCTCAGGAAGTAAACCGCGGCCTCTTCAGCAGAGGCATTGTTGTCACTTTTCCAGGCAAGTACCGCACTCATTGTGCCGGTTTTGAAAGTCATCTTGCTCAGCATGTCCGCTACTTCGGGTTCCCGATCCTTGAAGTCGGTGGTTACCGATGTCAGGACCGGTGCGGCCGGGAAGTCCGAGACCTGAGGGTTGTCATTATCCTGGTTCTGGTTGGCTGCATGCGCCTCTGCGTTGTATTCACCGAGATCAATGCGAGTCATATCGAACTTGCCCAGCGGGACGGTCGGGCCCCAATAGTATCCGAACCAGGGCTCGCCCTTTCCTACGGCGGAGGCCATGGAGGAGGCCAGTGTTTCGCCGGAACCATGGTTGAAGACTTCAATGCCGGAGTCTTCCAGGTTCAGGGCCTGGATCAGGTTGTCGTTGACGATGCGGCAGCCCCAGCCATCAGGACAGTTGTTAAACTGTGCGTCGACCAGCTCCGGATTTGCCATGATGCCTTCGATGGTCTTCAGTTCCGGATGCTCTTCAACCACATAAGTTGGTAGCCACCAACCTTCAACGCCACCGGGCGTCAGAACTTCGCCGAGACGCTCTACTTTGCCTTCTGCTTCCAGGCGCTTGTAGACCTCACCGGTGGAGTTGAGCCACAGCTCCGTGACAATGTCCGGTTCGCCATTTTCAGCAACAGAGGTCACTGCGGGCACGGTGTCGGAGGGCACCACACTGACTTCACAGCCGTAGCCCTGCTCCATAATGAATTTGGCCACGTTGGTCACAACGGAGGCAGAGGCCCAGTTCATCTCGGTAATTGAGACCTGGCCACATTCGTCGGCTTGGGCGATAGCTGGTGCGGCCGCAGCGGCGGCGCACAGCAAAACAGAGGACGTAAGCTTTCGCATAGTCACTTCTCCAGTTTGAGTTAGGTATTTACAGGAATGTCGGTTATTACGTAGATGTGATCCATACAGATCTTGTGAAGAGTTACCCTTGATCGGCACGAGCTAATAAGCATCAAAAGATGAATTCTCCGTCACTATTTATATTCCAGCATAAGGATCCTGAGCAGAGTTACAAGTGCGCGGCAATTTATATGACGTGTCTGGCTACATTATTTCGGCATGCATTGCAGAGAATCGTCACTGTTTTGTAGCATTTCGGAACTAAACTCCGTCCGTTTAGGGCAGGAGTCTGACATGGCCGAATTGCGAACACTGACACCCCACGCTGCCATTCCGGCAGAGCAGGCCACCCGGGATAGTTCGCAGCGTCGGCTGCTGCGTTCGTTTCTCCCCGAGATGGTTCAGCTTGAGCGGATTCTCGCCGAAGCACCGGAGCTGGTGACCGCTTCCGTGGTGGGACGCATTCCGCTCCGGGGGCTTTCGTTGCCAATCTATCGTGCCGATATCGGCTCCAGCAGTCCCGATGTTCCGGCGGTGCTGCTGGTGGGTGGCGTTCACGGCCTGGAACGGATTGGCAGTCAGGTTGTCATGGCCTGGCTGGAGTCGGTTCTTGCCAGGACACGTTGGGACGAGAGCCTGAGGCAGCTGCTGAAGAAGGTCAGGATCACGGTGTTGCCCATTCTCAATCCCGGCGGCATGTATCTGAATCAGCGTAGTAACCCCCAGGGCGTGGACCTGATGCGTAACGCTCCGATTACGGCTCAGGATCGCAGTGCGTTTATGTTGGGCGGCCAGCGACTGTCGTCGAAACTGCCCTGGTATACGGGCGATCCGGAGCAGGGTATGGAGCCCGAAAATCAGGTGCTTGAATCGGTTATTCGGGAGCTGCTTCCTGGTCGCCCGTTCAGCGTGGCGCTGGATTGTCACTCGGGTTTCGGCTGGCAGGATCAGATCTGGTTTCCCTATGCGTATCGCCGCCGACCCATGCGCCGTATTGAGTCGATGATGGCGCTCAAACTGACCTGGGAAAAAGCGTACCCCAATCACGATTACCGTTTCGAGCCCCAGTCCCGACACTACCTGACCCATGGTGATCTCTGGGACTACTTCTATAAGGAAATCAATCGTGAGAATAGCGGAGTATTTCTGCCCCTGACCCTGGAAATGGGGTCCTGGCGATGGATTCGCAAACGCCCCCGGCAGTTGCTGAGACTGGACGGTTTGTTCAACCCATTGGCGCCACACCGCCACAAACGCGTTCTGCGAAGTCATCTGACCTGGATTGATTTCCTGGTGAATGCCGCGGCGAGTCATGAAAACTGGTTGCCGGTCGGTCAAGAGGAGTCCATGCTCAGAGAAGCCGCCATAATGCACTGGTACCGGGACTCTCATTAACATGGACTGGATTCTGCTGCGGGGGCTCACCCGCGAACAGGCCCATTGGGGCGATTTCCCGCGCCGGCTTCAAGCCTCGTTTCCAAGCCACCGGTTTCACGCCGTGGATCTGCCGGGCACGGGGGTGCACTTTCGGGAAGCCAGCCCGGACACTATTGCCGGTATTCGGGAAGCAGTGCGCCGACAGGTGCTGCATATTCCGAAGCCGTTCAGCCTTCTGGGTTTGTCCATGGGGGGAATGGTAGCGCTGGACTGGGCCCAGCACGCATCCACAGGAGAAATCCAGAACCTGGTTCTGATCAATGCCAGCTCTGGGTTTAGCCCACCCTGGCAGAGGGTGCGTCCGGCGAGCTGGCCGCGGATTTTCAAGCTGATTAGTTGCCGGGAGTTGTTTGATCGGGAAAGAGATATCCTCCGTCTGACGTCCAATCGGGAGGTGCCCCTGGGACTGGCCAAGCAGTGGTATCGTATTCAGCGACAGCGCCCTGTCAGCAGGCGCAATGCCCTCAATCAGCTGGCGGCAGCAACCCGTTTCCGGCCGGGCGCGAAGCGACCGATGACCGATGCACTTCTCCTGGCAAGTCGTGGAGACCGGTTGGTGCACTGGAAGTGCAGTTCTGCCCTGGAGCAGCGCTGGCAGTGGACCCTGAAGCTGCACCCGGATGCCGGGCATGATCTGGTGCTGGACGAGCCTGAGTGGATACTCAATCAGCTGGCCGAATGGCTGATCCGCTAATGTTGGTTGCTTGACGCAACTCTTTGTTCGGGGCAGGCTTCGGACTTGTCTTTTACACGTCGTTGTCGAACATCTACCCGGAACGGAGCTGCAATAATGAAAATCTTCGAGACCAAAACCGCCCCAAACCCCCGTCGTGTCCGCATGTTCATGGCCGAAAAGGGGCTTTTGGATAAGGCCGAATTCATTGAAATTGATTTGCAGAAGGGTGAAAACCTGACACCGGAATTTGTCGCCCGGAACCCGATGAAGAAAGTGCCAGTGATGGAGCTGGATGACGGCACCTGCATCGCCGAAACCATGGCGATTTGTCGCTACTTCGAGGAAAGCTATCCCGGTACACCGACGCTGTTAGGCGATACTCCGCTGGAAAAAGCCCAGCTGGAGCAGTGGCTGCGGTGGATAGAGCTGTTTTTCTTTATGCCCACCGGTATGTGTTTTCAGCACACCAGCGGCTATTTCAAGGATCGAATGAATCCGATCGCTGAGTGGGGGGAAGAGTGTGGAAAGAATGTCGAGAAGTTCATGGAGTTCCTCGATAAACACCTCGAAGGCAAGGAATACATTTGTTGCGACCGTTTCACGGCCGCAGACATCAATGCTTTTACCACCATCGCTTTTGCCCGGGTTATCAATATCCGCATCAAGCCGGAACAGGCCAACCTGCAGGCCTGGTACGATCGCATCAAATCGCGCCCGTCGGCGCAGGTCTGATATTGTCAATCTATGAACTGCCTGCCAGGAGATACCCGTGATTGATTTGTATACCTCGCCGACCCCGAATGGGCACAAGGTGTCCGTTTTGCTTGAGGAAATGGGCATTGAATACAACCTGATTCCCGTTGACCTGTCCAAGGGTGAACAGAAAACGCCGGAGTTCCTGGCGATGAACCCCAATGGCCGTATTCCGGTCATCGTGGATCGGGACAACGACGATTTTGTCGTGTTCGAGTCCGGCGCCATCATGGTGTATCTGGCGGAGAAGTATGATCAGTTCTACCCCCGTGATCCGAATGTGCGTTCGCGTGCCCTGCAGTGGCTGATGTTCCAGATGGGTGGGGTCGGCCCCATGATGGGCCAGGCGAATGTGTTCTACCGGTACTTTCCGGAGAAGATCCAGCCAGCCATTGATCGTTACCAGCACGAATGTCGCCGCCTGTTTGAGGTTCTCGACAGTCGCCTGGCGGAATCCCGGTACCTCGCCGGAGACGAGATCACGATTGCCGATTTCGCCAACTGGTGCTGGGTTCGCACCCACAAATGGTCCGGCGCCTCGGTGGAGGGTCTGGCGCATCTGAACCGCTGGATTGACGAGCTTTGGGCCCGCCCCGGCTGTCAGGCGGGGGTTCGCAAGCCCGAGCGGGTAGAGAATCCGGACGATCTGGTAAAACACGCGCAAACGATGGTGACGCGATAAGTGCCAGGAATACCCGTGATATCGATACTGATCGGCAGGAGTAGAGCATGACTGCCTCGGCACAGCTGAACTGTGCGTTGAACAAAATTGATTGCGCAAACCGGGCCGACCCAAACCGGGAAACCGTTAACGGTGAATCGCTGCCGCGGGAGTATGCCTACAGTTTGCATATGACCCGCTGGCTGTTTGCGCTTGAGACCAAACCTTCCGAACACATGCAGATTGCCTGCCGGGCCCAGCACATCGAACGCTGGACTATGCCGCGGGGTGACTATGAAGAGGGCCGGAAAGCCTATTACCAGTGGCGTCAGGCCTGTGGTCGCATGCACGGCCGCCGGGCTGCAGAGATCATGGCAGAGTGTGGTTACGATGCCGGCCAGTGTGAGAAGACGGAAACCATCCTGACCAAACGGGAGTTGCGTAACGATGCCGACACCCAGCTGCTGGAAGACGTGGCCTGTATGGTCTTTCTGGAGCGGTATTTTGCGCAGTTCTACGAGCAGAAAGCGGACTACGACCGGGAAAAGTGGCTGCGGATTGTGCGCCGGACCTGGGGCAAGATGTCGCCTCGGGGGCATGAGGCAGCTCTGAAGCTGGCCGAGGGCATGCCTGCGCATCTGTTGGGATTGTTGCAGGAGGCTCTGGCGGAACCGGAGTAATGATTTTTACGTGCAAGTCAGGCCTTGCCCGCTGACTCGCTCCAGCTTGAGAGTCAGTCCTCGGGGAAAAACAACTCCCGTAACTTCGTGCCGGGCTCGGCGGCTCGCATGAACGACTCGCCAACCAGGAAGCCGTAAATACCCCGGGAGGTCATGGTGCCCACGTCGCTCCGGGTCATGATGCCGCTCTCGGTGATGGTCAGCCGGTCGGCACTTATACGCTCGTGCAGATCGAAGGTGGTATCCAGCGATACGTCGAACGTGTGCAGGTTGCGATTGTTGATGCCCACCAGGGGTGTTTTCAGAGTCAGCGCGTCGTCCATTTCCTCGCCATCGTGGACCTCCACCAGCACGTCCAGCCCGATTTCGTGGGCAATGCCTTCCATTTCCTGCATCTGGTCTCTGGTCAGGCAGGCAGCGATCAGCAGGATGCAGTCGGCACCGATGGCCCGGCTCTCGTAGACCTGGTATGGGTCAACCATGAAATCCTTGCGAATCACCGGTAGGCTGCAGGCGTTCCTGGCAGCGGCCAGGTAGGCCTCGCTGCCCTGGAAAAAGTCCCTGTCGGTCAGCACGGACAGGCAGGCTGCGCCGCCTTGTTCATAGCTCTCTGCGATGACGGCCGGCTCAAACGGATCGCGGAGGATGCCCTTGCTGGGGGATGCCTTTTTGATTTCGGCAATAACCGCGGGTTGCTGTCGTTCGATGTGACGGCGCATAGCCGCGGCGAAGCCGCGGGCCGGCGGTTGGTCGCCAGCCCGTGCCTTGAGCTCGGGCAATGGGGTGCCGGGCCGGCGATCGGCGATTTCTTCCCATTTGCGCTCAACGATCTTGCGCAAGATGGTGGGCGTTCTGTCGTTGTGTCGGTCAGTCATTGTCTGTATCGCTCAGAAGCACTGTGAGAAATCGGCGAGTTCGGACATCTTTCCGGCAGCAAGCCCGGAGCCCATGGCATCCAGCGCCATATCGACACCGGCTTTCGGGGTGGTTGCGAGCCCGGCTACGTAGATGGCTGCGCCCGCGTTCAGCGCAATCAGGTCACGGGCCTTCTCCGCCATCTCATCATGCCCGCGACCGAAGGCGGCACGGATAAGGTTCAGGGAGTCTTCGGATGACTCCACGGCCAGGCCGACGAGGGACTGACTCTTGATGCCCAGGTCTTCGGGTGTGATGTCATATTCGGTGATCTCGCCACCTTTCAGTTCAGCAACATGTGTGGAGCTGGCCAGGCTGATTTCATCCAGGCCATCTTTCGAGCAGACCACCATGATGTGCTCGGAGCCCAGGCGCTGAAGCACTTCCGCCATGGGGCGGCAGAGGTCTCGGGTGAACACGCCCAACAGTTGGCGCTTGACCCCGGCCGGGTTGGTCATTGGTCCGAGGATATTGAAGATGGTGCGGCAGCCGAGTTCTTTTCGCGGCCCAATGGCATGCTTCATGGCGCCATGATGGGCCGGGGCAAACATGAAACCGACGCCGATCTGCTCTATACAGCGGGCGACCTGCTCCGGGGTCATGTTGAGGTTGATGCCGGCTTTCTCGATCAGGTCGGCGCTGCCGCTCTTGGAGGACACGCCGCGATTACCATGCTTTGCCACGTAACCGCCGGCGGCGGCAACCACGAAGGCGGACGCGGAGGAGACATTAAACAGGTTGGCGCCGTCGCCGCCAGTGCCCACGATGTCAACCAGCGGTTCGGCATTGACGGTGACACCGGTCGCCAGCTCACGCATGACTTCGGTGGCTCCGGTGATCTCGTCGATGGTTTCGCTTTTTAGCCGCAGGCCCATGAGAAACGCCCCGATCTGTGCATCGGTGGCTTCGCCATTCATGACAATACGCATCACCTGTTTCATCTCGTCCCGGGAAAGGTCCAGGTTGGAGGCAATCCGGTTCAGAGCTTCTTTCATGTCCATGTTGTGCGGCCTCTGGCTTGTTTTTGGCTGATTCAGCTTCGCAGGAAGTTGCGCAGCAGTTCATGCCCCTGTTCGGTCATGATGGATTCGGGGTGGAACTGCACGCCCTCAATGGGCAGGGTCTTATGCCGCACGCCCATGATTTCCTCTACGGAGCCGTCGTCGTTACGGGTCCAGGCGGTGACCTCAAGGCAGTCCGGCAGGGTTGTCTGGTCGATGACCAGGCTGTGATAGCGCGTTGCCTGCAGGGGGTTGTTGAGCCCTCGGAAGACACCGGTATCCTTGTGGTACACCGGTGATACTTTGCCGTGCATGACACGCCCGGCCCGGATGATGTCACCGCCGTAGACTTGTCCGATGGCCTGATGGCCCAGACAGATTCCGAGGATGGGGAGCTTGCCCGCAAAGTGTCGGATCGCGGCCATGGAGATGCCAGCTTCGTTTGGTGTGCAGGGCCCCGGAGATATCACCAGTCGCTCGGGGTTCAGCGCCTCAATCTCCTCCACCGTGATTTCGTCGTTACGGTACACCTGCACGTCCGCACCCAGTTCCGCCAGGTACTGCACCACGTTGTAGGTGAAGGAGTCGTAGTTATCGATCATCAGTAACATAATCTTTCCCCCGCCTCAGTGGTTAAAATCGTTGTAGGTCATGGCAACTGCGCGAAAAATTGCGCGGCCTTTGTTCATGGTTTCCTTCCACTCAAGGCGGGGAACTGAATCTGCCACCACACCCGCACCGGCCTGGATATGCAGGGTCTTGTCCTTGATCACCGCTGTCCGGATGGCGATCGCCGTGTCCATGTTGCCGTTAAAAGACAGATAGCCGACTGCTCCGCCATAGACACCGCGTTTGACCGGCTCCAGCTCATCGATGATTTCCATGGCCCGGATCTTGGGCGCGCCACTCAGGGTGCCGGCGGGCAGTGTGGCCCGGAGCACGTCAAGGCAGCTGGTGTTCTCGTTCAGGCGGCCGGTGACGTTGGAGACAATGTGCATGACGTGGGAATAACGCTCCACGATCATCTTGTCGGTCAGCCGAACGGTGCCGGTTTCCGAGACCCGGCCGGCGTCGTTTCGGCCCAGATCGATCAGCATCAGGTGCTCGGCGATCTCTTTAGGATCCGCCAACAGTTCGGCTTCCAGAGCCTTGTCTTCGGCATCGGTGGCGCCCCGCTTGCGGGTCCCGGCGATGGGCCGGACGGTCACTTCCTCGTCTTCCACCCGAGCCAGGATTTCCGGCGAAGAACCGACAATGTGGAAGTCGTCCAGGTCCAGGAAGTACATGTAAGGCGATGGGTTGAGCACCCGCAGCGACCGGTAAAGATTCAGCGGCGGCGCTTCAAAGGGGATAGACATGCGCTGGGAGATCACGGTCTGCATCACGTCACCATCCAGCACGTATTCCTTGATCTTGCCGACGGCGGCCTCAAACCTGTCCTGGGTAAAGCCGGAGACAAAGTCACTTTCGTCTACCGTTTTGCCGCGCAGGTGCTCCGGAGTGCGGGGAGCGTCTGCTGTTTGCCGGTGCAGGCGCTTTTCCAGCTCATCAATCCGGGCCTGAGCGTAGTCATAGGCACCTTCAACAGAGGGGTCTACATGCACTATCAGGTGGAGCTTGCCCCTGAGGTTATCGAATACGACGATCTCGTCCGACACCATCAGCAGAATGTCTGGCGTGCCGATTTTGTCCGGTGGGCAGCTCTTGCGCAGGCGCTTTTCGATGTAGCGCACGGTGTCATAACCGAAGTAACCAACCAGGCCGCCGTTAAACCTTGGCAGCTGCTCCAGATCCGGGGCATTGAATCGGGCCTGATACTGTTCCACAAATGCCAGGGGGTCCTCTACCTCGGCCTCCTCCACCAGTTCGCCGCCACGCCGGACCTCGATTCGGTGGTCGAAGATTTTCAGAACCTCATGACTGGGCAAACCAATGATTGAATACCGGCCCCATTTCTCGCCGCCCTGTACGGATTCGAACAGATAGGAATATGGCCCACTGGCCAGTTTCAGGTAGGTACTGAGGGGCGTGTCCAGATCGGCGAGCACCTCGCGGTAGACGGGCACACGGTTAAAGCCGGCTTGGGCGAGCTCGCGGAATTGCTCGGGTGTCATGTTTCGGTTTCCTGAAGTCTGATCTGCATCTTTACAAAAGCTCGGCCAGTGAATCAACAACCGCGTCTGCACCAAGGGCATCAACCGGCTGGCCAAAGTTATACCCGTAGCGGACTGCCACGCAAGGCACACCCGCCGCCAGTGCCGCATTGATATCGGCGGCGGAGTCACCCACCATTACGGTCGTGCCCCGGGTGCCGCCGAGGGCTTCCATGGCATGTAACAAAGGCGTGGGATCCGGTTTTTTCACGGGCAGGGTGTCGCCGCCGATGCTGATGTCGAACCAGTGATCCAGGCCCATCTGTTCCAGAAGTGGCGCCACAAACTGCTCGGGCTTGTTGGTCACTACTCCCAGTTTGCAGCCATGCTCCGCCAGTCTGCCGAGACAGGCTTCCACGCCGTCATACACGATAGAGTGCCGCCCGTTGATCTGCCCATAGGCGTGGTAAAAGATCGCCAGGGCGTCTTTGAACAGGGCCTCGTCTTGAGGTCGGGCCGGTTCCCAGTCGGTTTGCCCGGCCAGGGCGCGCCGCACCAGAACGCTGGCGCCATTGCCCACCCACTGGCGTACTTGATTGATACCCGCCGTAGACCGGCCCAGCTGTTCGAGCATCTGATCCACCGCAGCGGCGAGGTCAGGTGCACTGTCGACCAGGGTGCCATCCAGGTCAAACAGGGCGACACCTGGCCAGCGTGGGCTGAACAGGCCAGTCAGGCTCATTGGCCGATCACCTTGCGCGCCTGCTCCAGCTCTTCGCGCATGGCATCAATGGTGGCCTTGTAGTCGTCGGTATTGAAGATCGCAGAACCGGCTACGAAGGTGTCGGCGCCCGCTTCGGCAATCTCCCGGATATTCTCCGTCTTGACGCCGCCATCGATTTCGAGGCGAATGTTAAAGTTGCTGGAGTCGATGCGTTTACGGGCTTCGCGCAGTTTGTCCAGAGTGCCCGGAATAAACTTCTGGCCACCAAAGCCGGGATTGACAGACATTAGCAGTACCATGTCGAGCTTTTCCATGACATGGTCCATGTAGTGCAGCGGGGTCGCCGGGTTGAACACCAGGCCGGCTTTGCAGCCGCCTTCGCGGATCAGCTGCAGTGACCGGTCAATGTGGTTGCTGGCCTCCGGGTGGAAGGTGATGTAACTGGCGCCGGCGTCAATGAACATGCGAATCAGGTCATCGACGGGTGACACCATCAGGTGTACATCGATCGGCGCGGTCACACCATGCTTGCGCAGAGCTTCGCAGACCATGGGGCCGATGGTCAGGTTCGGTACGTAGTGATTGTCCATCACGTCGAAGTGAACAACGTCGGCGCCGGCGGCAAGTACGTTATCGACTTCTTCGCCCAGTCGGGCAAAGTCAGCGGACAGGATGGATGGGGCAATCAGGTAAGGGTTCATGATGGCTCTCTCAATTACTTTGCGCGCGAATCGGTTGATAATGTCGTGGCCAGCAGCGGTCCGTGCCGCATAGAAAAAACGAGTGCTAGTCTAACAGTTCGGAGCGTTTTTTTCGCAGCCAAAGAGTCAGAAACTGTGTATAGAGTCGGTATTGATCTGAGTAAGGGCAGGTGCCTGGTGTTTTTACTGGGGGTTTGGTTTGCGTGGTCCGGCGCCTGGGCCCAGGAGGAGTCAGCAAAAGGCCTTGCGGGCACAGCCACTGGTGCGCAAGAGCGGTCCGGTGTTTCAACCGGGCTGGGTGAGTTGGCGTTAAGTCGCGCCTATCCCGACGCCGCTGTTTGGTTGGACCTGGAGGAGGGTGATCGTGCGCTCGGCTTGTTTCATCCTGAGCGGGAGCTGCCTGCCAAAGGGGCCCTGCTGGTTTTGGCGGATGCGGGTGAGACAGCCGCCTCAGGTGTGTCCGGGAGTCTGGCCGAACACCTCGCTGACAGAGGGTGGGCGGTGTTGACGGTGGGTCTGGACGCGCCTTCGCCAACGATCCAGAGGTTGCTGGAGCGTCCGCCGGAGGTGGTGGAGAAGAGCCCCGGCGATGGTGAAGCCTCCTCGGTAATGATTGATGTTATGGAATCTGAGAGCGCCGAAGGCGGGGCGGAGGCCGCCTACCGAGACCGGGTCCGCCGGGTACTGGAAGCAGGCGTTACGGAACTGGCTGATCGGGAGTACGGAAAGGTTGCACTGGTGGGGATTGGTCGCGCCAGCAATCACCTTGTTGCACTGTCTGAGGTCCAGCAGAATCTCCGGGCAATGATCTGGGTGGCTCCGGTGTTTTATCCCCGGGATGAGGCCACTCTGGTGTCCAGGCTGGGTGAGGGCAATGCGCCCCCTTTGCTGGAGCTTTATGATTCTGTGTCGGTGGACAGCGCGCCGGGCCGGCAGTGGGCGCTCAACCTGCTGCGCGCAGGCCTGGAAAATTTCGTACATCAGCCCGCAGCGTTGCATCAACCGCTTTCTGCACAGGATGGACAGTCTTTGGCCAGCCGGATAAATGGCTGGCTGAAAACTCAGTAACCCGGACGGCTATCATCGTATTGTGTGATGCCGTTTGATCAGCTCCCACGCTTGCTGGTAACGCAGTAATCGTTCCTTGGCAGTAGCTCGCTCGACTGCGCTGATTTGCTGCTGTGCCAGTTTGTCAGGGTGGCACTCGGAGACCTTCTTGCGATAAGCCCGCTTGACCATATCCGGTGCATCACGTCGTGTGACCCCCAGTAACGCACATGCCTGCTCATAACTTTCGGGCCTGGCGAACTGTTCCGCCTGCGGTGCCCATACCTTGCACGCGTAACTTTCAAAAATATCGTCGCTTATCGAGATTGGCAGACCCATCTGGGCGATGGCATCCTCGCACCGATACCTGCGCTGTTTGGCCGGTCGGCCGTTGAGTTGGGCCGCGTGACACAGGCAAGCCGCCAGCCTGAGAGCGGGCGCTGGTCGGAGCCACTGAGAGAGCCTGAGTGAGAGACCTCGCATGGCCGGGATGCTTTCTGCCGATTTTCCCTGTTGGAACCATTCGATTGCCCGTCGTCGCTGTCTTGAGGAAAGCTTAAGCGCCTTGATCAGTGCCTCGGCGTATCCGATATCAACCTCGGTAACACGGCCCTCGGCCTTGGCAATGTAGCCCAGGAAAAAGAACAGTGGGTGCCGGCATGAGCGGGGTAGGTGGGCACGCTCCAGGAGTGTGACTGCTTGATGGCCACAGGCGGACAGTTCCCGGAGCAGGCCTGAGAACTCGGCATCCAGTCGGGCGGGTAATGTTGGCTGTCCTGAGCTTTCGGTCATGGTGTCAGTGCTCCCGGGCTCTGAGAACCTGGTCCAGCTGCCGGAGCCGCTCCGGCGTTCCGACGTCCACCCATTCGCCGGGGTGATAGAGCCCCGAGACACGACCTTGCGCCATGGCTGAGCGCAGAACAGGGCCCAGCTTTCCAGCCTGGTCGTCCAGCCCTTCAAACAGGCGGCGATTCAACAGGCTGATGCCGGTGAAGGTCAGTTTATCCGGCCCCTCTTCCGTAAGTTGACCATCCTGCTGCAGATGAAAATCACCTTCCGGGTGGTGTGGGCGGTTATCGGTCATCACCAGGAGAGCGTCTCCCTCCTGCGGAGGTGTTAGCAGGGCCAGCTCGAAGTCAGTCCAGATGTCGCCATTGATTACCAGAAACCAGTCGGATGCAGTCTCGGTCAGTAATGGCATGGCCCGTACGATACCTCCGGCGGTTTCAAGGGGTTCGCCCTCCGGGGAATACAGGAGAGACAGGCCAAATCGGCTCCCGGTGCCCAGGGTGAACTCGATCTGCTCCCCGAGCCAGGCATGATTGATCACCACCTCCCGGTAACCGGCGCGGTTCAGGTGCTCCAGGTGGTGGACAATCAGCGGCTTGCCGCCGGCACTGAGCAACGGTTTAGGTTTGGTCAGAGTCAGCGGCCGCATGCGTTCGCCCTTGCCGGCTGCAAGAATCATCGCTCTCAACGGTGTCATTGCTCCCGATCCGGTGCGGGGCCAATACGGTGCGTGATCTCAGGCATGACCGTATCGCTTAGCCATTCGTGGAAATGGCGCAATGCCGGTTGTCTGCTGCTGGCGGTCAACAGGTAACCCACGGTACGGGGAATGTCATTCAGGTAACCGTGTTTACCATCGCGAAGTGCCAGGCGCGCGAAAATCCCGGCGGCCTTGAGGTGGCGCTGCATCCCCATGAGTTCGAACCACTGGCGGAAAGTTTCCTTGTCCGCCCGGTGCAGGCCAGACTGTATGCTTCCCTCCCGGAAGACCTCCAGCCATTGGCATACCTGTTCCTCCGGCCATTCGATGTAACAGTCCTTGAGGAGGGAAGCTGCATCATAGGTGACGGGGCCGGTTACGGCGTCCTGGAAATCAATGACACCCGGGCGGTCCGACCCGGCTCTGATCAGCAAGTTCCGGGAATGGTAGTCCCGGTGCACCGTCACTTCCGGCTGCGCCAGGGCACTCTCTCTGAGAATGGCAAATGTCGTATCCAGAAGCGCGCGTTCAGTGTTGCTGAGGTCCAGGCCAAGGTACTGCTCCAGAAGCCAGTCCGGGAACAGTGCCATTTCACGATCCAGCAGGGCTGTATCATAAGGGGGTAGCGGATAATCTACCGGGGAGCTGAGCTGCTGTATGGCAATCAGTTCGCTCAGCGCTCCACGGTAGAGCGTGTCTGCCGTGTTGCCGTTAAGCTGTCCCAGCATGAGCTGATCGCCAAAATCCTCAATCAACAAAAAACCTTGGGCCAGATCTTGCTGCAGGATATCCGGAACGGCGACACCATGCTGATGCCAGTGCCGGGCGATGGCCACAAACGGTCCACAGTTCTCGTGCTCCGGAGGTGCATCCATCACAATGAAAGACTCCGGCATACCATTGGCAGCGATGCGGCTGACCCGGAAATAGCGGCGGAAACTGGCGTCGCCGGAGACGGGCTCGACGTTCGTCTGTTCAAAGCCGGGGAACTGTCTGACCCACTCGGTCAGCAAACGCAGGCGGATGTCCATGGTTCCGATTACTATCCTGATAAAGAAAAAATGGTTGGGGGCTGACAGCGAAAGTTAGCAGAGGAGTATAAAGAGGGTAAAACGGTTTTGCAGCGGAGTTTCCGTTAACAACCTCGGGGGGCACGTGTAAACTAGTCGCCTGTTAAATCAGAGCCGCCCAACCATTCATCCGGAACAGGAATCTGCCACTGTGCCCACTTCCGATTGTCCTCAGCATCTGCCGGTCAGCCGGTTGCAGCGTCGGCTGGGTTCGATGTTGATGGCGGGAGCGTTCGGCTTGGTGGCGATGCAGGTCCGGGCTGAGTCGCCCCCGACAGCAGCCGAAATTGACTGGCGTCCTAAATCCCAGTTGCCGGCACAGGTGCGCGACTCGTTGCCGGTGTTCTGCGAAGGCGGTTACCTTCCATCCGGAGAGGTTGACGGTGTCGGAGGCGTGTTCGGCGCTGGTGAGGGTCAGCAGGCGCCACTGGAAGCTTCCGGTCTGAATGCCCGATATGAAATTGATCGGGAACTGTATCTCCAGGGCGACGTCCGGCTTCGCCAGGGCGCCTTTCAGGTGCGAGGCTCTGAAGCCCGATACAACCAGGCCGATGGGGCGGTTACGGTGCAGGGTCCCCTGGTCAGCCGAGGCGATGGCTTCCTGCTGACCGGTGAGCGTGCTGATTACAACGTTGATTCCGGACGCTTTGACATCAATACCGCGACCTTTCTGCTTCATGGTCCAGAGATGCGTGGCAGTGCTGACAGACTGACAAGGCTGGCCGATGAAAGGGTAATGATACGCGACGGGATGCTCACCACCTGTGGTCCGCAGCAAAATGACTGGGCGTTAGTGGCATCGGACATCAAACTGGATCGTGCAGAAGGATACGGCACTGCCAGGCATGTCCGGCTTGAGATACTGGACGTTCCCGTTTTTTACTGGCCCTGGGCCAGTTTTCCCATCGATGACCGGCGCAAGACGGGTTTTCTGTATCCCCAGTTTGGTTCCTCCAGTGCAGGCAGTGGCGCATTCCTGGCCGCGCCCTACTACCTGAACCTTGCCCCTCATTACGATGCCACCCTGACGCCGCAGTATATCCACGGCCGAGGGCTCTTTAATGAAGCGGAGGGCCGATACCTGAGTCGTTTCGGTGAGACGGTTTTGCAGGTTGGCTACATCGGGCACGATTCCGCCTATGCTGAGGAAAATCCGGGGGAACAAGGAGAGCGCTGGGGGCTCGATACCTCGACCCGCGCCCGGTTTAGCGCGGGCTGGACAGGCTATGGTGACTTCTCGGCGGTCAGTGACGAGGATTATCTGGGCGACCTGAACCGCAGTCTCGAAATCAATCAGACAACCCACCTGCAACGCAAGGGCGGAGTACGTTATCAGGATAACCAGCAATACTTTGAAACGTATCTGAACGATTACCAGACGGTTCCTGAGCGGATCGCTGATGTGGACAAGCCATACGCCCAGTTGCCCGAAATTCTGTACGGTGGTGTCACGGAACTGGGCTGGCTGGAGGCGGGTGTCGAGAGCCAGTACACCATGTTCTACCGGGACAACGAAAACCTCACCGGTCTTGATCGGGCCAATGGTCAGCGCCTGCGTACTATTCCCGAGTTGGCGCTACCTCTGCGCACTGTCTGGGGCTTCAGCCGGCCGTCGGTCAGTCTGGATTACACCCGTTACGAACTGGAGGATTACACCCTCGGGGATGGCAGTTTTGATCGAACAGTTCCGGTGGCGGAGTGGGACAATGGTCTCTTTTTTGATCGCCAGTCCAGCCTGTTCGATGTGCCCTACAATCAGACCCTGGAGCCGAGGCTGTATTATGCGTGGGCAGACGCAGACGCCAACCAGAACGACATTCCGAACTTCGATACGGACATACAGACCTTTCGCTTTGATCAGCTGTTCCAGCCTGACCGCTTTACCGGCGGTGACCGGGTTGGTGATACCAACCAGTTGACGGTGGCGCTTACCAGCCGTATCAATGATCTTGTCAGCGGGGCCGAACGGGCCAGATTCAGTCTTGGTCAGGTGCAGTATTTCGAAGATCGCGAAGTCAGCCTCTTCGGTGAGGGCGCAAGTACCCGTAGCCGCTCACCATTGGCGGGTGAGGTGGTCCTGAGTCCGATTGATACTCTGGAAATCCGCTCGTCCGGTTTGTGGGACCCCGAAACCGGTGACACCGAGGAAGGGCGAAGCCAGCTGGTGTTTCATTCGGAGGATTACCGGTACCTTGCCAGTGTGGGCCACACCTATAGCAGGAAAGAGCTGGAACAGTCGGATGTGGCGGCGGTTTTCCCGGTTACGGATCGTGTTAGCCTGATAGGCCGCTGGGTACACGACTCACGGCTAGACCGAACGGTAGGGTCGCTGGCGGGTATCGAATACAACAACTGTTGCTGGAGTGTGCAGGTGGTGCATCAGAACTACCTGACGGACGACCAGGAACTGGACAGCCGATTGCTCTTCCAGATCCAGCTCAAGGGTCTGGGGGGCAGCGGTGGCTCGTCAGCCCGGATCTCCGAGGCTATCTACGGTTTTGATGAGCGGGAACGTCGCCGGTTTGGAACTCCCTGATCTGTCTCAGGACTAACCGCGGACATCATGCCCGCAGCTTACTTATTATCAAGAGGTGTTTATGAAGGCGACTCTTCGCCATGCTGTAAAAACGTTGCTGATGGTTGTGGCAGTTACCCTGTCCCTGACCGTGCAGGCGGAGCGCAAGCTACTCGACCAGGTCGTCGCCATCGTGGACGACGACGTCATCCTTCAGACTCAGCTTGAAACCAGGGTCAGCACCATTACAACCAGGCTGAGTGCCCAGGGCACGGGTCTGCCTCCACGTCAGCTTCTGGAACAACGGGTGCTTGATCAGCTGATTACCGAGTCTATCCAGCTCCAGATGGCAGAAAAAATGGGCATGCGCATCAGCGATAACGAGCTGAATGAGACCATGACCAATATCGCCGAGCGCAATGGCCTGACGCTGGCTCAGTTCGAGCAACAGTTGTCCGCGGAAGGTGTTACTTACCGCCAGGCACGCGAGCAGATACGCAATGAAATGCTGACCAGCCGGGTTCAACAGCGCCGGGTCGGCAACCGTGTGCGAGTCACCGACCGCGAGGTAGAGAACTATCTGAGTACACAGGAAGCCCGTGGCGGCAATAATCCTGAATACCGGCTTGCTTATATCTTTATCGAAACCGACGATCCCGCCAGCGACACTGCGGTGTCCGCTGCCCGCGAAAAGGCTGAGAACCTCAGGCAGGAAATTGCCAATGGTCGGGATTTCCGGGAAGTTGCTGTGGCTGAATCCGATGCCAGTAATGCCCTGGAAGGCGGCGACATGGGTTGGCGGTCCGAGAGCCAACTGCCGTCCCTGGTTGCTCCGATCGTCCCGGAACTGACCGTTGGCGAACCTTCGCGCGTGCTGGAAAACAACAGCGGGTTCCACCTTGTGATGGTCATGGATAAGCGCGGAGGCGAGCAAAAGAAAGTCATTCAGCAGCATAAGGTGCGTCATATTCTGGTTCGCCCGTCCGAAGCGGTGACCGATGCGCAGGCTGAGGAAAAGATCCGGGACCTTTACCAACAGCTGAAGGACGGTGCCGATTTTTCCGAGCTGGCACGGGAATACTCGGATGACCCGGTTTCGGGTTCCGATGGCGGCAGTCTTGGTTGGGTTAGCCGGGGGCAGATGGTGCCTGCTTTTGAGCAAGCCATGTTGGAAGCGGATATTGGCCAGATCCGAGGGCCCTTCCGGTCCCAGTTTGGCTGGCATATCCTGCAAGTGCAGGAGCGCCGGCAGAAAGATATAAGCGGTGAAGTGAAACAGTCAGAGGCGCGGCAGGCCATCTATCGCCGGAAGTTCGAAACCGAACTGCAGAACTGGTTACGGGAAATTCGCGACGAAGCCTTTGTGGAGTTCAAGGGTGAGTACGCCCAGGAAGAGGCTTCCCAAGGAGCCAACGATAACTCATGAGTGGTCTGGTAACCCTGGCCCTGACCGCTGGCGAACCGGCCGGCATTGGTCCGGAACTGTGCCTTGGTCTGGCAGCCCGGCCGCGCGAGACGGGCATTGTCATAGTTGCCAGCAAGGCCCTGCTGGCAACGCGAGCTGCCTCTATGGGGCTTGATGTCAAGCTGTGCGACTGGCAGCCGGGGCAGCGACCCGAGACTCGCGAAGGTTGTCTGTCGGTCCTGTCTGTAGACGGCTGTGTCAGTATGGACGCCGGCAGGCTCGAGCCGGCTAACAGTCATTACGTGCTTGAGACCCTGAAAACGGCTGCCCGGGGGTGTCTGGATGGTGAGTTTGACGGCATGGTGACCGCGCCTGTTCACAAGGGAGTCATCAACGAAGCGCGTATTCCTTTCAGCGGCCACACCGAGTTTCTGCAGGAACTCTGCGGTGTTGACCGTGTGGTCATGATGCTGGCAACAGACGAATTGCGAGTGGCACTGGTAACCACTCACTTACCCCTGAAGGATGTTTCGGCAGCTATCACCCCTGAGCGGATAACTCAGGTCACCCGGATTCTTGCGGCCGATCTGAGAACCTTTTTTGGCATTGAGCGGCCACATATCCTGGTGGCGGGCCTGAACCCCCATGCCGGGGAGGGTGGACACCTGGGCCGTGAAGAAATCGAGATTATTGAGCCGACGTTGGCCAGGCTTCGGCAGGAAGGCATTCGCCTGACCGGACCGTTGCCGGCCGACACACTCTTCACACCGCACTGGCTGAATGACGCCGACGCCGTATTGGCCATGTACCATGACCAGGGCTTGCCGGTACTTAAATTCCAGGGCTTCGGCCGTGCGGTCAACATCACCCTGGGGCTTCCCATTGTCCGGACCTCGGTTGACCACGGCACTGCGCTGGATCTTGCCGGCACTGGCAGGGCCGATGCCGGCAGCCTGCACACCGCCATTCGCGTAGGTGCACAAATGGCCCGGTGCCGGAAAGCCGCTAATCAAGAGAATCGCCCGTGAGCAATAAATCCGGCCATCAGGCCCGAAAACGATTTGGTCAGAATTTCCTCCATGATCCCGGTGTGATTGAGCGCATTGTCCGGGCAATCAATCCGAAGCCGGATGATGCTATTGTGGAAATCGGCCCCGGCCTGGGTGCGATCACTGAGGAAATCCTGGCGATCAATCCGAAACTCCAGGTCGTTGAACTGGATCGTGACTTGATTCCGGTCTTGCGGACCAAGTTCTTCAACTACCCGGATTTCCGTATCCATGAGGCCGATGCACTGAAGTTCGATTTCAGTCAGTTGGTGGAGAATGGCAAACGCCTCCGCATCATCGGGAACCTGCCCTACAATATTTCTACGCCGCTGATTTTTCACCTTTTGTCCCAGGCCGGTGTGGTGCAGGACATGCACTTCATGCTGCAGAAAGAGGTGGTACAGCGGCTGGCGGCGGTCTCGGGCGACAACAATTACGGCCGGCTTGGCATCATGGCCCAGTATTTCTGTAAAGTTCAGCCTCTGTTTGAAGTGGGCCCCGGTGCTTTCCGCCCGGCTCCGAAAGTCGATTCCGCGATTGTCCGCCTGGTGCCCCATGAAACCCTGCCGTACCCGGCCAAAGACCTCAGTACGCTTCAGGCCGTGGTTCGTACCGCGTTCAATGCCCGACGCAAGACGCTGCGCAAGGCACTCGGTGGTATGGTTACCGTTGACCAGCTGCAGGGCCTGGGGATTGATGACGGCCTGCGGCCCGAGAACCTCAGCCTCGCTGACTTTGTCAGGATTGCGGACCTGCTGGTGGATCAAAAAGTAAGAGAGAGCAGTAACAACGAGGCAGGTAATGACTGATTACGCCATTGGCGACATTCAGGGTTGTTACGATCGTTTGCGGGATGTTCTTGCCAAGGTCGATTTCTCGCCGTCCAGGGATCGCCTCTGGGTAGCGGGTGATCTTATCAACCGGGGCCCCGCATCACTGGCAACCCTGCGCTACATCGAAAGCCTGGGCAGCTCCGCAGTGGTGGTGCTGGGCAATCACGATCTTCACCTGCTGGCGGTAGCGCTGGGAGGGCACCAGACGCGCAAGAAAGATACTTTGTCGGATATTCTCGATGCGCCGGACCACAACAAGCTCATTGCCTGGTTACGCCAGCAGCACCTGTGCATCCACGACTCCGAGCGCAATCTGGTCATGGCTCATGCGGGTCTTCCCCATATCTGGAGCGTTGATCGAGCCATGAGCTACGCCCGGGAAGTGGAAACGGTGATTGCCGGTGATGATGCCGGGGAATACTTTGCCCGGATGTACGGTAACCACCCGGAATGCTGGCGAGAGACGCTTGCCGGCATGGATCGCTGGCGAATCATCACCAACTATTTCACCCGGATGCGCTTCATCGCCGAAGACGGCACACTGGAGCTGACGACCAAGGAGTCTGAGGATAAGGCGCCTGAAGGATTCGCCCCATGGTTCCGGTTCCCGCGACAGGACAGTGTCCGGGTTGTGTTCGGGCATTGGGCAGCGCTCGAAGGCATAACGGGCAATGATCAATTTGTCGGGCTGGATACTGGCTGCGTCTGGGGCGGAGTTCTGACCATCATGAACCTGGATACCGGAGAGAAGATCCACTGTGACTGCTGAACGCGTAGACACTGGTTCAACCGGCCTGATGCGGGCACCCCTGGTTCTGGGTGCGGCATTGGCTTTGCTTGCGGTGATGGCTGGAGCCTTCGGTGCACATGGGCTCCGGGGTGCTGTCAGTGAGCGAAGCCTTGAGGTATTTCAAACGGCAGTCAGCTATCAGATGTATCACGCCATTGCATTGGTATTGGTAACTCTTCTTTCCGGGCTGGCTTTGAATCGCCGACTGCTTGGGCTGGCCGCCGGTTTTTTCCTGGCGGGTATACTGCTGTTTTGTGGCAGCCTTTATGTTCTGGTGCTTACAGAGATCCGCTGGGCAGGTCCGATTACCCCGTTGGGTGGTGTATGTTTCATGGTTGGCTGGGCGATGTTAGTGGCTGCCGCCGGATGGCAGCGATAGCGGTGGTTTGCCCGTCGCGCTAAAAAAACAGAGGTAAAGACAGTTTATGCAGGTGCAGGTAAACGGTGATGCAATGGAGCTCCCGGCTGGAGCGACTATTGTGACCCTCATTGAAAAGATGACTCTGGCGGGAAAGCGGCTGGCCGTGGAGGTAAACGAAGATATCGTACCCCGTAGTCAGCATCCTGAATTTAGTCTCCACGAAGGCGACCGGGTCGAAGTGGTCCACGCCATTGGTGGCGGCTGAGTCTGAAAACGAGGCCGGATCCGGACGATTTCGGCCTATTCCAGAGCTTTCCGCTAATACAACCGAACAATTCCAGGAACGTTATGAGCGAGACCCCCGAGATTATGCTTCCCGAAGACAAACCCCTTGAAATTGCTGGCCGTGTATACGAGTCACGACTGCTGGTCGGTACTGGAAAGTATCGTGACCTGGCGCAGACCGGTGATGCTATAAGGGCCAGTGGCGCCGGGATCGTCACCATGGCGGTACGCCGAACCAATCTGGGACAGAACCCGGATGAGCCGAACCTGTTGGACGTGATCTCTCCCGATCATTACACCATCCTGCCAAATACAGCGGGTTGCTACACGGCAAAGGATGCGGTGCGGACCTGTAAACTGGCCCGGGAACTCCTTGACGGTCATGACCTGGTGAAGCTTGAAGTGCTCGGGGAAGAGAAGACCCTTTATCCGAACATGACCGAGACTCTGGTCGCGGCGGAAGAGCTGATCAGGGATGGGTTCAAGGTGATGGTTTATTGCTCGGACGACCCGCTTCTGGCCAAGCGCCTTGAAGACATGGGCTGTGTTGCGATCATGCCTCTGGGCGCTCCGATTGGCTCGGGTCTCGGCATTCAGAATCGTTACAACATTCGTCTGATCGTTGAAAATGCCAAGGTGCCGGTGTTGGTTGATGCCGGCGTAGGTACGGCGTCGGATGCAACCATCGCCATGGAGCTCGGCTGTGATGGTGTGCTGATGAACACCGCCATTGCCGCCGCCAGGGATCCGGTCAGGATGGCCCATGCCATGCGGCTTGCGATTGAAGCAGGCCGTGAGGCCTATCTCGCTGGCCGGATGCCCAAAAAGCCGTACGCCAGTGCTTCATCCCCTATTGATGGCACCTTCTTCTGATCTGGGGCACAATCCCGACAACGAATAAACGAGGGCTGGCACCAGATGACCGGCCCCGAAAACGACAAATCAGAGCGCTGTAGTCCTGTCATGACCGATCAGAAACCGAGCCGCAGAGAAGCGATCCTTCACTCCCTTGTGGAACTTCTGGAAAAAGATCCGGGAGCCCGCATTACCACCGCCGGACTGGCAAAGTCCGTTGGCGTGACCGAGGCGGCTCTATACCGCCATTTTCCCAGCAAGCGAAAAATGTTTGAAGCCCTCATCGAGTTTGCCGAGGAAGCGGTCTTCTCCCGGTGCCAGGTGATCCTTCAGGAGCAGGAAGACGTGAGAGTCCGACTGCAGCAATTGGTAAATCTGGTTCTGGTGTTTGCAGAGCGCAATCCCGGGCTGTGTTGTGTTCTGACAGGTGACGCTTTGATGGGCGAAAATGAGGCTTTGCGCAAGCGGGCATCACAGTTCTTCGAGCGCCTTGAAACCCAGGTCCGGCAGGCTCTGAAAGAAGGCGAGATTCGGCAGGGTTTGCGGCCTAGGACCAGTGCCGCACGGGGCGCCGACTTTGTGCTGGTCTTCATTGAGGGGCGGATTCAGCGGTTTGTCCGGTCTTCGTTTTCGCGCCTGCCGTCCACGGACTTTGAAGAGAGCTGGGGGTTGGTGGCCGAGGGCTTATGGGCTAGCTCTTGAGGCCCATTTCAGACTTCACTCATACCCGGAAGCCGCCCGAAGAATAGCCCGGACGGGTTCCCAGATGGCTGGGGCTGAAATCAGGATGTCGCGACCATAAAGATCTGCTGGATAGCCGTCGGGCACATTGCCGAAGTGCCCGGCGGTGGCGCCCGCCTCCAGGGCAATCAGGCGGGCGGCGGCGAAGTCCCAGGGGCTGACGTTTTCGTAGTAGATGTCCAGCCGGCCGCAGGCTACCCAACAGATGTCCAGAGCGGCGGAGCCGATGCGGCGGAGGTCGCGGCACTGGTGGATCATGGCGTCAAGGCGGCGCACCAGGGGTTCCAGATTGTCCTTGGTGTAGGGGAAGCCGGTAGCAAACAGGGAATCGCGGGGCACGGTCGCGCCACTGTGCTCAATTGCCTTGCCATTGAGGGTGGCACCCTCGCCCTTGGTGGCGCGAAAAGTTTCACCGGGGAAGGGTGCATGAACCACGCCGGCCCGGACTCTGCCTTTCTCGGCGTAGGCAATGGAGACCGCCACCTGGGGGTGGCCGTAGGCGTAATTTACCGTACCGTCAATGGGATCGACGACCCAAAGAGGCGTTTCCAGTTCTTCGGCCTGGCTGAGATCCGGCATGGTTTCTTCCGACAGGATGCGGTGATCCGGGAAGCGTTTCCGGATGGCGTCAGTGATGAATTCATCGGCCATCACATCAGCGTGGGTCACCAGCTCGGTCTGCTGCTTATAATCCGTTCGCAGGGTATTTTCGTCACGCTCACGGCGGATCAGTTCCCCAGCCTCGCGGGCCAGGGTTTCGGCAAAATCGGTAATGTCGCGGAGAGAAACGGAATCGGACACGGCGCCCCCAGTGAAGTCTCTGATAAGAGTGAGGGCACCAGTCTAACACGGCCGGGTCAGAGGCTGTTCAGCCATGCCTGCATCTTGTCCATGGCCTTGACCAGGCGTGGGCACGCCTGCTGGACAAAGTCATCACCGAGCTCGCTTTCAGCATGGTCGCCACCGGCCAGGTTCAGGGCTCCCGCTCCATCAAAATCGACGAACGCCAGGCGCGCAGCCAGATGATCCGGTACAAACCCGAAATCACTGGCCGGGAGGATGGCCACGCCGGTGTTCTCAAGCAGTGCCTGGCAGAATGCCTGACTGGTTTTCACGTCTTTCTTTGCCAACCGGTCCCGGAAGCCTGAGAAGTCCGGGAACAGGTAAAACGCGCCTTCCGGCTTTTGTACCACAGCGCCCATGTCTGTCAGGCGCTGGTGCACGTATTCGCCAATGACCTTGAGTACCCGGCGGGATTGCACCAGATAATGGTCGATATCTTCGCCGCCCTCGAAGGCCGAGATGGCGGCGTACTGGATCGGTGCGCTGGTGGAGGTAAAGGTTTCGCTGGCAATAATCGCCATCGCATCGAGTAGCGGCCGCAACTCTGGCGGAAAGATGAACGCCCCCAGGCGCCAGCCACCAGCTCCTGCCCATTTGCTCAGCCCGGTAGAGATGATGGTGCCTTCCGGATAATAGCGCGCGATCGACTTGTGTTTGCCGTCGAAGTGCACTTCCCCGTAGATTTCGTCCGATAGCAGGATCAGCTTGTACTTGCGTGCTACGTTGGCAATTGCCAGCAACTGGTCGTCGGTGTAGGTGCATCCTGTCGGGTTGGAGGGATAGTTGAGGATCAGAATGCGCGGCCGTGACGGATCATCCCGACAGATGATGTCCAGTTCCTCGGCCGTAAGCTGCCAGTTGTTCTCGGCGTGGGTAGGCAGCCAGTGTACCGAACGGCCAATGATCCGGGCCTGGGGCGCATAGGACACCCAACTTGGCCGAGGGATCAGCAGATCGCCATAGTAGGCCAGCTGAAGAATAAAGAGCAGCTCCTTGGAGCCCGGGCCTATCAGCACATCTTCCCAGCTGGAGCGCATGCGCTCACTGCGATTGATATAACCGGCGATGGCTTCGCGCAGGCCCTTGAGACCTTTAACCGGAAGGTAGTCTTTCTCGTGGGCGTGTTGCCTTAGAGCTTCCACTACGCGATCAGGTACCGGGAAAGGCGATTGCCCGAGTCCCAGTTTGATGATGTCTTTGCCTTCGGATTTGAGCTGGTTGCTGAGCTCATTAATGCGGAGGGTCGCTGAGGGCTGAATTCCCCGAACGTTCAGGTTAATTGCGTAACGGTGATCGGTGTTTATGTCCATTGGCCCAGTCTGTCGGTTGGATGTAATGATCCAGTATAGAAAACAGAAACATATCTGTGACCGGGCGAGGGATAAGTGATTGCCGAATACCAACGACCAACTTTAGTGGGACCAGACCCATGTTTCAAAGTTGTGGATCGCAGGTGATTCCGCCGGACCCTTCAGCCGGGTCATCGACGCTGTACCCAGATTTCCACGCGGCCATTCCTCTGCTGGCCATTATTGCCACCGGCGCTCCCCACAGGCATGTAATGGCCATAGCCAGTATAGGCAACGTTATTGATCGCTAAGTCCTCCAGTGCCTTGCGGACTGACAAGGCGCGAAGTTCCGAAATCATTTGCGCTCTGAGTTCATTGCTCTGCAGGTCGGCAAAACCGATAAGCATCAGGTCGTCAGCCGAAAGCTTTTCCCGTTTCAGGTAGTCTGCGATGCGCAGGAGATCCCGGCGAGCTTTGTTGTCCAGTTTGGTTCGGCCCTCAGAGAATCGGACGTTGACGGTCAGTCTTTCAAAGTTCTGTGTCAGTCGCCTGAACGTGTCGGGCACACCCGTGTCAAAGTCCGGCTTGACGGCGATCGGGTTCTGGGAAATGAACCCTGATTCGGAAACAATGGCCTGACCCTCAGAGCCCAGAACAAACTCAATAAAGTCCCTCGCCTGCTGCGGGGCCGAATCCCCGGCGGTATACATAAACAGGCGCCTGGCGAGCGGGTAATCTTCACTGGCGACGGTCAGCTGGTCTGGTTTGAGGGCAGGGGCATTGCCATCGGATATGGCGAGCACCTTGCTGTCACGGACGGACGCCAGACCGGCAAAGCCGATTCCTGTCGGGTCCCGGCTGACATCGTCGGAGAGTTGGTCATTGGATTCATAGCGTTGGGCAGAGCTGTCCAAGGCAAACTGCTTGCCAAGCACGAGGCTTTTAAACGTGTCCCAGGTTCCAGAACGGTCATCCCGCGCATAGAGACTGATAGCTTTGTTTGTGCCGCCAACTTCAGACCAGTTACGTATCTGGCCCGAAAAAATCTTGCCCAGCGTCTCAATGCTTAGCTGGTTCACCGGGTTGGACGGATGCACAAGAATAGCAAGGCCATCGATGGCAATAACATGTTCGCTGTCGGCGTCGTTCAGATTTGCGCGCCCGGCTATTTGTTCCACTTCCGCTGGTTTGGCGGGGCGGGAGGAGGCCCAGATATCGGCATGACCTGCGTAAAGGGCCTTGAACCCGGTGCTTGAGCCATGCGCGGCGACTAAAGAGCGGATCGGTGTGCCGGCCCGTTTACCGGTCAGAATTTTTTCGTTTTCCTTGCCATTGCTGCGCGTGCTGACCGGACTGATGCCCATGCTGTGGAAATAGCCTTCGACGAGCATGGGCGCAAGAGTTGCGCCGATGGTGTTGGATCCGTGGATCTCCATACCTTCACCGTGAGCCTGTGGGAGCCACAGCCCTACCGTGAGAGTCCACACCAAGAAAATGCGAATAGCCAGGGGGAAATGGCTCTGTTTCATCCTAAAACCTCGTAACAACAATTAGTTAGCGTTGGCAAAGAATGCGACAGAAATGTGACAGTAATATTTCAGTTGATGCTTGCGGTTACTGATGCGTTTCAGTTTATTCGGGAAAACTGTTAAGCAGGCCGCAGTGCCGCAGGGTTTACTGCCTTATAGTGGCTAGTCCGCAGTAACAAAAATACACAAAATGCGCGGTCAGGAATGAGCCATCTTATGCCCCAAGCCAGCGGTATGGGCTATGCCCCTTGCGATCAGGGACTGCCCTTACGCCGGGTCTTGATTGTCGATGACCACCCGCTCTTCTCGCAGGGGCTGGCGGAGCTTATAACGCAAGCCATGTTGGCCACCTCGGTGGACCTGGCCGATTCGGTCGACGAAGCCCTTGAGGTATTGTCGAGGCCGAATTACGTTGATCTGGTCTTGCTGGATGTTTCGCTGCAGGGTGAAACCGGGTTCATGTTGTTGCCCCGGATTGCTGCCAGAGAGTTGCCAATCCCCGCGGTGGTTATTTCCAGCTCAGAAGATGAACCGACGGTGCGGGCCGCGAGGGCCGCGGGTGCGCGCGGATTCCTGCCAAAATCGGCGGGAAGGGCCGCGCTTGCTGGCATGTTCAGAACAATCAGCCGGGGTGGAGAGTATTTCCCCGGCTGTGCGAGATCTCCCGATCAGGCCATGGCGCTCACACCCAGGCAACTGGAGGTCCTGTCTTTGCTGGCCCAGGGGTTCCCCAACAAGCGAATCTGCCAAAGTCTCGGTCTCACCGAGCACACGGTGAAGACTCATTTGAAAGCGATTTTTACCCATCTGGGGGTCCATAATCGCACTGAATGCGTCAGTCAGGCCCGACAGATGGGTTGGATTTAGTTGGTAGGGTGGTCGCATTGGTTGTCGCCGGAGTGTCAGCGGATACGACATCAATCCAGAATGTCGTGCCGGTGCCGGGCCTGGATCTTGCACCGCAATCACCATTCATCATGCCGGTCAGTTCTTTGACGATAGCAAGGCCAAGCCCCAGGCCAGCGGAGATGTTCCGGCCCTTGCCACCACCCCGGACGAAAGGCTGGAACACAGTACCTTGCAGCGATTCATTAAGGCCGGTTCCATTATCGTGAACACGGATACGGACCATCATTCCCATCCGTCTTGTTGAAAGTCGAACCTGATCACCACCGCTGTGATCAACTGCGTTGACGATCAGGTTCTGCAGAACCCGTGACAGGAGTTGGGGGTCTGCCACTACCCGGGTGCCTGCCGTGCAATCTGCCACGAACACATGGAAGCCCTGAACGGCGGCGTGATCTTCCGTGAGTTCTACCAGTTGTTTCAGTAACGGCTCCAGCTCAAAAACGTCGTTCTCCGGGCGAATCATTCCCTCGTTGATGCGCGAGATATCCAGAACATTCCCCAAAAGCCGCTGAAAGTGACTGACGGTTCTCTGGAGGCGTTGTACAAGGTTTAGCTGGTCGGTGGTGAGCCCGTCCCCGGAAAGATTCTGGAGCGTCAAGCCAATGACGTTCAGAGGCTGGCGAAGATCATGACTGGCAACGGTAATCAGGTGGCTTTTCCGCTCACTCTCCTCTGCGGAGGCTTGGTGCAGTTGATCAAGCAACTGCTGGTCAAGGAAATGCGCCCGGTGGCGGTACTCGCTTAGCCAGGCCCCCATCATGCCAATGCTGTTGGCAGTGAGCACGAAAAAGTGGTTGGCCATGACCACACCGGGCGTCCGGCCGGTTGCCAGTTCGGTGACCAGATACGAGGCAATGATCAGGACCGAGGCAAAGGTCGCCCCGAAAAACGGCAGGCCCATGGCGAAGTAGCCGAACATCAGCATCAGTAGCATGCCCTCGTAGGGCAGCGGGAAGTCCCGGAGACGCGCGGCGGCAATTATTGCGACAACACTGAGCCCGCCGGCCAGGTAGGCGAGGGTGTACAGATGCTCGAAAACCCGATCGTTCGGCCACTGGCCATAGGACAGCCACCATACCAGGGCAATGACGGGGCAGGTAACTGACAATCTTATGGTGACAGTTACCCTGGCCAGGTCTGGCGGCAGCGTGGCCAGGTCCAGCAGCACAAAGATTCCGAAAATCAGCAGGGCCGCGGCCGAAACCAGTCGGGCCCGATCACGGATTGCGGCAGCTCTGAGTCCTCGATAGCCCGGCTCGAGTTCGGGTCCGAACCGCAGTCGCCGGAACCCGGCTGATTGCTGCACTCTGATGATCTGGGTATCCATGCAAGCCCACATGCCGCTTGGTGACATTCAGCAGTCTAAAGTGTCCCGCCGGGTAATGGCGGGAGTGGGCGCACACTCTGACTAATTGCTTCCCAGCATCTTTAGTCGGGCCCAGGTTTGCTGTTTGGAGTCCGGGAAGTGCCGGTTCAGAAGCTGAGCCTGCTGGGCAGCCAGGTCCGGTTCCGCCAGCCCCGAGTCTCTCAGCTGGGCGATAGCCTTGCGGTAATGCTCATAACGAGCCTCGAACTGCTTTTGTTCCTGCAAGTAAGCGGTCACGCTGGTAGCGGCCTCCCGGGACATGCCCTGATCCATGAGCTTCTGCCCCGCGCTTTCTGGAGAGTCTGCCGCTTCCATGATCTCTGTTCGCTGCAGGCTCTCTTGATTGCTCTCCATAAGATGCCGTTCGGTGCGTTGCAGCTGCTCCGGTAACTGGTTCCGATGCCACGCTACCAGTGAGGTCTTGGCTTCACTGGACAAGTCGGTCCTGCGGGCAATCTCCAGCGTGGCTAAAGTATACTCACCGTAGGCTTCTTCAAGGCCGAAAAACGCCCGATGGGCCTCTGGACTGAAGATGGTCTGCCTGAGCTGCTTCAGATCGTTAAACGCCTTGTGCAACATTTCCTGCTGGTAGGCCGGGTCATTTTGCCGGGCCGAATCAAGGGGCGTACTCTCCACCGCCATAGCCTGTTGCTTGTAGTGAAGGTACTGGTCCAGGAGCGCCATCGCCTGCTCTGCAGCCGGGGCTGGGAGGCTGGTGACGGCCAGTGTCCGGATGCGCTCCAGAACCTCTTCCGGTGACACTTCGCCAACGGCATTCAGGAAATAATCGAAGAAATCCCGGGTCTCAATATCTACGATTAGTTCACCGTTGGCATCGGCCTTGAGGGCGCCGTCGATGTCCGTTCCTTCGAGTGAAGCTGCGAACGGATCCGGCCCAAGGGAGGCCGGTGTATTCGAAGCAATATTGAGAGGCTCCATGTTGCGGTCGTCTGGAAGAGCTACCGCATCGGGTTTGGTCTGCTGTTTCAGACCCGTATCCTGGGTTGCCGCCCCGACGGTATTGCCCTGTACGCGATCGGTAAGGGGTGTGGGTTCGTTGCTGGCCGGATACAGCCACATCGCACCGCCGGCCATAATGGCCGACAGTGCGGTTGCGGCGAGCCATCGACGATACCGGAGCTGACGATGTCTCATGCCAGCCTCACAGACCGCGGTTTTTCAGACGGTTGGCTTGGGAGCGGTAGAGCGATACCGGATTCGTCCATAGCGAGCGGGCACCAAACAGGTGATTGATCGCATCGACATGGTTCATGTCGTAGTGGGTTCCGATGACATTCCCCATCTTGGTTGCGCAAACGCCAACCAGGCCATCGTTGGGCTCGCTGCCAAATGCCAGGGCAGTAATGCCGAGGAACGGGTCGGAGATGTCCAGCAGGTTGGTCCAGACGGCGCGGCCGGTCCAGGAGAAGAACTTGATGCGGTTGCCATTGATCCAGACGTTCTCATCGGTACCGGAACATGAAGAGCGATTCACACCTTTCCAGCCGAGAGCGTCGTTAAGGTCGGTGGTGCCCCGGGTGGTGAGGGTTTCGAGGGCGGCAACGCCATCCTGTGGGTTGTCGGCGCCAGACAGGGCGTTCACCAGGCCGCCGAGGGCGTTGGCAATGGTTTGCGCGCCACCTTCCACATAGCTGCCGGGCGGGAGAATACCCCGAACAACGTCCGCTACCTTTGAGCCCTTGTTAACGCCATCAATTGAGGTGATGGAGGCTATCTTGTGTGGAATGAGTGACGCCGTGACCCGCGACGTTGGTGCGCCCTGGCTGTGGGCCATCAGGTTTACCTTGACGTGACCCAGGCCGTTTATGTAGTTGGCCAGCTGCTGGCCCCTTTGCTCGCTGCTGTTCACAAACGAGACGCTGGCGGAATAAACCCGCGCGCCGCTGCGCTCCAGGTTCCATGGAATGGTGTGGAAATAGTTGACCAGGCCACCGATGGTATTGAATCCGGTAACACCGTGGACCAGTACAATCGGATACCGGGTCTGGGTGTAGCCGGCGTGGGTGACGAATGAGGCAGACAGCATGACAAGCCCCAGCGCAATGGTTGCGATGGATCGAATACGCATGATTAACTCCTGTTGTTTTTGTAGGCGGCCGCGATGGTGGCGGCCATTGGTCGTTAATGCGTTGGTGATTATTCGCGTGAAAGTCCGGGCGGGATATCGCCCATTTGGGCGAGGTTGATCAGGAAAAGCGGTGAGGTTCCAGTTCCATGTGGAGAATGCGCTGGCCAAGCATGATCACGCGACCGGTATAACGCTCCTCTCCCGTTGATGTGAAGTCGAAGAGAAAGCGGCGCCAGACCCGAAGCCTTCCTTCCGAGTCGCGCTTGAACCAGAGCCCGCGGAGGTAGACCGCGTCGTCAAGCAGCATCACATCCATCGTTTTGCAGTACTTGCGGGCGGCTTGCAGGACAAAATCCTTGATAGCTTTGGCCCGCCACCAATACCAAATGGCAAAGCCGGCCAGAAACAGCCAGAAAAAGTTTCCCAGAGTCACGATATCGGCAATCTTCCACAATAAGTTGAGGTGGAGCGCCAGCCTACCTTATTGGACCGGTCCGGGGAATCGTGCCCGGGTGTCTTTCCGTGACGGGTGACCCGGTATCAGCTTGTCAATGAGCATCTGCAGAAAATGGCTTGTCAGCAACTGGGCCTGATCTACATTATTGCCCAGGTGCTCGGATTCCTCGCGGGCACTTTCACTGCTCTGGACGGACTGATTGCCAAGCTCCATAAGTCGTTCGGCCTGCCTTTCCACCTGCGTGCTCAGGGCTGACTGTTCTTCCGTCGCGCCTGCGACCTCATGGGCACAGCTGGCAATTACGTCGACGTCTTTCATGGTGGCTTCCAGTGCCTCACTGGCATGCACTGCCATTGTGGCCGTTGTTTCGCAGGAAGTGACCCCTTCATTGATTACGCTGACCACGCCGTGTGTTTCTTTCTGGAGTGCGTCAATCATTTCATCGATCTTACGGGTTGATTCGTGAGTCCGCTTTGCCAGACCACGAACCTCGTCGGCGACCACGGCAAATCCCCGTCCTGACTCACCAGCCCGAGCTGCCTCGATTGCGGCATTCAGCGCGAGCAGATTGGTTTGTTCTGCAATGTCGGAGATAACTTCAAGGACAACGCCGATAGCATCACTTTTTTCAGACAGGATCCCCATGCGCTTATTGGCTGTAGATAGTTGTTCCTGCAGCCCGGAGAGTGAGGTGTTCATTGTGTTCATCTGTTGCCTGCACTGACTGCCGGATTCCCCGGCATTGCGGGTCGCATCATGAGTGCGCGTAGTGAGCTCGCTGACGCGCTGAACGCTTTGTGCGAGTTCCTCAAAGGCTCGTGTGATGTGCTGAATATCATCCTGCTGGCTGCGGATACTGGTAACCGAGTTGGAAACCCACTCAACCGTTCGTTGCTTGCGGCCATGCAGGGAGCCGATATTGGCGTGCATTCGGGCGGAGACCGCCCGGAGTGTGGCGTCACGCTTCTGCCGGTCAAACTCTATCCAGGCGCCTTCGTCCCGTCTTCCGGTATAGATCCAGGGCAGCGCCGGATGCGCTTCGCAGCAGGCTTCCCGGGCGCTTTTCATCATCGGGCGGGTGAGCCAGAACAAAGTGGCAAAGACCGCGAAAACCAGTCCCTGCATAACGATCATGTGAGGCACTGTGAGCTCGGAAAGGCCGAATATGGTGAGGCTGGCAGCCAGTAATCCATAAAGACAACTGAGTTTCCAGGTCAGGGAGGGGCTTGTGGCCAGATAGCGACGGGGCACCTGGCCACGATTCCAGGCCGAGTAAACTTTCTCCGCCCGCTCAATCTGATCCCGGCTCGGCCGGGTGCGGAGCGACTGGAACTCAACTATCTGGCCGTCCTTGCGAATGGGAGTCACAAAAGCGTCGACCCAGTAATGATCGCCGTTCTTGCATCGGTTTTTTACGATCCCCCGCCAGGATTCGCCTGCTTTTATGGTTTGCCACATATTTTCGAAAGCGCCCGGGGGCATGTCGGGATGCCGGATCAGATTGTGGGGCTGGCCGACCAGTTCATCCACTTCGAATCCTGCGACTTCCGCAAACTCTTCATTGGCAGCTGTTATCCGGCCTTTGATATCGGTGGTTGTAATCAGGTGGTAGTGCTCTGGGTATGTCTGCTCTTTCCGGGTGACAGGTTCATTCCGTCGCATGGAAGGTCCTTCTGACGCCGTGCGTTGATTGTAGTGACAATCACTATTGGCCGGATTGTGCGTCCCGAGTATCCAGATATTGCAAAAAGAGGGCATTTATTCCGCTTTCTCGTTCTTTCGTCGCATTTATCAGCGGTTTTGCAATATATGGCTAGGTTGGCGACATTTCCTGCTTATCCTGAATTGGGCGGGTCGATTCACGTTCAGGGATAGAGGAGTGAGATGTCGGTGCAGGTAATCCAACAACAAAACTTCAAGGCACTGGTGGATAATCACCCCCGTGCCATTATGCTGGCGACTACGGAACCGAGAATTGCCTATGTGAATCATATGTTCCGCACGGTAACTGGCTATCAATCGGGAGAGGTAATTGGTCAGGCACCCTCCGTGTTGAGTTCAGGTTTGCACTCCCGGGAGTTTTATCGGGTGATGTGGCAAGGCCTCAATGATAATGGCCGGTGGGAGGGGGTGATCTGGAATCGACGGAAGAGTGGGGAAACCTACCCGCAGTGGCTCACAATTTATCCCGTTGAGTTCAATGCCCAGCGCTTTTTTGTCGGCGTATTCATGGATGTGGGTGATATCGCTGCCGGCAACGAGCGACTTGCCTCCCTTGCCTATTATGATCCTCTGACAGAGTTGCCTAATCGTTCCCTGTTCCAGGAGTTTCTCAAAGCCCGGGTTTCCCAGCGAGAGGCCAGTCAGAGTACATTCGGCGTGCTTTTTATCGATCTCGATTTTTTCAAGTCAATCAACGATCTTCATGGTCACCAGCGTGGTGACAGTGTTTTGCAGCAAGCGGCGCTTTGCATCCGGAGTGTGCTGAGGGCTAGTGACGTAGTGGCTCGATTGTCCGGCGATGAATTCGCCGCAATCGTTGAACTGAATTCGGCAGAAGAGCTGGAAGGTATCTGTCAACGCACGACTCAGGTTTTCCGGGCTCCCGTTGTAGTGGACAAACGCGAATATTTCCTTTCGGCGTCTGTTGGTGCGGCCCTTTTCCCGCGGCATGGTCAGACCGGCAGTGAATTGCTCCAGAATGCCGATCGTGCCATGCATATGGCCAAGATGGCGGGACGGGCCTGCCACCGGATGTACAGCGCCGCGGACACGGAGGAGGGGCATTATAAACAGCGGCTATCGGAGGCGTTGGTCGCGTCCCTGAAAACCGCACCGCATGAATTCAGTGTGGTGTACCAGCCCCAGTATCAGCTGGCGACGGGCGAAATGGCGGGGCTGGAGGCACTCTTGCGATGGCATCACCCCGAGTTCGGCGCTGTGTCACCTGCGGACTTTGTGCCTGTTGCAGAGCAACGCGGGCATATTCATGAGCTGACGGAACACCTTGTTCGCTGCATTCTGGCGGATCTTCCAAAAGCCGCGGAGGGGCTCCCTTCCGGGCTCAGACTGGCGATCAACATATCCGCCCGTCAAATTTCCGATTCACGCCTGCAGCAGTTGCTTGATGTCCTGTTTGCCCGCATTCGTCAGATTTGCTGGTTGCCGGAGATCGAGATTACGGAAACTCACCTTATGCATTTGTCTGCGGAGTGCCTGGCCCGACTGCGGGATTTTGGTGACCAGGGAGTGAGCGTGGCGGTGGATGATTTCGGGACGGGTTATTCCTCACTGGCTTACCTGCACACCCTGCCCGTACATGTCCTGAAGATCGACCGACAGTTCATCAAGCGTCTCGGAGGCGTAGGTACTGACTCACGGATTGTCTCGGCGATCCTTGGTATTGCCGATGCTCTTGAGCTTGAGGTGGTCGCTGAAGGCATCGAAAACGGGGCTCAGTATCGGATGCTTAACGATCTCAAATGTCACCGTGGGCAAGGATTTCTGATGGCCAGGCCAGCGACCTGGGATGCTATAAAGTTGCTATTTTTTGACACGTGTCAATGACACGACAATTAATGGGTTGATTTCTGGGGTTCTGCAATATGTGGCTATTGGAATATGGTTAGATTGCTTACATGTGTGGGTCCATTTTCACGCGTTGAACCCTATGCCCGTCGAAACGCCAGAGCTCGAATTGCAATCGTATCTCCGATTGAATCATGCATCCTCTCGGGAATGGTTGTCGGCAGTCCGTCTGCTTTTAGGGTGCGCGAGTATTGAGTGCCATGTCGCTGGCAACCAGGCGAGGGTTGGAGCCCTATCTGCAATTGACGTCGAAGGAGGCCGGATTGCCTGCCTTTATGCCAGCCAGGATATGGATATTTCAGGTTGTCAGGCGGAAGGGCCGGTTCTGGTTGTGCCAGTAGAAGGTCATGTCGAAGCTTCCTGGGATGACCATTCCTGGTGGCCGGTGAGCCCGCTCCTGATCATGCACGCAGGGAATCGCCCCCGTCTTCGTTTGGGTGAAAAAAGTCAGGTGATTATTCTCAAGCCGGCACCCGGAGTGGTGCCGGCTCCGGTTGGTGACGAGCCCAACAGGCTAATCTCCGAGATACGCCATCTGGTTGACAACTATCTCTTCAAGGCCGGCTTTTTCTTCAATGATCAGCATGCCCGGGCATTGACGACGGAGCTGTTCAGGAGCCTCGGCGCCTTGCTTGGAAACGGCGGGAGACGGCACATTCCGGAATGTCTGAAACTTGATCGCCGGCTGCTTCGGGTGTTGGACAGGTTCCGACAGCACCCCGAATGGGAGTTTGATCTCAGGGGGTTGGCCGCTCATTGCGGGGTGAGCGAACGGAATCTGTATTATCTGATGAAGCGGGAAACCGGGATGACGCCTTATCGGTTGTTCCAGCGCTACCGGCTTATAAGGGTGAGGTGGCGACTGGTGGACTGCACGTGCGACATCCCACACATTTCGACCTATGCGGCCGACGAAGGCTTCTCACACCTTGGTCGGTTCGCTGCACTTTACCGGGAACACTTTGGGGAACTGCCGAGTGAAACCGTGCAGTGGCGTCGGAATTTGTGCGCGGATGCAAAGTCCCCACAGGACCGCGCAGCGGTTTCAGAAGTCACCAAATAATAGAGCCCGGCTCACCTTTCGGTGACCGGGCTTCTATCCGCAGTTAGTGCGCCGCGTTGTTGTGGTCCCTGGCCAGCAGGATATAGAACGCCGGCAACACAAAGATGGTGAACAGCGTACCGATACCCAGGCCGGCACTGATGGTCAGGCCAATGGCGAAGCGACTTTCCGCACCGGGGCCAATGGCAATCAGTAGCGGCACCATGGCGAAGATCAGCGCGAGGGAGGTCATGATGATCGGGCGCAGCCGGATCGCGGCGGCTTCAATAACTGCGTTGACCTTGTTCAGGCCTTTCTCAATCTGCAGTTGGTTGGCGAATTCCACGATCAGAATGCCGTTTTTGGAGACCACGCCAATCAGGGTAATCAGCCCCACCTGGGTGTAGATGTTCATGGTGGCGAAGCCAAGCACAATAAACGCCATGGCACCCGCTACCGACATGGGCACGGACACCAGAATGATGAGTGGATCCCTCCAGCTTTCAAACTGCGCTGCCAGAACCAGGTAGATTACCAGCAGCGACAGGAAGAAAGTCACAACCAGTGCACTGCCCTGGGTCGCCAGCTGTCGGCTCTGGCCGGTGTAGTCATAACTGAAGCCTTGGGGGAGCGTCTCATCGGCGGTCTGCTCCATGAAGTCCATGGCAGTTCCGGCAGCGACACCCGGCATTACTACGCCCTGTAGAGTGAGTGAGTTCTGCTGGTTGAACTGGGTGCGGGTGGATGGCTCAATGTCGTGGCTGAAGCTGACGACACTGCCCAGAGGGACCAGTTCGCCGGAACCGGTGCGGATGTAGTAATCGTTCAGGGCCTGGGCGTCCAGGCGGAACTGCTGGTCAACCTGAGGAATTACCTGGTATGAACGGCCTTCCATGCTGAACCGGTTGATGTAGCCACCGCCGAGCATGCTGGAGAGGGCCTGACCAACGTCCTGCATCGATAATCCCAGATCAGCGACCCGGTCCCGATCCACGTTGATGCGGGTGACCGGCCGGTCGAAGTTGATCGACTTCTGCAGGAACATAAAGTTGCCGCTGCCCATGGCCTTGCCCAGCAGTTGGTCGGCAACCTGGTTCAGCTGCTCGTAAGTATTGCCGGTGGTGATGACGAACTGGAACGGCAGGCCGCCACCGGACCCGGGCAGGGAAGGCCTGGGGAACACGGCAGTCTGGAGGCCGGTCACGTTCTTGAGCTCCGCATCCAGCTGGGGCTGGGCCTCGAACTGGGAAATATCCCGCTGGCTCCAGGGCGCCATCTTGAAGCCACCGAACACCGCATTCGGTCCGGTGAAGCCGATGATCATGAAGTCCTCTTCGTACCCGGGCAGT
This sequence comes from Marinobacter salinus, assembly GCF_001854125.1. Taxonomy (NCBI): domain Bacteria; kingdom Pseudomonadati; phylum Pseudomonadota; class Gammaproteobacteria; order Pseudomonadales; family Marinobacteraceae; genus Marinobacter; species Marinobacter salinus. The sequence goes on from NZ_CP017715.1 coordinate 3,774,271, forward strand.
GTCGACATCCGGTTCTGGATTTCGTCACCGTGTTCCCGCAGATAATCCAGAGTCGCTGTTTGAGGGCCGAGGCCCTGATAGAACAGGATGCCCTGGTCTTCGGTTGGTGCAAGTTCGCTCTTGCTCATCATTGTCATGAAGTAAATTGAGCCCAGCACCACGAGTGCAAAGAAGATGACCACAGACTTGGTTTCCATCAGCGAGCTGAGGGCCTTCTTGTAGCCGTTGGACACGCCATTGAAGCTGCGCTCCACCAGGCTTTCGAACCTTCCCGGATTGCCGTGGGGTTTTAGTACCAGGCCTGAGAGCATGGGTGACAGGGTCAGCGCGACAATTCCCGAGATTACCACCGCGCCCGCCAGGGTAAAGGCGAATTCGGTAAACAGGGAGCCGACAAGGCCGCCCATGAAACCGATTGGTGCATACACCGCCACCAAGGTGGTGGTCATGGCGATGATTGGCACGGCCATTTCCCGCGCGCCATTGATGGCGGCATCAAAACGGGACTCCCCCTGCTCGATGTGGCGGTGGACGTTTTCGACCACGATGATGGCGTCGTCGACCACCAGGCCAATAGCCAGAACCATCGACAGCAGGGTAAGCAGGTTCAGCGAGAAGCCGAACATCAGCATCACGAAGGCACCTCCGACCAGTGACAGGGGCACCGCCACGGACGGAACGATGGAGGCGCGGATAGAGCCCAGACACAGGAACACCACCACCAGCACAATTGCCAGCGCTTCCAGCAGGGTCTTGATGACCTCATTGATAGAGTCTTCAATAAAGTTGGACGCATCGTAGGCGAGGCGTACATTCAGGCCGGAGGGCAGCTGGCTCTCAATGTCGGGCAGAGCGTCCTTGACCAGGCCGGCGACGGTCAGGGGGTTGGCGCCGGGTGCCAGTTCAATGGCGACGTAGGTCGCAGGGTCGCCTTTGTACAGGGCAAGCTGGTCGTAGGATTCAGAGCCCAGCTCAACGCGGGCAATATCCTGCAGGCGTATCTGGGTGCTGCCTGATTGTTTGACCACCAGGTTCCGGAACTGGTCGGGGTCGGCGACGTCGGTATCGCTGGTCATGCTGATCTCGGTGTACTGACCCTTGGTGTTGCCTACTGCTGCCTGATAGTTGTTGGCACGAAGCTTGGCAACCACTTCTGGCGGAGTCATATCGACGGCAGCCAGTCGTTCAGGGTCAAGCCAGACCCGGAGCGCGAACTTGCGACCGATAAGGTCGGCTTTACCAACGCCTGACAGCGCCTGCAGTTTGGGCTGAACCACCCGTGTGAGGTAGTCGGAAATCTGGGGCACGTCCAGTTCGCTGCTGTAGAAGGCAATGTACATCAGGGCCGTGGAGTCACCGGTGGTGGACGTGATCACCGGGTCCTGAGCTTCCGCAGGAAGCACGTTTCGCTGGCTGGCAACCTTGGCCTGAATTTCGGCTAGTGCCGCATTGGCGTCATAGTTGAGCACCATTTTGGCTGTAATGGTGGAGGCGCCCTGGGAACTGGTGGAGGTCAGGTAGTCGATGCCACTGGCTTCGGCAATCGCCTGCTGAAGCGGTGTGGTGATGAAGCCCTTGATCAGGTCCGAGCTGGCGCCTGGATAGGCTGTGGTGACAGTCACCGTGGTGCTCTCAAGCTCAGGGTACTGGCGGATTTCCATTTCCATGGCGGCCCGGGCACCGAGCAGCAGGATGAGCAGGCTGACCACCGTCGCCAGAACCGGCCGGTGGATAAATATGTCGGTAAATCGCATTATTCAGACGCCTCTTGCGGCTTCCCGGAATCGTCCTGGATCTCAACGGGCTGACCGGCTCGCAGGCGTAACAGGCCCTTGGCCACGACGGTCTCACCCTCGCTCAGACCAGAGCGGATCTCAACCCGATTGTTGCGGGTCTCGCCGGTGCTGACAGAACGCCGGGTGACAACCTGGGTGCCTTGATCGTTTTCGCCGACGACAAAAACGAAATCGCCATAGGTGTTATATGAAACTGCTGTGCGCGGCACAGTCACCACTTCGTTGTCCCTGGGCTGGCGGGTCATCACCGTCGCGAACATGCCCGGGCGGAGCAGGTTCTCTTCGTTGCTCAGGGTAGCGCGGATCCGTACCGTGCGGGTTTGCGGGTTCACCGAGGTATTGATGGCGCTGACCGTGCCTTCAAAACCATGCTGGGGTACTGCAGCGACGGTCGCAACGACCGGGTAGCCAGTTGCCACATCCGGCAGATTTTTTTCCGACAGGGTGTAATCAACATAGATCGGATCAAGCATGTTGATTTCGACAATGGGCGTGCCAGTCGGAATGTATTCGCCACGATCCACCATGCGGATGCCCAGCCTGCCATCAAAAGGCGCGCGAATAACCTTCTTGCTCAGCTGGGCTTCCGCCTCGTTCACGCGGGCGTTCGCGGCATCGAAGTTAGCCTTGACCTCATCATACTGGGACTGGGAAACAGCCCGTTTGGGCAGCAGATCCGAGACCCGCTTGAATTCCTGTTCAGCCAGCTGGGCCTCGGCCCGGCGGGTGCGAAGAGCCGCCTGGTCTATCGCGGAATTGATGCGGATGAGCACGTCACCCTGTTTAACGGTGTCGCCGGATTCAAAATTGATGGTTTCGATGACGCCGGGTACTTCATTGGCAACCTCAATACCGTTGACGGCTTCAATGCTTCCAACCGCTTTGATAGCCGGTGTCCACAGCTCGGTTTGAGCCGTGACTGCCGAGATCTGGGTCGGTGGGCGCGGCTGGCCCATCATCTCCTCCATCTGGCCGAACTGGTAGAATTTGTAGCCAAAAATGCCACCAAGGACGACGCCAAGGAAAATAATAACGATCAGGAAGCGGGAAGCTGTGCGCATAATTCGGGTCCTGGGGATCGGGGTTTTTCTGGTTCAGTGCAACGGACCTTCGAGGTCTGATAACTATGTGTCTTCCGTAAAACATAGCATCCTATAAAAATCTGATAGGGCTTGTCACCGGTTTGTCAGTATTTCTGCGTAGGATGTTCAAGGGTTTAACCCTTTTCTCGGCTATTTTGATGCGCCATGAACGATGCTGGTATTTTGATCGGGGAAAGTGACAGAATTACGACCGAACCTTCGCTAAGGATCAACCCATGCATTGGATTCTCGGTATTGCCCTGGCGGCTGCCGTTTTTATCGTTTTAAAGAAGTGGGGAGCATTGACGCCTGAGGGCCAGAAATCCGCGATCTGGAAGATAATACTGGTCGGCGGGGGTGCTCTTCTTCTATTCATGGTGCTGACAGGCCGGGTGCATGTGCTTACTGCAGCCGTTGCAGCGCTGATTCCCCTGTTGCGGAAACTTCCGGCGATGCTGAAGTATGTACCCATGTTTCGGCAACACGTCGGCATGGGTTCGGAGCGGGAACCCGGCACAGAAAATCAGGCGGGGCGGGCGGCTTCCCACGGCAACATGTCTGAGCGGGAAGCGTGCGAAGTGCTTGGTGTCGAGAAGGGTTGCGGCGAACAGGAGGTTATAACGGCTCACCGGAGGCTGATCCAGAAGCTGCATCCGGACCGCGGAGGTAATGATTACCTCGCCGCCAAGATCAATGAGGCCAAGAGCGTGCTGCTCCAAAAATACCGGGGCTAGGGTTTACGGCAGTATGTCGACTTTCACCTCGAAGCTCCGGTTTTCGGCGCGGTTGCTATTGACGTGGTAAGTGATGCCCGACTGCTGGCCACTCGCTTGTGTGGATGTCTTGCCCAGTGATACCCATTGGCCGGGCTCCACCCTGCGAATGGTAACCACGGCTTCCGTTTCATAGCCCGGAAGGGACGCCGGGTCCTCCTCGAAAGAGACGATGTTCAGTTCAACGGCACGGTCGGAAATAACCTGTGGGCTCACCAGAAAGCCGCTTCGGGTTTCAACCTGCTCCAGAATGGCCGCTGGATTACGACCGCCCCGAATGGCCACCGGAAGAGTGCGAATCTGGCCAGAGGTAATGTGTGCGGACTGGCCATCCTGAACCACCAGTGTTCGTTGGCGGGTGTTGTTGGTGCTGGTCACTTTGCGCTCGACAGTTACGCCGACCCGGCTTTCCGAGGCGGAAACGCCGGTGCCGGAGCGTTTGCCACCGCTGTTTTCCCGGGATCGAACCGTGATTCGAAGCTGCGCGGGGGCAACGTCCATGGCAGTAATCAGCCTTCCGATCTCGTCCAGCAACGGTTCGTCGCCCCGGACCACCACTTGTCGCCCCCGGGCTGTCACTGTCACAGGAGCGTTCTGGTAAAGTTCACGGATTTGTCCGGCCACATCGACAGCCGGCCGATTCTGCAACTCGTAGACCCGCGCTTCAGTCTGTGCGAGGACGCCGGCGGGGAACAGACACAGCGCCAGTATCAGGGCCAGAGCCTGTGACAGGATGCTCATGTCACGCCAGAGGTAAGAGGACTCTTTCAGTGTCATTTCTGCTCCTGACCCAGCTGTTGACTTGAAAAAGTCCGGACAACGGGGTTGCCAAGTTCAAAACCATAGGTATATATTGGAAAGCATGAAGACCACACACACGACCTGTCAATTGAATGTTCTGCAAGCTTTCGGTGAAAAATCGACGGTGAGGGTTGCTGCTGTGTTTTCTTGGTGGTTTGGTTATGGCTTTTATTTTAGCCAGAGCCCGGGCCGCCCGTAAGATCTTCATCGACGAACAACGAGGAAGGCAGCCCGGCAGAGAACCCAGGCTGCCACCGGACTCAAAAAGCCCCGACTGGTAGCCCAGCCGGGGCTTTTTTGATTCTGACGCAGGGAAACGGGAACACTGACATGAACATGCCCTTGAACACTGAAGTGACTGACCAGAATGCCGGGTCTCTGGCTCTGCACCGGCAGGAAGTCGTTCTGCCTTCGCCGGCGGAGCTCAAACAGGAGATGCCAGCGAGTGATTTTGTCACTGGGCAAGTGGATGAACAGAGGCAGGCGATCCGGCAAATTCTGCACGGTCGTGACGACAGAATGCTGATCGTGATGGGGCCTTGCTCCATCCACGACGAAGTGGCGGCCCTGGAATACGGGGAGAAGCTGAAAACGCTGTCGGATGCCGTCAGCGACCGGTTCCTGATTGTCATGCGTGCCTATCTGGAGAAACCCCGTACGACTGTTGGCTGGAAAGGGTTGCTTTACGATCCGGAGCGCGCCGGCACCGGAGATCTGAAGGAGGGGCTGCGCCGTTCCCGTCGTCTGCTCCTTAATCTGGCGGCGATGGGGCTACCCCTGGCCACCGAAGCGCTGAGTCCGTTTGCCATGGATTACCTTGGCGATCTGGTGAGCTGGACCGCCATTGGTGCCCGTACCACCGAGTCCCAGATTCACCGGGAAATGGTCAGCGGTCTGCCAATGCCGACCGGGTTCAAGAACGGTACCGATGGCGGCATTGCGGTTGCCACCAACGCCATGAAGTCGGCCAGCCATCCTCACCATCACCTTGGTGTGTCCGCGACCGGTGCGCCGGTGATGATTACCACCCGGGGCAACCCCGACACACATCTGGTTCTGCGAGGCGGGCGGGGCATCACCAACTACGATGCCGCCAGCATTGAGGAAGCGGTCGCTACCCTGACCGATGCCGGGTTGTCCACAGCGGTAATGGTGGATTGCAGCCATGATAATGCCTGCAAGCAGGCCGAGCGACAGCTGGATATTGCCAGGAAAGTGGTGGCACAGCGCCATGCCGGGAATCAACACATTCGGGGGCTAATGCTGGAAAGCTTCCTGGAGCCGGGTCGCCAGGACGATGGTGAGGATCTGCGTTATGGCTGCTCCATTACTGATCCATGCCTGGGCTGGGATCAGACAGAGGCTCTGATCCGCTCACTGTAGACAGAAGCAGTTGGCCGGCTAGCAGCAGGAGAACGCCGCCCATTATCCGGTCCAGCCAGTGGCCGAAACGATTGAAGCCCCTGCGTACCCGCGGAAGAGTGAAGAAGATGGCAACCATGGCGAACCAGATTCCGGTAGCCAGTGCCATATAAACGCCGTAGCCCGCTTGCAGGGCGGTGGGCGTGCCGGGGCTGATCACCACGGAAAACAGGGAAACGAAAAACAGTGTTGCCTTTGGGTTAAGGGCATTGGTCAGAAACCCCAGGCGCAAAGCGGCAAAACCGGATTGGCTTGTGCGGGGCCCCGCTTCTACATGCACTCCACTGGCCCGGGCTCGCAGGCACTGGACGGCAATCCATGTGAGGTACAGTGCCCCCATAACCTTGAGAATACTGAACAGGACGATGGATTGCTGGATCAGCAGGCCAATGCCAAGCAGCGAATAGCCCACATGTACCAGTATGCCCAGGCCGATGCCGGTGGCCGTCAACAGAGCGTGGTTTCGAGTCTGGCTAAGCGCTTGCCTGAGCATCACGGCAAAATCCGGCCCCGGGCTTGCGACAGCCAGTAAGTGAACCAGCGCGACCGTCAGAAATTCCGGCCAGTAATTGTGCATGCTTTCGTCTCCGCCAGGTTCGCCGTCATTGGAAAAGTCTGACAGCATAGGCTGAATCCACGGTTTTTTCACGGGCGGATGAAACTTGTTACGGGTTCTATAATGAGGTCACGCCCCACTGAATCTTCCCCTGTTCCCGTGGGCCGGGAATGCCCCAGGAGGCTGTTGTATGGATAAGCGAGAAGCAGACGTTGCCATTATCGGCGTTGGAACAGCCGGTATGGTGGCTTACCAACGTGTGCGAAAGGTCACCAACAAGGTGGTGCTGATTGAAGCCGACCAATACGGAACCACCTGCGCCAGAGTCGGATGCATGCCCAGCAAACTTCTGATTGCGGCTGCGGAGAACGCCCATCAGATGCGGCTTGGTGAGCTTTTTGGTGTCTCGGCCGGCGGAGTCAACATTGATGGCAAGCGAGTGATGGAGCGGGTGCGGGCCGAACGGGACCGGTTTGTGGGTTCGGTGATTCGCTCCGTTGAAAAATTCCCCGAGGAACATCGTCTCATGGGCCATGCCCGTTTCGTTGGGCCGAATCACCTTGAGGTTGGTAACAATGTAGAGGTTCACGCCCGGCGCATTATTATTGCGACCGGCTCCCGGCCCAAGGTTCCCGGTTTTCTCAAAGAAGCCAAGGATCGGCTGGTGGTGAATGACGATATCTTCGACTGGCACACCCTACCGGACTCGGTAGCGGTATTCGGCCCCGGCGTGATCGGCCTGGAACTGGGGCAGGCTCTGAGCCGACTCGGGGTCCGGGTGCGGATGTTCGGCGTTGGCGGCGCGGTTGGCCCGATTCAGGATGACGCTATCCGGGACTATGCGCTGAAAACCTTTAACGAGGAGTTTCCGCTGGATCCGGATGCGGATGTAAAAAGAGTTGAGCGGACTGATGACGGCGTGGCCGTTACGTTCGTGGATGGCGGTGCCGGCGAAAAAACCGAGGTTTTCGATTATCTGCTGGCGGCGACCGGACGGCAGCCGAATGTCGACGGGCTTGATATTCAGAACACTGACATTGAGCTGGACGAGGAGGGGCTCCCGCTGTTTGATCCTTACACCCTGCGTTGCGGCCAGAGTCATATTTTTATCGCCGGTGATGCCAACAACAGTCTGCCGCTCCTGCATGAGGCCGCAGACGAAGGGAGGATTGCGGGCGACAACGCAGCCTCCTATCCGGAGGTGCGGACCGGTCTGCGCCGGACACCTCTGGCCGTGGTCTTTACCGACCCGCAGATCGCCACAGTCGGGATGACCATTCACCAGGTGGATGAGAGCTGTCATGGCTGCTTCGCGGTTGGTGAGGTGTCCTTCGAGGACCAGGGGCGGAGTCGTGTGATTGGTCGGAACCGAGGCCTGCTCAGAGTCTATGGGGAGCACGGCAGTGGCTTGTTCATGGGCGCGGAAATGTTTGGCCCGGCGGCGGAACATATTGCCCACTTACTGGCGTGGTCGGCCCAGCGGCGACTGACCGTAAGTGAAATGCTGGAAATGCCGTTTTACCATCCGGTGATCGAGGAGGGGCTGAGAACCGCCCTGAAAGACCTGAGCCGTAACCTCAGCATTGGTCCGGCACCTGAAGAGGGGTGTACCGATTGCGGACCCGGTGTTTAATAGCTTTAATAAACAGTAGGTTACCCCGTAATTTCGGTTGTTTAAATATTGATTTAAAAATCAATAACCAATAACTATTAAAAGGATTGGCTAACTACACTTCCCGATGCTTGGTTGAATGCCCTAAAGTAGAAACATATTGAATCCCTAAACTGTCAAGGAGACGCGCAATGGGTAAGAACTTTATTGGTCTGGATACCGAAAAGACGGCAAAACTTGCCGATTCGCTGAACGATCTGCTGTCCAACTACCAGATCTTTTATATGAACGTGCGTGGGTACCACTGGAACATTAAGGGTGACAACTTCTTCGAGCTGCACGTGAAATTTGAAGAGCTCTACGATGACCTGCTACTGAAAATCGACGAAATTGCCGAGCGGGTACTCACTCTTGGCCATCGTCCTGCGCACGCCTACAGCACCTATATTGAGCGTTCCGAAGTGCCCGAGCGGAAGGACGTTTCCGATGGTAAGGAAGCCATGGAAAACATTGTGGAAAGTTTTGCCAAGTTGATTGGCAAACAGCGTGAACTGCTGAGCCTCGCTGGTGAAGCGGAAGACGAAGGCACTGTGGCGCTGATGAGCGATTATATTTCCCAGCAGGAAAAGACGGTGTGGATGTATCGCAGTTACCTCGGCCACTAAGCTGGTCGAAGCAGTAGATCTGACCGGGCAACAAGCCCGGTTTTTTATACCGCCAGGCTTACTGGAGGTATTTCCTGATGCAGGAACCACTTCTCCGTCACCACCTTTCGGGTGAACCAGTGTGAGCGCATCAGGGCACTGGCCAGTGGCGTCTTGACCCAGTCCGGTACCTGCCAGCCCTGTTCTGTGTCGCCTGCCCGGTTGCCGAATCGTTCGGCAATGGCATCTCCGTATATTTGCAGGGCGGAGGCGGAATAGTCGGGGGCATGTTCTATCACGTCGGCCGCCATCAAGGCTGACTCAATCGCAGGTCGTATACCCTCGCCACTCTGGGTATAGGCCAGCCCGGCAGAATCACCGATCAGCATAATTCCGTCATCCAGCAGTGGCCGTTCTGCGTGCGCATACAGAAGGTACGCGTGGCCCTTGAACCGGCCTGGCAGGTCTGGGGGAATTCGGCCTGTGGCCTTCATTTCATCCACAAAGGCCTGAAGGTGTGCGGTCAGCTTGTGATTGTCTTCCCTGCCCAGTCCGATGTTCAGGTAGTTGCCCTTTCGAAATACCCAGGCGTAGCCCTTGAGGTCCCTGCAAAACCAGAGCTCGGGTGTGTCACCACGAGCCTGACAGGTTGCTGCCTGCTCGGGTGTCATTTCAAACTCAACTTCTTTCGCTGCCACCACGGTTTCGTGACTGCCGGGGCCCTCTCCCAGGAGTCGGGCGACGGGGCAGAAGTGTCCTCCGGCTCCCACGATGAGGGGCGCTTCCCAGGTGTCGTTGACTATCCAGTTTGCCCCCTTTCGAACAATGGACCTGACGGGAGTGGAGAGCTGTTTGGGGGCCTCGACCCGATCCAACAGATACGCGTCAAATTCGCAGCGGCGAATGCCATAGCTCACGATATCGCCGTGGTCGTTTTCCACGGCCGGTTGCCCCATCATGCCAATCCGGAACCGGCGGATCGGCTGAAGTGTCCGGCTGTTGCCGTAATCGTCGAGATCAATGCGCAACGTTTCCATCACCGCCGGTGTGACCCAGCCGGCGCAGGTCTTGTCCCGGGGGAAGTCCTGTTTGTCGATGATCAGTATTCGTTTTCCGCTGTCTTTCAGAGCGTGAGCCAGGGTTGAACCCGCCGGACCGGCGCCGACGATGATGAGGTCATAATATTCCATCAGGCCTCCTCCGGTGCCGCTGGAAAGGCGTAAAGGTCCTGACGGTTTTGGGGCAACCGGTTGTTGTCTCCGTGAGTGAAGACCACCTGGAACAGCTGCAGCGAACCGGCTCTGAACGCCGCAATGGAACCAGCCAGATACATGCGCCAGGCGCGGGTGAAGTGCTCGTCGTACATTGTCGAGACTTCCTCTTCATTGCTGCTGAACCGCTCCATCCAGTGCGTCAGTGTCTGGGCATAGTGAAGCCGGAGATTCTCGACATCCAAAACGGAGAAGTCACCGTGCTCGCAGATTTCCATGAACTCTCCGATGCTGGGCGGGTAGGCGCCCGGGAAAATGCGTTTTTCGATCCAGGCATTCATCAGCATAGGGCGATTGCGGCCGATACTGTGCAAGAGTGCAATGCCATCGGGTTTGAGGCTTCGCTTGATCAGCTCGGACAGTGCCAGGTAATTTTCCTTTCCGACATGCTCTAGCATGCCAATGGACACAAAGGCATCGTACTGACCGTTTATGTTGCGGTAGTCGTCCTCAATGAAGTTGACAAGCTGGTCCAGATTTTCTTTGCGGGCCTGTTCCCGGGCATAGGTGAGCTGCTCTTTTGAGATATTGTAAGCGTCGACTCTGACGCCATAATGCCGGGCCATATATCGAGCCAGCCCGCCCCATCCACAGCCGGCCTCAACCACGGTCATGCCGGGCCTTAATCTTAGCTTGCGACACACGTGCTCCAGCTTGGCAAGCTGCGCTTGCTCCAGAGTCAGCTCGGGCCGTTCGTAATAGGCGCAGGTATACTGCATGGCAGCATGGTCCAGCCAGAGCTGGTAGAACTCATTGCCCAGGTCGTAATGGTGGTGAATGTTTTCCTTTGCTTCAGCAATTCCGGTGGGGCGTGGATTGTGATTTCGCCAGAGGGCCTCGAGCCACTTCGGCCATTTTTGCCGTGCAGCATGGACCGCCCGGTACAGGGTTTCCATCAGATCGGGCAAGTCACCCTCTACTTCCAGTCGCCCTGCGCTGTACAAGTCGCCAAAGGCAAGGTTGGGATTGGTGACCAGTGAATAGAGAGCCTTGGGATCACTGAGGTGTATGGTGAACCGGGCCTCCTGATCCCCGATGTCAATCAATTCGCCGTTCCACAACCGGAATCTCACCGGCGGCGACCCTGCCATTCTCATCAGTTTGGCGACGAGCCAGCGTTCGTAGCTGTGAGGGTTTCTGTCTGTCCGGGTCTGTTCCAGTGGCAAGGTCAATACGTGAGGCTTATGTTCACGTTCGGCCTGCGTGGATTTTTGGGCAGTACTCTGATCCATGGATCGTGCTCTCCTTTTTGCCTTAACCTCAACGTCACTGTTACGGATGACGCCCTGACGTCACCGAATACTGATCTGAGAATCGTCGACTATTTGTTCAGTATAGAAAACGATTGGATTTTGTCAGGTTAGCGGCTTATCGAGGATAGCCATGAGCCTAAAGGCAGAAACCGGAAAGAGCGAGAATGGGCAGATAAAAAAAACCGGGCTCGGGGCCCGGTTTTCAGAAGATCAGTACGTGGCACTCATCCCGAACCACTCCGGGAAAATCACAATGAGTGCCAGCACCAGTATCTGTATGAGGATAAAGGGGATGATGCCCTTGTAGATATCCGTCGTTTTAACGTTCGGCGGGGCCACCCCCTTCAGGTAGAAGAGCGAGAAACCAAAGGGTGGTGTCAAAAAGCTCGTCTGCAGGTTCATGGCGATCAGAATGGCGAACCAGAGCATGTTGATACCCATGGCTTCTGCCACCGGCGCCAGAATCGGCACGATGATGAAGGCAATCTCCACAAAGTCGATGAAGAACCCGAGCACCAGAATGACCAGCATGGCGAGAATGATGAATCCCCACTTTTCACCAGGTAACGCATGCAGCCAGCCTTCAAGGATATAGTCGCCACCGGTATAGCTGAATACCATGGAGAATGCGGTGGCGCCGATCAGGATCGCGAACACCATGGCGGTGACCTTCACGGTGTCCTTGGCGCTGTCCCAGACCATCCGGAACGAGAACTGGCGGTAAATAATGGCCAGAACAACCGCGCCTACTCCGCCCAGCGCGGAAGATTCCGTAGGTGTTGCAATACCCGCAAAGATTGACCCCAGAACAACAACGATCAGAGCGAGCGGAGGAATAATGGCGAGCAGTGCAGAGGCGACTTCCTGCTTGCGGGATCTCGTTGGATCCTCCGGCATCGCTGGCGCGGTTTCCGGCCTCAGGCGGGTCATGACCAGAATGTAGATAATGTACAGGCCGATCAGCACGATGCCCGGCCAGACCGCTGCCTTGAACAGATCCCCGACCGGCAGACCCAGTACGTCGCCCAGAATGATCAAGATGATGGACGGCGGCACGATCTGTCCCAAAGTCCCCGCTGCGCAGATGCTGCCTGTGGCCAGGCGCTTGTCGTACTTGTGTGCGAGCATCACGGGCAGGGAAATCAGGCCCATGGCAACAACGCTGGCGCCCACCACCCCGGTTGATGCTGCCAGCAATGCCCCGACCAGAACGGTTGAGATGGCGAGACCACCTGGCAACCCGCCAAAAAGGCGGCCCATGGATGTCAGCAGTTGTTCAGCCAGCTTGGTGCGCTGGAGAACAACGCCCATGAAGATAAACAGAGGAACCGCCATCAGCACGGTATTCTGCATCACGCTCATGATGCGATAGGGCATGAACGCGAAAAGATCCATGCCTTCAGAGAAAACGCCAAAGAAGAGCGCGACGCCGCCAAAGGTAAAGGCAACCGGGAAGCCCAGCATCAGCATGATGAGTGCCGCCCCAAACATGATTAGACCGATCATGCCAGGCCCTCCCCGCTGTGCTCCACTTCGTAGCTTTTCTCACCGGACAGCACCCGAATCGCGAAAGTCACCATGCCAAGGCCACTGGTTGCAATAAAGAATGCTGATACGGGGATAACGGCTTTAATAATCCAGCGATAGGGCAGGCCGCCGGGATCACCGCTGCCTTCGCCCATAGAGTAGGAATCGAGCGCAAAATCGTAACCGTAAGAGCCAATGAGGTAGGCGAACGGGATAACGAAAAGAACCGCGCCCGACAGGTTAACCCAGGCCTTGGCCTTGTTGCTCCAGTTCGTGTAGAAAACATCTACACGTACGTGGCCATCCGTGCGGAGCGCGTAAGGAATACCAAGCAGGAAAACAACCGAGTAAAGGTGCCATTCCATCTCCTGCATGCCAATTGAAACTTCGTTGAACGCGTAGCGGGACACAACATCATAAAAGACGTTGCCGGCCATCAGTATCATGGCAGCACAGGCAACCCAGCCACAGAGATTGGATAGTCGGGCCAGGCCCTCATCCAGTTTGATAATCCACCGCATTTCCAGTCCTCCGCCAAGCGGATTGGCGATTTTTCAGATTCTATAAACGAGAAAACCGGGATCGCCCAGAGAGAACGATCCCGGCTCAGGAACGGCTGATATCTTACTCGACTTCGGCCATTGTGTTGAGGTATGCGCGCTCTGAAATATCAGTGTAAGCGCGTGTCTTCTCCAGATAGTCTTCCTGGGACTCAACAATCTTGGCGGCAAGTTCGTCACCAGCGGCAGCTTCCTTCAGCAGCTTCTGGTTAGCCTTGTACATGGTCTGGAACACTTCTGTCGGGAACTTCTTGATCTGGACGTTCGGATACTCTTCCTTGATGCTGGCCCAGGCCTTCGCGTTTTCATGCTGCGACTGGATCAGCATGTCGTACGCGGCAGTCCGCATGGAGATGCGCAAGATTTCCTGAAGGTCAGCCGGCAGCTTGTCCCAGACTTTCTGGTTGACCAGGAACTGCAGCTCGGTTGCAGGTTCGTGCCAGCCGGTGTAGTAGTAGTCGGCAATCTGCTGGAAGCCGAGACGCAGGTCCAGAGCCGGGCCTACCCACTCAACAGCATCGATGGTGTTCCGCTCAAGGGCGGTATAAAGCTCACCCGGTGCGATATTGGTCGGGCTGACGCCAACCTCGGAAAAGACTTCACCGGCGAACCCCGGGATACGCATCTTCAGACCCTGAAGATCTTCTATAGATTTGATTTCCTTGCGGAACCAGCCACCCATCTGGATGCCGGTGTTGCCGCCCGGGAAGGACTTCAGTCCCAGAGGCTCGTACACTTCCTGCATCAGCTCCATGCCGTCGCCGTAGTAGAACCACGCGTACTGCTCGAGAGCGGTCATACCGAATGGCATGCTGGTGAAAAACAGGGTGTTGGGTACCTTGCCTTTCCAGTAGTAGGAGGCGGAATGCCCCATGTCATATTGTCCGGCCCTGACCATATCAAACACGCCCAGTGGGGCTTTGTGCTTATTAGAGGAGTCAATGCGGATTTTCAGTCGGCCATCAGACATCTTCTCGGCCATGGCCGCCATGCTTTTGGTGGCGTCACCAAAAATCGGGAAGTTCGGCCCCCAGGTTTCTGCGAGACGGAGTGTGAATGTGTCTTGTGCGAGCGCTTGTGTGGCGGCAAAGGTGGTTGCTACAGCCAGCACAGCCGCGGAAAGAACAGAACGGATCTTCATTGCTCTTCTATCCTCTTATCGTTTTTGTATTTTAGAGTGTCTTCCAGTGGGGAAGGGTCAACTCTTAACGCTAGCCCAAGGTAGCAATTATCGGTAGTAAACGGAATGAAAAACACTTTCATCTACGACCTAGGTCGTAGGTGTTAAACGTCGTCCATCCGGCCGATCTGGCGAGCCAGGCGCATCGCTTCGTGCTCCTCCAGAGCTTTCAGGTCCTCCAGCAAGCTTTTTGCTTCGGGGATTTCGGCTTTGCCGATCAGGGCATCATAAAGATCCATGACCTGGTCATGAAAATCGAAAATTTCCCGCTCAATACCTTCAAAATCAAGATCCGCGTAATGAGTATCACAAGTTCGGTTTCTTTCGATCGGCTTGTGATTGGCGTAATCGTAAAGTCGAGTTTGCATGGCTCTGGGGTCGGCCTGTTTCTCGAACTCGGCCACCGCTTTTTCCAGAAGGCTTTCATGACTGCTGACATAGTCGAGAAGAGCGCTCGCCCGCTCGTTGGTGTTCTTTGCTGCGGATTCATGGAGGCATTTGGCAAGATGGGCGTGTAACTGGCGCGTCCAGTCGATGAGATCTTCAAAGGTTTTTATTTCCATGGCAGGCTCCTGAAGTCCGTTGTTTTTATGAATTGGTTTAATGACCAGTCTAGTCAATATTGTTGCCAATTGTCTCGTTGCAGCTTTCCGCGAGGCCTTCGCTGATTACACGGATGTATCAGGTCGGTTATTATCAAAGTTCCTGTTAACGGAAAGTGAGGTCATGATGACCATGCTGGGGATCATCGAGGGATTTTACGGGCCCATGTGGAACTGGCAGGAGCGTCGGCAACTTGTGCGCTCCCTGGCTGCTCACGGTTACGGTTTTTATCTTTATGCACCCAAGGCAGACGTGTTTCTGCGCCGGCGCTGGCAGGAGCCTCATCCGCCGGCAGTGGCTGCGGAGTTGGCGGATTTTGCCCGTTTCTGCCGGACGGAGGGTTTACGCTTCGGCATTGGATTGAGTCCGTTCGAGATTTTTAATCACTTTGATGACGACGCACGGGCAGCGCTGGCGGACAAGCTGGCATGGCTTGACCGGATCGGCATTGACGAGCTCGCGATTCTGTTCGACGACATGCGCTCGGATACGCCGGATCTGGCAGAAACCCAGGTTGAGATCGTGCACTGGATCAAGGAGCGCACCTCCGCGAAACAGCTGAGTGTCTGCCCAAGTTACTATTCCGACGATCCGGTACTGGACCGGGTGTTCGGCGAGCGACCGGCAGATTACCTGGAGGCGCTCGGTCGCAAACTGGACCACTCCGTCAATGTGTTCTGGACCGGCGAGGAGGTCTGTTCCCGGGAAATTTCCCCGGGCCATCTCAAACGAGTAGGGGACTTGCTGGGGCGTAAGCCGGTTCTCTGGGATAACTACCCGGTCAATGACGGAGACCGGATGTCACAGCACCTGCACCTGCGGGCATTTACTGGCAGGTCGGCCGCGAATGCGGCTCATATTGCCGGCCATGGCATCAATCCCGCGTTACAGCCGACGTTAACAGCGATTCCTGCCATTACCCTGGCCGAGTCCTATCGCCTCGGACCGCAGTACCAGTACGGCCAGGCGTTTCGCCATGCGGCCCGGGAGGTTCTGGGGCGGGACCTGGCAGCTCAGTTGCTCGCAGACCTGCTGGTGCTTCAGGACGCTGGGCTGAGTCGCATCAGTGATGAAAAGCGGCAAAGCCTCCAGCACACCTATGACGCGTTTGACCACCCTGCTGCAAACGAGATCCTGCGCTGGCTGGGCGGCGAGTACCAGGTCACCGACGAGATGGTTGAGACCCAGTAACCGGGCTGACTACCGGAGATAGTAGTCAATGGTTGAGACGACCCGAACGGTCTTGGTCGGTTGCTGTCCTTCCATGACGCCGGGTGCCTGATCCCGGGCCAGAATCTGGAAGACGCCCTGATTGGCCCGGCGCAGGCCGCCCAGTTCGGCATTGGCGTCCTTGGCAAACTGAGCGGCCGCCTCCCGTGCCGATGCCGTTGCTTCAGCAATCATGGCTGGCTTGATTGCATTCAGCCCGTTGAACACGTACGTAGGGCCTGCGGGGCCATAGTCAGACGATAGCACCACGCCGGAATCCACCAGTTCGCTGACACCCTGGGCAGCCTGCCGGATCTTGTCGATCTCCTCACTGCGAACCATCAGCGTCTGATTGATGATGAATTTCTGCTCGCCGTTGTTGCCCTGATAAGGGTTGGCGCGAGTGTCGGTGACGTCCAGTCGCTGCAGTTCAACCGCGGTTTCGTTGATGGCCTGGAGGTTCAGGAATGCCATGATCGCCTCGCGGCTGCGCCGAGCTTTTTCCTGAGCTTTGCCCAGGGTCTCGCCGGTCGCGACAAAACGAATGGGCCACAAGGCGAGATCTGCATTGACCTCCCGCTCAGCAACACCTTTGACGGTGACATAGCGGTCGCCTGTGCGAAGGTCGGTCAGTCCGTCGCCAATCAGGGATGCGGAGACAATAGCGCTAATTCCGAGAATCAGGGCGGCGAGTACTTTCATGACGGTTTCCTTCAGTCATCCAAACAGTGCTGCGAGTGCAGAGGCTGCTATCCTGAACAGCAAAGGCAAGATTAGCGTCTCAGGATGAGGGCTAAAAGGAAATAATGATGACAGATGTGAAAGTTGAGTGTGTTCAGGGCAACATCGCCGCGCAGCCGGATATGGATGCGGTGGTCAATGCAGCCAATGCCCGGCTGATGCCTGGTAGCGGAGTTGCCGGCGCCATTCATGACGCCGCTGGCCCCGGGCTTGCTTTGGAATGCCAGGGTCTGGCGCCGATAGAACCGGGGCAAGCGGTTATCAGCTCTGGGCATGACATGCCGAACCGATACATCATTCATTGTCTTGGTCCGGTCTACGGGGTTGACGAACCTTCTGACCAGCTGCTGGCTGACTGTTACCGGAATGCCCTGGCACTGGCAGAGCAATACCAGCTGTCATCCATAGCCTTTCCGGCTATTTCCACCGGGGTTTTCGGCTACCCGGTGCGCGAAGCCGCGACTGTGGCCATGGCTGCGATCAGCGAAAAACTAACGGCTCTCCAGTCGGTCCGGAAAATCCGGATGGTGCTGTACAGCGGTTCGGACCTGAACGTTTTTAAAGAAGCTCTGGAACGTACACCGTTGGCTGGCTGCAACGGCTGAGCAAAGGAGGGGGTCGTATCAGTCGCAGTTTTGCGTTGCAGGGCGACTGAAGCGGGCCTTCATTGCCTCGCGTTCCCGCTCTTCATCGCGATACTCGTCTGGCAGTGGCTGAATGAAGTAGAGGTAGTCGCCTTCCCCGCGACGGTCTTCCAGCGGTATGCCTTTGTCGCTTGTCGTCCAGAATGCCGGTGTTATAACCGCCACCGAGAGGTCCGGGGCCCGCCGTGTCAGCAGCGCCACCGTGCCCAGCCGGCCTTCGCTGTGAAAGGTGCCGGTCAGGTGAAGAATCTGGTGCCCCGGGTGCGTTTCGCGAGCCTCCAGAATTCGGGCTGCCATGGTGTTGTCGCGCAGGAGCTGAGCCCGGTAAGTGTTATTCATGCGTTCGCTTATGGCCGGGTCACCGGTGCCATGGCTGCCGGTGATCGCTTGCACGAATTTCTCGCTGTAGCCCGGGGTATCGATGAAAGGCTGTTCGGGTAGTCGGGCGCGAATGCCGGCGCCGAGTTTATCGAGGTAGGCCGGCCCCATGCGGCCAACGCACCTTACGATCTGCGCCGGGGCATTGGCGGCAACCAGAGGAACCTTGTGTGTCCTGGCAAACTCCACCAGGGGCCGGTACGACGCCCGATAATTATCCCAGGCTCCGGCGTCCTCTATCATTTCGGTCTCGCCGGTTTTCCCGGCCATGTAGAGGTCCAGTTCCGCTTGATGGGCAAGGTCGAACTGCTCCATTGTCAGTACCTGCTTCGGCCGGAGCTGGAACAGTGCCCGCTGGAGCTGTGACTGGAGCAGGTGGGAGCCGTGGTGGCCGTGATACTCGCCAACCACGACCACGTCCGTTGTGACGAGCTGGTCCGCGAGCGCTTCGATAGAGAGCTGCCTGCCAGTAGATGCCTCAACTATCCGGGCATCGTACTGGGTCTCCGGTGGTGTAACCGGGGCCGTTGCTGGGGTGATGGTCATACATCCACCGAGGGTGGTCAGTGTTGCGAATGTCAGGGCAATGGATACTGTTTTCATAGCCGGAGTATACGAAAGCATCTGGGTTATGGTTGTTGCTTTGTTTTTCCCCGCCAGTCTGTTCCCAGTCTTTCCTCGACATATTCCCGAATAAACTGGCGAACTTTCTGGGACGGTGTAACGTCTTCCTCTTTGCACAGGGCTTCAAAGACCGCTTTTTTTTCCGGGTCAATCAGCAGTGTCAGTCGTGCAGTGCGGTTTTCCATGGCGTGTTCCGGGCTCTTGTCGGTGATGATTTATGTTAACCATATTAACATTGAATACTTATTGGATGACCATATAATGTAACTTAACGCTCTGCAACAGGTTGGACATTCATGCCCCATCGTGCCTACCTCTTTTCGCTCCGGTTTGCCCATGCCTTTCGCGAGGCCTGCCTGGATGAACGGTACAGTCGTGGTCGCTTCCTGCACGATGTCATGGCCGGCGTTACGGTTGGTATTATTGCCATTCCGCTGGCCATGGCATTAGCCATCGCCAGCGGCGTGGCGCCGCAATACGGTTTGTACACGGCCTTCATTGCCGGCTTTGTCATTGCGCTCACGGGGGGCAGCCGTTTCAGCATCTCCGGCCCGACTGCGGCCTTCGTTGTGATCCTGTACCCCATTGCCCAGAGCTACGGACTCGGTGGCCTCCTGCTTGCCACCCTGATGTCGGGCATCCTGCTGATAATTATGGCTCTGATGCGGCTGGGACGCTTCATTGAATACATTCCCGAATCGGTAACCCTGGGATTTACCGGGGGAATCGCTGTAGTGATTGCCACCTTGCAGATAAAGGATTTCTTCGGTCTGCAGCTGGAAGCCATGCCGGAGCAATACTGGGACAAGATTGCTGTGCTGGTCCAGGGTATGCCAGCACTTGATGCAGTCAGTACACTGGTGGCCGCTGCAACATTCATGGTTATGCTGCTCTGGCCACGGCTGAAGACACCTGTGCCAGCTCACCTCCCGGCTGTCGTGGTGGGCAGCCTTCTGGCACTCTGGTTCAATGCGCATGGAGCCTCCATAGAGACCATAGGTTCCCGATTCAGTTACTTGCTGCCGGATGGTACCCGGGGAGCTGGAATTCCGCCTTTTCTGCCGGAGTTTTCCTGGCCTTGGCATCAGGCCAACGCCAGTGGCGAACCGCTTGGGTTGTCCTGGAATATGGTAAGGGAACTGCTGCCCTCAGCGTTCGCCATTGCCATGCTCGGTGCCATTGAATCCTTGCTCTGTGCGGTGGTTCTGGATGGCATGACGGGTAAGCGGCACAGCGCCAACAGTGAGCTGATGGGGCAGGGCCTGGGTAACATCATTGTCCCGTTTTTCGGGGGTATCACCGCAACGGCGGCTATTGCCCGCTCCGCTGCGAACTATCGGGCTGGTGCGGAGTCGCCCGTGGCCGGAATGGTTCATGCCCTGGTGGTGCTGTTGGCCCTGGTGTCCCTGGCAGGTGTCCTTGCGTATCTGCCCATGCCTGCCATGGCAGCCTTACTGGTCATGGTGGCCTGGAACATGAGTGAGGCCCCCAAAGCGTTACATTTGCTGAAAACAGCTCCGCGCAGTGACATTCTGGTTTTCCTGACCTGTTTTTCACTGACAGTGATCCTGGATATGGTTATTGCAATAACCACCGGTATCCTGCTGGCGGCCGTACTGTTCATGCGTGAGATGGCACAGATGACCCGGGTAACGGATATCACCCATGACAAACGCATCATAAGCTCGGATCTGCCCGACGGCTGGCGGGTCTTCAAAATCAACGGGCCTCTGTTTTTCGCCGCAGCAGACCGAATATTCGGCGAACTCGCGGAGCTGTCCAGCAATGCCCGCGGCTTCATTCTCTACATGGACGGCGTCACCATCCTTGATGCCGGTGGCCTGTCAGCGCTTAACAAACTGATTGCCACCTGCCAGAAGGACGGCACCGAGGTGGTCATTGCAGACCTGCAGTTTCAGCCGCTGCGGACATTAGCCCGAGCGGGCGTAAAACCCATCGATGGTGTGAGCCGGTTCTGTCCTTCCCTGCACGAAGCCCTCAATCTGGTCAGCTAATGCACAAGCCCTGACATCCCGGAAAGATTGCTGTTTTCAGCCTTCTATCAGCTATGCTTGCGGTATCTTTGATGGCCCGACACAGGACCCCGCATGCTCCCTTTCCGGATTGTTGACCGAATCAAATTCATTGTTGAGCGACAGCTGGTCAAGGGTGCCGGTTTCCAGTTGCTGGTGGTTGCTGCCTTTATTGCGCTGATCTCCCTTATCGGAGGTCTGCTGGTGGTGCCACTGGGGGAGTCATTCGAGAACGTGGGATCAGCCATCTGGTGGGCCTTCTTACGGCTGACCGATCCCGGTTACCTGGGAGACGATGTCGGTACCTGGCAACGTTTTGTGTCCACCCTGCTCACGGTCAGTGGCTATGTGGTGTTCATGGGTACCCTGGTGGCCATCCTGACACGGTGGTTGATTGCCAAAATGGCGGACCTTGAGCGCGGTCTCACGCCGGTGACTCTTAAAAATCATGTGGTGGTACTGGGCTGGACCAGCCAGACCCTGCCGCTACTCTCTGAATTGCTGGGCTCCAGTGGCCGGATGCGCCGTTTCCTGGAGAAGCACGATGCCCAGAAGCTGAACCTGGTGGTGTTGTCGGAGGAGGCTTCTGCGGCCCAGGTGCATGAGCTGCGCAGTGAGCCGGGTATCGGGCGCAGAGCCCGCCAGATCATCCTGCGTTCAGGATCGGCGATACAGCCGGATGCCCTGCACCGGGTGGCCTGCCTGGATGCAGCGGCCGTGATCGTTCCCAGCGCAGCCCATGAGGCCGGCAGCCTGGTGACGTCGGATGTGGAAACCGTTAAGGCACTGCTTTCCATTGCCGCCCAGGCCAGGCACTTTCAGGCTTCCCTGCCGTTCGTCGTGGCTGAGATCCAGGACGTCCGAAAGCTGCCGGTGATTGAACGGGCCTATCCCGGCGCGGTGGAAGTCGTGGCCGGCGATGCCACCATCAGTCGTCTCATGGTTCAGAACATTCTTCATCCCGGGCTGTCGGAAGTTTACAACGAGTTGCTCACGGCCGGTGAGGGCAACGAAATCTATATCCGGGGCGGAGAATCGCTGGGCGGAATGACGCTTGGTGAGCTGGCCGCGGCCCGGCCCGAGGTTATCGTGCTGGGGCTTCTGAAACACCGCGATGCAGGCTGGGACGTCCAGCTGCTGACACCTTCAGACTCGCGAATTGATCCGGCCGATCGGGTCGTCATCATGGCCCGGGACTATTCCGAGACCGAACCCGATCCCAAAAAGGCAACCTTGCCAGAGCTGGAGAGAGGACAAGCGGTGCGCGTCGACCGGCCTGCCGATCAGGCGAACCACCGGGTTCTGGTGTTGGGCTGGAACCGGCGGGTGCCCAGCCTGATCGCGGAGTTTCTGAGCTACGGACACCGCCATTTTGAAGTGGACCTGGTTTCCGTGGTTCCGAGAGCCGAGCGGGAACAGGCCATAGCCCGGTACGTGGAGAATTCTGAACGCCTGACCTGTCGGCATATCGAGGCGGATTACATGGTGGAAGGCGAGCTGCGCCGGATCGGGCCGGCGGGCTACGATACCGTGATCCTGCTTAGCAGTGATCGACTGGCCTCAGGCGAAGAGGCCGATGCTCGGGCGATGGTAGGTTACCTCCAGCTTGAAGATATCCTGGCCGATTTTGCCCGGAGGCCCCAACTGATCATGGAGTTGAGCGACCCTGACAACCGGCACCTGTTGGATGGGCATCAGAGCGAAATGATGATCAGCCCCATGATTCTGAGTCATGTTCTGGCCCAGGTGGCCTTGCGGCGGGAGCTTCGAATCGTGTTGGATGAGCTGTTCACCGTGGGCGGTGCCGAGATCCAGTTCCGGGACCCCGCGGATTACCCGTTGCCGGCCAGTGCAACCTTTCAGGTTCTGGAAAAGACCGTGGCGGCGGAGGGCGAGTTGGCTCTGGGTGTGTTTCGCCACAGCGCCGATGAACGTGGTCGCCACCTGCAACTGAATCCGTCCCGGAAGGACTATCTGGAGCTGCAGCCGGGCGACCGACTGGTGGTGCTGTGCCTGACCTGATTAATCATCAGTCGATGCTGTCGAGCAGGGCCGCCATGATGTCGTCCATGACCACGAAGCCTTTGAGATCATTGTCGGCCAAAACCAGAAGACGCTTTACCCGGTATTTGCTCATCAGGCTCGCCGCATGTCGGACGTTCAGGTTCTCACCGACGCTGATCACAGGCTTGGCACAGGCGTCGTAAACATTCAGAAGATCTATATCGCCGTCTTCGGCGATGACGGTTTTCAGTACATTGGTATAGGTAATCAGCCCCCAGGCATCGTGCTCGCTTGTCTTTTCCACCACCAGAGACTTCAAAGAATGCTGCTTCATCTTTGATAGCGCCTCACGGATGCTGGCAAACGGAGAGATGGTTATTACGTCCCGCACCATCACATCTTTGACCAGTTTCATGGCTGTTCTCCGGTTACAGTGAATCTTTCAGGTGTTGTTCGAACTTCGCGACCTGTGACATATCGATCCCGCCCAGGTGTTCGAGGGGAAGCGTGAACACAAGCCCCTTTGAGTCGTTATGGTCTGGCATCAGAATCCTCTGGATGGCCTTCAGAATATCGAGCGAAAGGCCCTTCTCCAGCACCATCAGCAGAACGCTCTGGCTGCCATCGTAGGTCAGGCCGAAGAATGTTTTCTTGGCGGTGTTACTGATGCCTCGACCGGAAAGCACCGTAATGCCACCGGCGCCAAGATCCCTTGCGGCATCAACGCATTCCTGCTCCTGATCCTCGGGAACGATTGCAACCAGTACCGAAAATTTCATGAGTCTGTTTTCCTCTGCTTTGCAAGCATTTCAACGATGATGGCGTAGCTCATCACCGTCACAATCGGAAAGATGGAGGCGAAGGCGATCAGGCCGAAACCGTCGATCAGCACGTTGCGGCCTTCAATACTACTGGCCAGGCCAATACCAAGCGCGGTCACCAACGGCACGGTAACCTCTGAGGTGGTTACCCCGCCGAGATCGTACGCCAGGGGTATGATGTACCTGGGGGCCAGCGCGGTCAGGATGATGACCAGAATATAGCCGCCAATGATGTAATGGTGAATTGAATCGCCACTGATAATCCGGTGGACCCCAAGGGTGATCCCCACGGCGACCCCGATGGCCACTATGATTCGGATGGCATTGCCATTAATGGTGCCGGCCGCTGCCTGTTCTGCCTGGTGTCCGATGGCGATCAATGCTGGTTCGGCCATGGTGGTGGCAAAGCCGATCATGAACGCGAAGAGATAGACGAACACGAAGCCCTCCATGCTCATCAGCTGCCGGGCCATACTGGTGCCAATTGGAAACAAGCCGAGTTTCAGACCGACCACGAAGGCATATAGCCCCAGCACCACCAGGGCAAATCCGAACAGGATCTTGCGGGGATTGGTCAGCCCACGGCGCAGTATCAGGTATTGAAAAAACAGGATGGTAATGATGATTGGCAGGACATCCCGGAGCATTCCGGCAAGATCGAGCAGCATGCCCAGCAGAACCGGGGTTTGATCGGCTGTTCCATTCTGGGTCAGGATTGGCAGCCCCGTCGGATCTGAGGTTTCACCGGAATACACCACAATCCCGTACAGCTGAACGGTGATCATGGGGACCATTACGGCGAGTGCCACCAGGCCGAAGCCGTCGAGTAACGGATTGCGACCTCGAATGGAGGCCGCCAGGCCGATGCCCAGGGCCGCAATGAGAGGCACGGTGACGATATTGGTGGTGACGCCGCCGGAATCATAAGCCAGGCCAACTATCTCCGGTGGTGCGAACCAGGTGATGATCACCACAACGATATAGCCGATGATCATGAACCAGTGCAGCGGGTAACCGAAGATGGTCCGGAACACGCCCAGGGCAACCACCAGCCCGACAGAGACGGCTACCAGTATCCTGAGCGTCAGGGCCTTGATCTTGCCTTCACTGATTTCTTCCGCCTGCTGCGCCACGGCAATCAGTGCCGGCTCTGCCACTACTGCTGAAAAACCCATGGCGAAGCCGAACGATAGCAGAACCGGTACCGATCCCTTTCTGGCAAACTGATTGGACAGGCTTTTTCCGACCGGAAAAATGCTGAGTTCAAGACCCTGAAGAAACAGGGCAACGCCCACCGCCACAATCAGCAAACCTGCTGCCATCATGAGGGTGTTCTCCGGTATCTGCTGGAGAATCACGAGCTGGAAGAAGACAACAACGGCGATGATCGGAAACAGATTCTTCAGGGCATGCACAAGGGAATGGCTGAAAGCTCGCAGATAGAACACTGTTTGCGCCTGGTGGGTTCCGGTAGGAAGTGCTCGTCGATAACAGTAACAATAGCCACTGTTCCTGTGTTGATCCAACTCAAAACCTGCGCCTTTTCGTCATTCATCAGAAAAATGCCGAAAATAGATTATATAAATTTCAATTATAAATTTGAAAGCACTAAAGTAACCGTCAACGTCAGCGCCTAGCTCAAAAAGTGAGCAGGTTGTTGGCTCCGGATGTCGCAGTATGCTTCTCCGCATCGACTTAGAAAACCAACGTAGAAAGGATTGAGACCATGCCCTACGCACAAGACGTTGACCAGATTGCTTCCATCCTGAAGCAGAATCCGACCTGGAATGCCATCAACCCGAAGCACGCCGCTCGCATGCGCGCCCAGAACAAGTTCAAGACTGGTCTGGACATCGCCAAGTACACCGCCAAGATCATGCGCGAAGACATGGCGAACTACGACAACGACACTTCCCAGTACACGCAGTCCCTGGGTTGCTGGCACGGATTTATCGGCCAACAGAAGATGCTGTCCATCAAGAAGCACTTCGGCACTACCAAGCGCCGCTACCTGTACCTGTCTGGCTGGATGGTTGCCGCCCTGCGTTCCGAGTTTGGCCCGCTGCCTGACCAGTCCATGCACGAGAAGACGGCTGTATCCGGTCTGATCGAAGAGCTGTACACCTTCCTGCGCCAGGCGGATGCCTGGGAACTGAACCACCTGTTCCGTGCCCTGGAAGAAGCCGAGAACGCTGGCGACAACGCCAAGGCTGAAGAGCTGATCAAGCAGATCGACAACCACGAGACTCACATAGTGCCGATCATTGCCGACATCGACGCCGGTTTTGGTAACGCTGAAGCGACCTACCTGCTGGCCAAGAAGATGATCGAAGCCGGTGCCTGCTGCATCCAGATCGAAAACCAGGTGTCTGATGAGAAGCAGTGTGGTCACCAGGATGGCAAGGTTACCGTGCCGCACGCTGACTTCCTGTCCAAGATCAATGCCGTTCGTCTGGCGTTCCTGGAACTGGGTGTTGATGACGGGGTTATCGTGGCCCGTACCGACTCCCTGGGCGCAGGCCTGACCCAGAAAATCGCCGTCACCGACGAGCCGGGCGATCTGGGCGACCAGTACAATAGCTTCATCGATGGTGAAGTTATCGAGAAGGCTGAAGACATTAACAACGGCGACGTTGTGATCAAGCAGAACGGTCAGCTGGTTCGTCCGAAGCGCCTGGCCTCTGGCCTGTTCCAGTTCAAACCGGGCACTGGTGAAGACCGTGTTATCCTGGACTGTATCACTAGCCTGCAGAACGGTGCAGACCTGCTGTGGATCGAAACCGAGAAGCCCCACGTTGGCCAGATCGCTGCCATGGTTAACCGCATCAAGGAAGTGGTTCCCGACGCCAAGCTGGTCTACAACAACAGCCCGTCCTTCAACTGGACTCTGAACTTCCGTCAGCAGGTATTCGACGCATGGAAGGAAGAAGGCAAGGACGTATCTGCGTACGATCGCGCCAAGCTGATGAGCGAAGAGTACGACAACACCGAGCTGGGTCAGCTGGCTGACGAGTGGTGCCGTAACTTCCAGCGTGATGGTTCACGCGAAGCCGGGATCTTCCACCACCTGATCACCCTGCCGACCTACCACACCGCGGCTCTGTCTACCGACAACCTGGCCAAAGGCTACTTCGGTGACGAAGGCATGCTGGCCTACGTTGCCGGTGTTCAGCGCAAGGAAATCCGTCAGGGTATCGCCACCGTTAAGCACCAGGATATGGCTGGTTCCAACATCGGTGACGACCACAAGGAATTCTTCGCTGGTGAAGCCGCGCTGAAGGCCGGTGGTAAAGACAACACCATGAACCAGTTCGGTTAATCGAACGGTCTGGTTGTCATTGCTCCCGGGGGTTGCCCGGGAGTGATAAAAGAGCCCCGCCATCGGCGGGGTTTTTTTATGGGCTGGGATTTTTAACACTTTCTTTTCTGCGCATCTGAATGATTTTTAAAACAAAAGGCAAATGGACACCAAAAGCCACGGTTTTCCCTGTTTCAGCTTTGAAACAGTTAGCCAAGTACGGGTGGGGCCCAAATTGCGGGACTAAATGTAAATAGACAATAAAAACAACCATCTGCAGTTTTTCTTTGAGATCTGGCACGGGAATCGCTCTGGTAATAGCCGTGGGCCTGAATCACGGATGTACCCGAAGGCTAGCGGGTCTGGGCAGGCTCCCTGATAAGCCAACAACCTCAAAGGAATTGACGTTATGAACACCAAAAGAAGCATGCTAGCGATTGCTATCGCCGTGGGCCTGGGTATCTCAGGAGCGGCATTGGCAGAGGACGACCAGGGGGGAGATGGAAGCCCGAACACTAATGCGGATAACACATCGACCGCCAATAACAATTCTGGAAATGATAATTCCACCAACACTGACAGCTCGGACAACAGCGCCAATTTGAACGACGCGTTCAAGATTGCTGACAGTGGCAATGACATGTCCGACAACTCTGACAATTCGGACAACTCCGATAATTCGGATAACTCCGACAGCTCGGACAACAGCACCAGCCTGAACGATGCCTTCAAGATTGCCGACAGCGGCAATACTGATGCATCGGACAACTCCGATAACTCTGACAATTCAGACAACTCGGACAACTCGGACAACTCGGACAACTCGGACAACTCCGACAATTCCGATAACAGCACCAGTGTGAATGACTCGTTCAAGATTGCTGATAGCGGTAACGATAACTCCGATAATTCGGACAACTCCGATAACTCCGACAATTCGGACAATTCGGACAACTCCGATAATTCGGACAACTCGAACAACAGCACTAACGATTCATTCAACACAGCAGATAGCGGCAACAGTGACAGTTCAAACAACTCCACTAATGCTGCTGGTTCCTATAACACCGATAACAGCGACAACTCAGACAGCAGCACGACTGAGCTGAACGTGTCGCTGGAGGTGTTCATGAACGATGCCGAGCTCGACGGCACTGTCAGTGGAACCAACGTGACCTATGGAGACGCTATTGGTGGCGGCTCTTACACAGAGGCTCGTGCCGGCAACGAGATTTCTGGAGGCTCGGCCAACTTCACCGGTGTGGGTGCGTTTGCCCAGAACGCCGGCGTAGGCAGCGTGACCCAAGCCAATGTGAGCGTCATGTCCAACCTGTCCACAGGTGGTGGCAGCAACTGAGCGAGGCCGGCCGCACCCTGAACCCGGGTGCGGCCCGGCTTCTGCCGGGAGACGTGTCATGGGTAACGTGATCAGAGGGATTCTGGGTGCCGCATGTTTATGTGCTGTCTTGGGACAATCTGGCGTAGCCGCTGCCGAAGAGTGGATGGATTTACCCCCGATGAGTACGGATCAGCTGGAAGGTGCCAGTGGCCGTCAGGGAATTCCGCTGCAATGGCAGCTCAATGAGAATCAGCAAAGTGCAATGGTCACGGGGAACGTGTTGTCAGGACCGTCCATGACCGGAGATAACCTGATCTCAGATCACGCATTCGAGAACATGAGTGGTATTGCTACGGTGATTCAGAACACCGGTAACCAGGTGGTGATTCAGGACAGCACCCAGGTAAACATCCTCATTAATCGTTGAAAGGAGGTGGGCCATGGCAAAGCAGACACTTGCGGCGTTCGGTGCATGTGCTGTCATGTTGTGGTCTGCCGCATTTGCCGGAACCGTCATGGTACCTGGACTGGGTGGCGGGCTTCAGCTGGATGTCCGCAGTTTCAAGGAACAGCGTTTCAGTTCCGTGATGCGGCAGCAATATGATTTCAGCTGCGGTTCGGCGGCGCTTGCCTCGTTGCTTTCGTACCATTACGGGTATGAAGTGACCGAGCAGGAAGTGTTTTCCGGAATGTATGCGCTCTCGGATCCGGAGAAGGTTCGGCGGGAGGGGTTTTCCATGCTGGATATGAAGCGGTTTCTGGAATCGGAGGGTTTTCGGGCCGATGGTTTTCGTATGCCGCTGGCCGGCCTGAGGGAAAAGGTGCGGTTGCCGGTTATTGTTCTTGTGAACATAGACGGGTTTCGTCATTTCGTGATTA
The DNA here is from genome assembly GCF_001854125.1 of Marinobacter salinus. Lineage (NCBI taxonomy): Bacteria > Pseudomonadati > Pseudomonadota > Gammaproteobacteria > Pseudomonadales > Marinobacteraceae > Marinobacter > Marinobacter salinus. The sequence continues at coordinate 3,803,321 of NZ_CP017715.1, forward strand.
TCAAGGGAATCAGCGAGACCGAAGTGTTCGTTGGTGACCCGGCGCGGGGCCTGAAGGTCTATTCCAGAACTCAGTTCGAGGACTACTGGGACGGTGCCGCGTTCGTTATTCGCAGCCATCTCGCCCAGGGGAGGGAGACCTTCCTGGTTGAGGGGGACTGGCCACAGCTTGCCCGTGCGCCCTTATTTGAGGGCCAGAAGGGGCCGTCTCTTGGCCACACCCTGCCATATTGGCCATCTTCGAGGGAGTGGTAGTGTGATGATCAACCGACAATCATATTTGGCTGCGATTATGTCCCTTGCGCTCGGTTGTGTCGTGACGACAGCCAATGCCGATGGCATATTTCCGGAGCAGGCGCTGACGAATGACGAGCTGGCATCTCTGAGGGGAGGCTTTATGCTCGATAATCTGGAGATATCCATTGGTCTGGAGCAGGTCGTTTCTGTGAATGGTGAAACTCTGGCGATCAACCGTCTGACTATTCCCAATCTGAATCAAATGGTGAGTGGGCAGGCTATTCCGCACCAGATGGAAACAGTTCTCGGCATTATCAGCCCCGGCAACAGTGGCCAGGCCCTTATTTCAGCGACAGCGGGCGACAGCGGGTGGATGACGCTGATCCAGAATAACCTGGATAGCACGGTTATCCAGAATGCCCGGCAACTGAATATTGAACTGAATAATCTGGGCTCCGGGTATCGTCTTCCCGACGTTATGAGGGAGCCTGTTCTCCAATTCCTCGGTCAATAGCTACATCGGCAGTGTTTCACAGGCTGATTGGCAGTTTCAGCGTGATCTCACTATTTGGCGCATTTTCGGTTACGCCGATACTGACAGTCAGGCTCAGGGTTGTGCTGGATGAAATTTTCTGAGAAAGACCGAACGACAGCGAACCGATCTGAATGCTGTCAAAGGTTGCGCCAAACAGATCAATATCACGCTCGTAGGTTGTCTTGCGGATGATCGAGTGATCATAGCCAAGACTGAACGACGTCCGTTCATTAAACGCGAACCCCATGCCAAACCCATAGCGAATCACATCCCCTGGGTTCACCGTAAGGCCATTCTCGTATCCTTTATCGTCTTTCAGAGTGTAAACATAACTGAGGCTGCCATAGAGCACGGCCGGGTCCGACGGGTAGATGAATGAGAACCCTGGCTCAAATGACCAGAATCCGGAGCCTGTAGGGCGCTCTTCCAGTTCAATTCCGATTGGATTGCCTCCGCTGTCCTCAATAATCTTTTGATCAACATCGTATGGGCTGTCTCCCGTGGGCGTTTTGACCCGAACGACGCCAATGATGTAAGGCCAGCCATCCAGGCCGTCATTAAGCTGGTAGCGCACCGAGAGCTCAACGTCTCCAAGGCCCTCGCCTGAGGATTCACGCAGCGTATCCACCGGAGTTCCCTCGAATGCTTCCCGTTCCCGAAGGTCTTCCTGGATGCTCAGGTAGGGCACTCGCACTGCTGCCTCAAACCGGCTGGTGAAACCGTATTTGAGCGACAGCGCTCCGACGAAAATATCCCGCTGGATTTCCGAGATATTGATCAGCCCCACCAGCAACGCGGGAATGACGGTATAGCCCTCCACCGCGACCTGAGTGGCGTTACTGTGGGCATGGGAGAATGACGGTTCGATAGTGAAACGACCGGGGCGAGTGACAATGCCCCGATCCGATGTGATTGAAGCAATATCCGTTGCCTGGTCTTTTTGCTGTTCCGTGCGTGACGCTGATTCCCCAAAGTCATCATATTCAGGCTTCGCAACGCCGGTTGCGGAAAGCAGGCATGCGCTCATGGTGATCAGCAAACAGGTGCGTGCTCTCATGACAGGTCCCCCTTTCGGTAATTCTCTGGTTGGGTGTGGCGGTTGTGCGCGGCTGTGTTGTACTTGTCCAGCAGCCGGTAAAATGACACACGGGAAATTTTCAGGATTTTCGCGGCCTTGGAAACGTTGTGGTCTGCCAACTTGAGACTGCATGAGAGCGCCTGCCGCTCTGCCCGAGCGCGGAACTCTTCAAGACTGAGGTTGGAGGGTGCGCCGCTGTCCAGGAAAGCCTCGGCAAGCCCCAGGTCGGAAGGCTCAATGACCGGGCGCTCGCTGAGCAGTAAACCCTGGCGCAACCGATTCTGAAACTCTCTGAAATTGCCGGGCCATGAATGGTTAACCAGACTGCGGATCGCCTCGTTGCTCAGGTGTTTTTGCTCTGACCCTTGTTGCAGCAAGTCGAGCAAAGAACTGGCAAGCGTCGGTATGTCCTCAAACCGGCTTTTTAAAACAGGAAGTCTTACCTCAAGACCGCCAAGCCGGTAGTAAACATCGGCCCGAAACTGGCCAGTCGAAATCAGGTCCGGCAAAGGGCGGCAGGTGGTTGTAATTATCCGGCAATCGACGGCTATGGAGCTGCTGCCACCGATCCTTTCAATTTGCCCTTCCTGGAGAAAACGCAGGATGGCGGATTGCTGCTCAAGGTGCAGCTCGTCGATGCCAGACAGTACCAAAGAGCCTCCGTTCGCCTGCTCAAGTCGCCCCTGGCGCGCATTGAGAGCGTGGGTAAAGGCGCCTTTTTCATAGCCGAACAGCTCGCTCTGGGTGAGAGCATCGGGCAGGGCAGCGCAATTGATGGTAATCAGGGGACCGGACGCGCGGGAGGAGTGGGCATGAATGAAGCGGGCAGCCGCCTCTTTGCCGGTGCCGCTTTCTCCGGTGATCAGGACCGGTTCCATCGTTGTCGAGAAACGACGGAGCAGACTGCGGGTATGGCGAATGGGTTCGGAGTCTCCTTCCAGTACCAAGGCCTGGTAGTCATCTCTTGTCAGTTTGTGCGCGGGCCCCTGGATGCTCGCCATGCCCCAAAGATGGCCCAGAACCGTATTGATCCGCTCGTAATCTACGGGCAAGGTATGGAAATCTGAACAGTAACTGGTGATGACTTGGGCCGTGCGTGTTCCTGTGATGGGGCGGTGGGGGACGATGCCGACCCAGTAAACCAGACTGAGTGCCTCGCACCAGTGTTCCAGTCCCGGCAGATCCCCGTCCGGAAGGCCGGAGAGATCCAGCACCCCGACTTTAGCGTTATCCAGGGCTGAAACAAGCGTGGGTACGGGGTCGTCAAGGTTAAAACGGATCAGATCCCAATTTGCCTCCAGTTCCTTCGTCAAAGAGGCATTGCTGTTTGCCGCTGACAACCAAACAAGCGGTCTCTTTTCCTGCATGGCAAACCTCCATAAGAGTGGTGCCTCGGGAATCGGACTGCTAGTCGTTCAGGATTGCGTTAGTTAACCGGTACGGCGGAAAGCTCCGGCCACTGCCCTGTGACCTGCCACTCTGCCGCAGGGGCAGAGGTGGATGATGCGCTGTTTTGACTTCAGGCATTCAGAATGCATGCCAGGAGCTATATAAGTACGGCTTTCAGGTGGTTGCGAAATCCAGATGCGGCGCACTGCGTAAAACTGTAAAGCCGGCCGACATCTGACGGCGATTGTGAACCTCTGTACCCGTGGCGGGTTCTGTTATGCTGGAAAAAAATCATGGAATGTTACGAGTCGCTTTATGGGTGAGAGGAAGGTCATGACGGACGAACAGTCAGTAAGGGAGGATTTGCTGGCGGAACTTGAACATACCCGCCAACGCACCCGTCAACTGATCACGTCGCTTTCAGAGGCGCAACTGGACGTGCCCTATCATCCCGGCGTGAACCCGCCACTTTGGGAGATGGGACACGCAGCGTTCTTCTATGAAGTGTTTGTCTTTAATCTCCTGGACGGCGCGCCGAGCTTTGATCCGGCCATGGACGACCTCTGGGACTCGTTCCACATTGAACACCGGGACCGCTGGAATCGTGACCTGTTTCCCGGACGGGTGGAGACGCTCGATTATTTCGACACGATCTATGACCGGGTGGCAGAGCGTATCCGTGTGCAGCCTCTGACAGATCAGGCCTTGTATCTTTATCGCTATGCGATCTTCCACCAGAACATGCACATTGAATCGTTGATCTGGTGCCGTCAGACGGTCGGCTATGCTGCGCCTCCGGGGATGACCCGTGAGCGCTCCTCACCGGGAACACCGGCTTCCGGCGATACGGTTATCCCCGCTGGCCGTTGGTTGATTGGCATGCCCGGTGAGTCAGAATCCTTCGCAACCAAGGATTTCGCCTTTGACAACGAGAAGCCGGGATTCGAGGTGGATTTGGAGTCATTCGCGATTTCCCGTCAACTGGTAACGAACAGGGAGTATCTGGCGTTTGTCGATGACGGAGGTTATCGCAGACCAGAACTCTGGTCGTTCGGGGGCGGAAGTGGCTGGAGACAGAAGTGGACATGGCTCTGGTACATGGCTGCTCGGAACCCCTCATGAGGACACCGGCACACCCGATCTACTGGCGCTGGCACGAAGGGCGCTGGCAAGAGCGTTTATTTGATCAGTGGCAACGGCTTAATCCCGATGTGCCGGTCACTCATGTCAGTTACTGGGAAGCCGAGGCTTACTGCAACTGGGCCGGAAGGAGGCTGCCGACCGAATTTGAATGGGAAGTGGCCGCTCTGGGCAATCGCCCGGGCAAGGCGTGCCGCCGATATCCCTGGGGAAACGAGCGTCCTGACGCGTCCCTGGCGGATATGGACGGCCAGCATATGGCGCAAAATCCGGTGTTCGATTATCCGGAGGCAGACAGTCCGTTCGGATGTCGGCAGATGATCGGCGCCGTATGGGAATGGACCAGCAGCCAGTTTTTCCCCTATGACGGGTTCAGAATCGACATGTACCCCTTCATGTCGACTCTTCAGTTCGGCGATCACAAGGTATCCCGTGGTGGCAGCTGCGCGACATCTTCGTGTCTGATCCGCGGCACCTATCGCCAGGCTTACTTGCCTCAGCGAAACGATGTATTCACCGGTTTCCGGACTTGCGCACTGTCATAGCCACTTTGGCCCGGTCAGTGCTCCCGTTCTGCGGAACGGCCCATAATATGGCTGGCCAGGGCAACGCCGGTTTCGTTCATGGTCAGGTAGGCGTCGTTGGCCCCGGCCTCCCGGATCTGGCGGGCCTCGTCAGCGTACATGGTATGGGCTACGATGTAGCCCTTGAAGCCAAGCTTTCTGAGCATGCGCGCAGCGATGAGCTTACCCTCGATATCCCCCAACGCCAGAATTACCGAATGAACATCCGGCATGTGCAGGCCGTTCCAGAAGGAAGCGTCCTCTGCATCGGCAAAGACCACGTTACGTCCTTCCTTCTGATGCTCGCGGGCCTTGGAAGGGTCTGAGTCCAGCCCTATCAACTTCGTTTCCTGCTTCTTTAACCAGTCGTAGGCGGCCGTGCCTGTGCGCCCCATTCCCATAATCAGAACCCTGGTACTGCCCAGGGAGAGTGGCTGCTCGTCCGGGTGGTGCTTCTGGCCTTCGAAACGGCTCAGACGGTGGGCAAAACGTTCGTAAAGGCTGTGGGCCAGCCGGTTCAGCGGCGCCGAGATCAGAAACGAGACCGAAACCGAAATGGCCAGAGGTACCAGCCACTGTGGTAAGGCAATGCTGGCGACAATAAGTCCGAACTCGCTGTAGTTGGAGAGCGCGAGAGCACTGAGAAACCCGCTTCGGGCGCGTAACCGGAACGCAAGTAGCAGAAAGAAAAACAGAATGCCCTTCAGCGGTAGCACCAGCGCGGCTACCAGAGCAAAAGTCAGTGCCTGGCTGTCAGGAAGCCCGCCAATGCCAATTTGCAGGAAAAACCCTACCAGGAAGACTTCTTTCACACTCCACAGGGATTTGGACAATTCCTGGGAACGAGGGTGGCTGGCCAGCATCGCACCGAATACCAGAGCGCCCAGCTCCGAGCTTAGCCCGACGGATTCGAATCCATAGCCGCCCAGTACGAGTGCGAGCAATAGGCCTAGCAGGACCAGAAGTTCGTCGTGACCACTGGCATCAAGCAGCCGGAACAGTGCCGGCCGCAGCAGGGGGAGACCAAACACGATCAGTGCCCACTGGGAAGGAGTCTGACCCGCGGCCAGGCTCATGACGATCAGTGCGATCAGGTCCTGCATGATCAGGATGCCGATGGCAACACGACCATGGAAAGCCCGAAGCTCCCGTTTGGACTCCAGGACCTTGGCTGCAAGTACGGTGGAAGAAAACGACAGGGCGATCGCCAGCATGAGAGCCGTCTGCCAGGAGAGATCCATGAGCAGATAGAGGCCAGGGGTAAAAACCGAACAGGTTATGCCGAAGTGCAGCAGGCTGCCGCCGATGACTTCCGGACTGACGATGGAGCGGAGTTTCAGTTTGAGGCCGACGGTAAACAGCAGCAGAAGCACGCCCATATGGGCGATATGGCCCAGCGCATCCGTGGCTTCTATGGCTATACCGGTGGAGGCGGACAGGCCGCTCAGGACAAAACCCGCGGCAAGGTAGCCCACCAGTGGCGGTAAACCGATGCCCTTGACCATCAGGCCAAGAACAAATGCAAATGATATCCAGATAGCTTCAGGCATGAGTCAGTCTTTCAGGTGACGCTGGGCAATGCCTGCAAGGCTATCCTGTTTTGTCGGCCCGTTACAGTGGATGTAGGTCGAATCTCCCTGAATTTGCTCGAATTCTGATTTCGATCACCGTTGATCGTCGATGAACTCAAGGAACAGCCTGGCAGACTCTTCGGGAGCCTCAATCATGGGCGCGTGGCCAATGCCTTCCAGAACTTCCAGGCGAGCATCCGGAATGGTCTCAGCAAACAGTTCGCCGTTACGGTAGTCAATCACCCGGTCTTCCCTGCCCCAGATCACCAGAACCGGGTCCTGGATATGGGTAATAGTGTCGCGGAATTCCGACTCGTATCCACTGTCGCGGATGGCGGTGAAAATGACCTTGTTCACCGCCTGATTCTTGATGGCCTTCTCTTCCATGACCTCAAGAACCGGCCAGGGTACAAACGGCTTTTCTTCAAGCGCGAAATTCATCAACCGCTTGAAGTCTCCGGGCTTTGCGGGAATCAGCGGGTTATCGCCCTCGAGAACCAGATCCACCAGTTCACTTTCGTATTCAAGGATGCCGGCCGGGTCGAACAAGACTGCGGTCTTGACCTGATCGGGATAGTTGGCCGCGTAAAGGGCGGTGATGGCACCGCCCATCGAGTTGCCCATAATATGGGCTTCGCCGATTTTTAAGGCCTTCAGAATGTCGGCCAGGTGCGCGGTCTGTTCTTCAAGGCTGTACCCCAGGTCCAGTGGCTTGCTGCTTTCGCCGTGCCCGGGAAGGTCTATGGCATAGACGTTAAAGTCGCTGGTCAGTTCGCTGGCAAGGCGGGTCCAGTTATCCTTGTTCGCGCCAAAGCCATGGATCATGACGATCGCATCGCCGTTGTTCCGTTCCTGATTGCGAAGATAGGTGATTTGGAGCTCCCCCAGCTGAATGCTGTCCGCTTCCAGGCCGGCGCTGGTTCGTTCCAGGTTGATGGCGGTGTCATAAAGACTCTGGCGTGAGCAGGCGCTGAGCAGCAGGGCCGTGATGACCAGAAAAAACAGGGTAAACGGTGCTTGACGAGGCATGTAAGGCTCCTGGATGTGGCGGTGACAAGGCATCCTGTGCAGCGCCCTTTAAAGTACCCCATAAAAAAGCCCGGTCAATGACCGGGCCCCCATTCCGTGTGCTGGGTCAGGATTGTTCCCGGGCTATGGCCCGATATGCAATATCCTTGCGGTAAAACGCACCGTCCCACTGGATGGTGGCTGCCAGCTTATACGCCCGCTGCTGGGCTTCGGTGACGGTATTGCCGAGGGCTGTTGCACAGAGTACACGCCCGCCATTGGTTACAACCTGCTCGCCGTGGAGTCGTGTTCCGGCATGAAAAACCTTCTCGCCTTCCGTTTCGGTCTCCGGCAAGCCGGAAATGACGTCGCCCTTGTTGTAGCTTCCCGGGTAGCCGCCAGCGGCCAGGACGATCCCCACCGCCGCGCGGTCATCCCAGTCAGAACTGCACTGGTCCAGCTTCCCGTCGATTGCGGCACCGCAGAGCTCCACCAGGTCAGACTGCATGCGCAGCATGATTGGCTGGGTTTCCGGGTCACCAAAGCGACAGTTGAACTCTATAACCTTGGGCGCTCCGTCGGTGTCAATCATCAGACCCGCATACAGAAACCCCTTGTAGGGGTGACCTTCGGCCGCCATGCCACGGACTGTCGGATAAATCACTTCATCCATGATGCGCTGGTGTATGTCGTCGGTGACAACCGGTGCCGGGGAGTAAGCGCCCATTCCGCCAGTGTTGGGACCGGTATCACCATCGCCAACCCGCTTATGATCCTGGGAGGTGGCCATGGGCAGTACGTGCTCACCATCCACCATGACGATGAAGCTTGCTTCCTCGCCGTCCAGAAACTCCTCAACGACAACACGGCTACCAGCATCGCCGAAAGCATTGCCTGCAAGCATATCCCGGATGGCGTCCTCGGCTTCGGCCAGGGTCATTGCAACAATGACACCCTTGCCTGCTGCCAGACCGTCAGCCTTGACCACGATAGGGGCACCCTGTTCGCGTACGTAGGCCAGAGCCTGGTCCACGTCCGTGAAGTTGGCGTAGGCGGCTGTCGGGATTTTCTGACGAGCCAGAAAGTCCTTGGTGAAGGCCTTGGAGCCTTCAAGCTGGGCAGCTCCCGCGCTTGGCCCGAATACTCGCAGGCCGCGCTCTTCAAACCGGTCGACAATGCCGGCGACCAAGGGTGCTTCCGGGCCTACAATGGTCAGTTCGACGTTGTTGGTGGCGGCAAAGTTGGCCAGTCCATCCAGGTCCACGACGTCGATATCGACATTTTCCAGCCCTGTTTCGCGGGCGGTGCCGGCGTTGCCCGGAGCAACAAACACTCGGTCTGCATCCGGAGATTGTGCCGCTTTCCAGGCCAGGGCGTGTTCGCGTCCACCACTGCCAATCACAAGAATGTTCATATTCAGAATCCTTTAGCTGGTCCGGGATCAGTGACGGAAATGGCGCATGCCGGTGAAGACCATAGCAATGCCATGTTCGTTGGCTGCATCAATCACTTCCTGGTCGCGCATTGAGCCGCCCGGCTGAATAACGGCTGTAATGCCCGCTTTGGCTGCCGCATCTATGCCGTCCCGGAACGGGAAGAAGGCATCCGATGCCATGACGGAGCCTTTGACTTCCAGGTTCTCGTCAGCGGCTTTGATTCCGGCGATTTTGGCGCTGTATACACGGCTCATCTGACCTGCGCCAACGCCAATGGTACGTCCTGCTTTGGCGTAAACGATGGCGTTGGACTTGACGTACTTGGCCACTTCCCAGGCAAACAGCAGGTCATTCAGTTCTGCTTCTGAGGGCTGGCGCTCGGTGACCACTTTAACGTCTTCCATGGCAACCATGCCGAGATCGCGGTCCTGAACCAGAAGGCCCCCGGTCACACGTTTGTAGTCCATGGTCTGGACCCGTTCACTGTCGAGCTCACCACAGGCCAGGAGCCGCACGTTTTTCTTGGCAGCCACGATTTCCACCGCTTCCGGCGCAACGGTCGGGGCGATGATGACTTCAACAAACTGGCGGTCAACGATTGCTTTGGCGGTTTGCGCATCCAGCTCCCGGTTGAAGGCGATGATCCCGCCAAAGGCCGATGTGGGGTCTGTGGCAAAGGCCAGATCGTAGGCCTGAGCGATATCGGCGCCGATGGCGACACCACAGGGGTTGGCGTGTTTGACGATCACGCAGGCCGGATCGGCGAACGGCTTCACACACTCCAGTGCCGCATCGGTATCGGCCACGTTGTTGTAGGAGAGCTCTTTTCCCTGAAGCTGCTTTGCGGTCGCCACACAAGCTTCCCTGGGGTTGCGTTCGGCATAGAAAGCTGCGCGCTGGTGCGGGTTCTCTCCGTAGCGCATGTCCTGCACCTTCACGAACTGGGCGTTGAATGTGCGTGGGAAGTCGGCGTTGTCGTTATCCGGTGTGCGGCCACCCAGGTAGTTGGCAATAGCACCGTCATAGCCAGCCGTGTGCTCGAAAGCTTTCACCGCCAGGTCAAAGCGAGTGCTGTAGGTCAACTCGCCGTCGTTGGCTGAAAGCTCTTTGAGTACTCGGCTGTAATCGGAGGCATTAACCACAATGGTGACGTCGTTGTGATTCTTGGCAGCGGCGCGAACCATAGTAGGGCCACCGATATCGATGTTCTCGATGGCGGTTGCCAGATCGCAGTCCGGGTTGGCGACGGTTTCCTCGAACGGGTACAGGTTCACGATCACCATATCGATCGGGCTGATACCGTGTTCGCCCATAATGACGTCATCAGTGCCACGACGGCCAAGGATGCCGCCGTGAATCTTCGGGTGCAGGGTTTTTACCCGGCCGTCCATCATTTCCGGAAACCCGGTGTGGTCGGATACTTCTGTCACCGGAATGTTGTTTTCCTTCAGGAGACGGAAAGTACCTCCGGTTGAGAGCAGTTCGATACCGCGTTCGGTGAGGGCTCGACCGAAGTCTACGATGCCGGTTTTATCACTCACGCTGATCAATGCGCGACGGACGGGGGAGTTAGCCTGGTTTGCCATGATTCACTTTCTTCGCTGGAGATGAACGAATAAGGGCCTCGCGAATGGTTTCCGGGAGGCCCTTGTCAAGTCAGGGTGTCTGGATTATAGCAGACCGTACTGCTTGAGCTTCTTGCGGAGCGTGCCGCGGTTCAGACCGAGCATGGTGGATGCTTTGGTCTGGTTGTTGCGGGTGTACTTCATAACCTGCTCCAGCAGGGGCGCCTCCACTTCGGAGAGCACCAGTTGGTATACCTCGGTTACGGGCGCGCCATCGAGCTGGGCGAAGTAGTTTTTCAGGGCGACCTCGACACTGTCACGCAGGGTGACGCTGTTGCCACTGCTGTTCACCGTCTGCAACTGGTGAATATCATCGTTGGCCGGGGTGCTCAGGTTGTCATTTGCCAAAGTCTCAGCGGTCATGCTGCGAATACCTCTCCATTTCGTAAGCCTGCAAAGTACTGTTGAATGCTGTCTTTCTGCTCCAACGCATCACCGATGGTGTTGAAGCTTTTGCGGAACTGTTTGCTGTCGTCGTGTGACTGGAGATACCAGCCCACATGTTTTCTGGCAATGCGCACACCCATGGTCTCGCCATAGAAGCTGTGCAATGCTTCCAGATGCTCGCTCAGGATCTGCTCCACTTCATGAAGTGGCGGCGCCTGAAGGTGCCGGCCGGTCTCCAGAAAATGCAGGATTTCCTGAAAAATCCAGGGCCTGCCTTGGGCTGCACGCCCGATGAGCAATCCGTCCGCCCCTGTATGCTTCAGCACAAAACGTGCTTTTTCCGGTGATGTGATGTCACCGTTGGCGAACACAGGTATGCCGACCCGCGACTTAACTTCTGCAATGGTGTCGTACTCCGCATCCCCATTGTATTTGTCGGTGCGGGTCCGGCCATGGATTGCCAAGGCCTGGATGCCGGCATCTTCCGCCATGCGCGCTATGAGTGGTGCGTTTCGGTGATCGCGGTCCCAGCCGGTACGCATCTTCAGGGTGACCGGAATGTCGACAGCATTTACCACGGCTTCGAGAATTTCCCGGACCAGTCCTTCGTCTTTCATCAGCGCAGAGCCGGCGGCCTTATTGCAGACCTTCTTTGCCGGACAGCCCATGTTGATATCAATGATCTGGGCGCCAAATTCGGCGTTTTGGCGGGCCGCATTGGCCAGCATCTCCGGATCGCCACCCGCAATCTGAACGGATCGGGGTTCCGGCTCTCCACTGTGGTCCAGGCGGAACCTGGACTTTCGGGTATGCCAGAGTTTGCTATCCGCTATGACCATTTCTGACACCGCCAGTCCGGCACCCATCCTGCGGCACAAAAGCCGGAAGGGTCGGTCTGTTACACCGGCCATGGGCGCAACAATGAGCGGGTTGGGCAAGGTGTACGGCCCGATTTTTGCCGTTGGCAGCATGATCTGAGTCCGTGTCACAGCGGGTTAAGCAAGAGTCGGATTTGAGCGGTTGTTCAATAAATAACCGATCCAGTTTCCGAAGGGCGCTAATGATACCGCCGGGGGAGGTGTGATTGAAGGGGCTGGGCGGCGAAAAAGTTGATTATTTTTCGTGCTTTCTGGTTGACTTTTGTTCTGGTCGGTGGCCCCTGCTTGTCAACGCCAAGTAAACACCTACTAATGCCCTCAGGGCGAAACCGGGCGGAAGTTTATGTTGTAGTTCACTGCATCCCTGCCAGGGTCGCGGATATTAATGGCTATGCGCACCGGTGTACCTTGCGGCATGGCTTCGAGGTTTCTGCCTTCTCCGGCCAGGTATTCATCAGGCGTGAAGATGCTTTGTGCGACGATATCTCCGTTGAGGTTGGAGAACGTCAGCGCGATGGCGGGGAAGGGCTGCTCAAACGCCGCCCGGTTGATGATCACGGCATCCACCAGAAGCTGGCTGCGGTTGTCGGGATCCGTTCGGACAACCAGCTTTCGGCTTTGAATGGCGTCGACGTTGATCAGCGGCTGCAATTCACAGCCTGCCAGTTCGCACCCTTTCTCGTAAAAAGGCCGAAGCTCTGGAATGGAAGAGAGCCGGTCGAACTGGAACCAGGTGACCTGGGCTACGAGAGTGCCCGCCAGGGCCAGGACTACAAGGGTCCACAAGACTGTTCGCAGTTTGCCGCCGTTACCGCCTCCCACCGAAACCGGGTCGCGGCGGAGATCGTTGAACGGCATAGTGGCTGCCATTGATTCGGGGTTTCGGTTGTCGTCGCGATCGAAGTCAAAACCGGGCTCTGCCGGAAGCGGCTCGTAGAAGTCATCCGGCTCCGGGAGAGTGGGTGCAGGCTCAGTGGATACGGGTTCGGGCTTTGGTGTCGGAGCCGGAGGCTGCTCTTTTACTGCAGGCGCAGAGGAGGGCTTGTCGCTGTCTTGAAGGATTGCCTCTGCCCAGCTCTCATCAACCTTTTCGTGCCCGACGTCTTCGTCAGTATCCTGAAAGTCAGCCCCGGCGGTTTCGTCAACCGTGCGGAAGCTGTCGCTCAGCTCATCATCAGAGAATGTCAGTTTCGTGCCGGCATAAGGACCTTCTGCCGCATCCTCTTCAGGGTTGTCCGCAAAGACAAAATCTTCTTCCGTAGCATGCCGGTTTTCCGGAGTGGCAGCGCTGGTGCCGGGAGAGCTGTCGATGGTCGGTCGGGCGGCTCCTGGCTTTGCGGTGCGAGGAATAACCTGATGTTCAATGGCGTTGAAAACCTCCATGCAGTTGCCGCAGCGAACCTTGCCCTTGGCAATACCAAGCTGTTCATCGGTTACCCGGAATCGGGTCTGACAATTTGGGCACTGTGTCTGCAGGCTGCTCTGGGTCATGCTTCGTTCCTGAAAGCGACTAGGCTACGAGTCACGGAGTTTAGTCGTTAAGGCGGTATTCGTCATCTATCGTTACGTCGTCCTGTGAGGCGGATCCAGTCTTCACGCTGTTCTGGTTCGTCCATGACGAACCAGGGCTCGTAGGCGTCCATAACGTCACGTGCCTGATAGGCGAGGATGCCGGACAACACAATGTCTCCGCCCGGCCGTGTCAATGCTGCGAGGTGCGGTGCCAGGCTAATCAAAGGCTGTGCAAGAATGTTGGCGAGCATGACATCCGCTTTGGTGTCGGGCTCGTCCTCGGGTAGGTAGAGGTCCAGTTTGCTCTCATCAACGCCGTTGCGCCTGGCATTCTCGCGGCTGGCTTCTAGGGCCTGGGGGTCGGTATCGACGCCGACCACATGGTCGCACCCCAGTAGCAGGGCCGCCAGCCCGAGAATACCGGAACCGCAGCCGTAATCGATAACCTGCTTGCCCTGAACCTCATGGCCGTCAAGCCATTCCAGGCAAAGTGCTGTGGTCGGGTGAGTACCGGTGCCGAATGCAAGGCCGGGGTCAAGCATCAGGTTGGCGGCACCCGGGTCCGGTGCTTCGTGCCAACTGGGAACAATCCAGAGCCGCTCGCCAAACTTCAGGGGGTGGAAGTCCTCCATCCAGGCTCGCGCCCAGTCTTTGTCTTCAACCAGTGTGACGTCTATTTCTGCGAGGCTCTGCTGGCTTTGCTGGTGCCAGGCGTCGCGGATGTCCGCACATAGCTGATCGATGTCCCGGTCGGACTGGAACAGGCCGGTGACCGTCGTATGGCTCCACAACGGCGTTGTTCCCGGATCTGGTTCGTAAAGAGGCTGGTCGGCGGCATCTTCCATGGAGACGGCATCCGCGCCCATCTCCATGAGCAGATCTTCAAGCTGGTCCGCATTGTCCGGATCAGCCGGGATCTGGAGTTGTATCCACGGCATATATTTTCCTGCATTGATGATGTGGGACGTCAGTCCCGCATCAGTTTTTCAAGGTAATGGATGGTGAAGTCTACCTGCTTGAAGCCACCATCGCGTACCAGTTTTCTGTGCAGGGGTTGGTTGGTCTTGATGCCTTCGACAACCAGCTCGTCCAATGCGTTTTTCATGCGCCGCCTTGCGATTTCACGGTCATCTCCCCAGGTGATCAGTTTTGCCACCAGGGAATCGTAAAATGGCGGGACTGTATAACCACTGTAAAGGTGCGAGTCGACGCGAATGCCGTTGCCGCCGGGAGCATGGAAGTGCTTCACCTTGCCAGGACTGGGCACGAAGGTTTTCGGGTCTTCCGCGTTGATCCGACACTCGATGGCGTGCCCGGAAATGCGAATGTCGTCCTGGGTGTATTGCAGCGGTAACCCGCTGGCGATACGAAGCTGCTCGCGCACGATGTCCACGCCAGTGACCATCTCGGACACCGGGTGCTCCACCTGCACGCGGGTGTTCATTTCGATGAAGTAGAACTCACCGTCCTGGTAGAGAAACTCGAAGGTACCTGCGCCCACATAGCCGATTTCCTTGCAGGCGTCCACGCACGCCTTGAGTGTTCGTGCCCGGGATTCTGGGTCGACGTTCGGTGCAGGGGCTTCTTCTATCACCTTCTGATTCCGGCGTTGCATGGAGCAGTCGCGATCACCCAGGTGAATGCAGTTGCCGTGCATGTCTGCCAGAACCTGAACTTCCACGTGGCGGGGAGCCTCGAGGAATTTTTCCAGGTATACGGTGGGGTCACCAAAGGCGTTTTGTGCTTCACTCTGGGTAATTTGCACGCCTTTGAGCAGAGCTGCTTCCGAATGGACCACCTGCATGCCGCGGCCGCCGCCGCCAGACGCTGCCTTGATCATTACCGGATAGCCGATCTTGCGGGCAACTTTCAGCGTTCGCTCATCATCATCGGTCAGCGGACCGTCGGATCCCGGAACCGTTGGCACGCCGGCCTTGATCATCGCGCTGATGGCTGAAACCTTGTTGCCCATCAGGCGGATGGTCTCCGCTTTCGGGCCGATAAAGCGGAAGCCGCTTTTTTCAACCTGTTCGGCAAAATCCGCATTCTCCGCAAGGAAACCGTAGCCGGGATGAATGCCGACGGAATCTGTGACTTCAGCGGCACTGATGATGGTCGGAATATTGAGGTAGCTTTCCAGCGGGCTGTTGGGACCGATGCAGACAGATTCGTCTGCCAGTCGCACGTGCATCAGGTCACGATCGACCTGTGAGTGCACAGCCACTGTTTTAATGCCCAACTCCTTGCAGGCACGCAGAATCCGGAGGGCAATTTCACCCCGGTTTGCGATCAGAACTTTTTCTAACATGGCCATGAGTAGCAATCACCGAGTTCAGGAAATGACGATCAGGGGCTGATCAAACTCCACCGGCTGGCCGTTCTCGACCAGAATTTCAGTGACAGTGCCGCTCTTGTCGGCCTCGATCTGGTTCATCATCTTCATCGCTTCCACGATGCAGACAACGTCACCTGCTTTCACCGATTGACCGACCTCAACAAAGGCTTTTGCGGTAGGGGAGGGTGAGCGGTAGAAGGTGCCAACCATGGGCGACTTGACGGAGTGGCCGCTTGGCGCTGCCGGAGATGCTTCAGTCTGTGCCGGTGCTGCCGCTTCAGGCGCAGGCGCGGCCTGTGGTGCGGGAGCCGGATAGTGACTCACGTACTGAGTACCGGCAGCCTGTTCGCGCCGGCGTGAGATGCGAACAGAATCATCGCCCTCATGAATTTCCAGCTCCTCGACGTCGGACTCTTCGAGAAGTTCGATAAGTTTCTTGATCTTGCGAATATCCATAATTAATCCAGTCCTGTTCTGTCAGGTCTATCGGTGAATTCGTTGCAGGGCCGCCTGGAGAGCAAGGTCATACCCCTGGCTGCCCAGCCCGCAGATAACGCCTGTTGCGATATCGGAAAAATAGGAGTGATGGCGGAAGGGTTCCCGCGCATGAACATTGGAAAGGTGCACTTCGATGAACGGGATGCCTGACGCCAGCATGGCATCCCGAAGGGCAACGCTGGTGTGGGTGAAAGCGGCTGGATTGATGATGACGAAATCCACACCTTCTGCCCCTGCCTCGTGAACCCGCTCGATCAACTCATATTCAGCATTGGACTGAAGGTGCAACAGGTGGTGGCCTGCATCCGCCGCTTTTTGTCGGAGTCGGTCGTCAATGTCGGCGAGAGTCTCGTAGCCATAGACCTCGGGCTCGCGGGTGCCAAGCATGTTGAGGTTGGGGCCATGGAGCACGAGAATTGTCGACATGGTTCAGGTTGCCTTGATGTCTTTTTTTACAGGATCACCGAAAATAACGGCACTTTCCCATAATGGTGCGTGCTTGTTTCCCTCAGATCAACACTTTTTGACAATCATCGGTGTTGTCAATTGGTCGTAAAAAGACGGCTTTTAAATGGAAGCGGGATCTTTCCTCTGATGACAGTGATTGTCGTCAAGCGGGGGCGGAACTTCTATAAGACGTTGGTTTCATAGTGTCGCCACGTATTTATTCCGTCAGCAGCTACTCTTCTGAGGCCATAACGCAGTTTCGTCCTGCATTCTTGGAGCTATAGAGTGCGCGGTCTGCGCGCTCACACAAAGCCTGTGACGAATCCCCCTGCCAGGCTGCCACGCCGCAGCTGAAGGTGACATTGAACTCCCTGTCTCCGGCAGGCTGCTGAAGCTCGGAGAAACGCTCTCGGATTTCGTTCAGGACGTTACGTGCATCACTGGGGCGTGTGTTGGGAAGGATAATGGCGAACTCTTCGCCGCCGTACCGGCCAATGTGGTCTGTTTTGCGCAGGCGCTGTTTAAGAAACATTGAGAGGCTGCGCAAGACCCTGTCACCAATGGGGTGACCAAAGGTATCGTTGACCTTCTTGAAGTAGTCAATGTCGATCATGGCAAAACACAAAGGGTGATCCTTCTGCCGCGCCCGCACAATTTCCTGGTCCAGCAGGTGCAGGGTATGTGTGTGGTTGTAGAGCCCGGTCAGACTGTCGCGGATCATCAGTGCCAACAGTGAGCGCGCCCGACGCCCGCGGTTGTGGATAGTGGCAATGAGGTGCTTGGGGTCAATGGGCTTGGTCAGGAAGTCGTCACCACCAAGGCTCATTGCATGCAGCTGTTTGGTAACGTCCTCTTCGGCTGACAGATAAATGATAGGAACACTGTGGAACCGGTCCTGCTGACGGATAACCCGGGCAATTTCCATACCGGTGCAGCCGGGCATGTACATATCCAGGATGATGATTTCGGGCGAGAATTCTTCAAGGGCGTGGATGATCTGCATCGGATCGGTGATGATATGGGCCGTCATGCCGGCCTTTTTCAATACCGTCTCCATGTACTTTGCCTGGGCCCGGGAATCGTCCAGCACCAGGACTTTATAGGGTTCGACGGTATTGCCGTGGGTGTACGTCTCAATCTTCTCGATCAGCTGGCCCGGGTCTACCGCCGGGTAGAAGAACTCCTCACCACCACACCGCGATGCCTGCAACCGGGTTTCGATGGTGCCGTCCTCATCGCTCATGAAAATGATGGGGATGGGTGTGTCGTGGCGCTCCTGTAATTGTTCGATTGTGGCGATGCCCGTGTTTGCTTTACCCCCGAAGTTAACGTCCATCAAAATGGTTTCGGGTTTGTGAAGAGCGCAGGCTTCGATGAGCTCCGATGCGTTGGTAAAAGCGGATGCCCGAAAGCCGAAAAATTCGAGCTGGCGTATCAGACGCCCCGCCATTTCCTCATTGGCCAACGCAATGTAGACAGGTGTGCGGCGGAACTGGTGCGGTGTTTCGGCGCCTTCCTGGTCTGTGCTTCGGAGAGTGCTGCGAGAGAGCGATTCAATGGCGTCCTGGATCTGTCGCTCTAGTGCTTCATTCAGTGGAGCTCCATTGCTCCATTGCTCCATGAGTTCAAGGATCTTCTCGGCGGCGTCTGCGTGGCTGGCCATTTCAAAACGCTTGGCATAGCGCACCAGTTTGTCGGTGGCGGTTTTGAATTCGCTACGGTGGGCGCCGGACATCTTCCGGTCCTCGTGAATCTTCTGCCAGGTGTCCAGAACAACCCGGGCCTGGGTTGTTACACGTCGTGCGAAATGCTGCCTGAGTTTTTCTTTCTGGCTCTCGTCGTTCATTGAGTTCCGGCCTGTCTCTTTTTTCGTTATTGGTCGCCCGTGTCCGGTCTGGACGATTTTTTCAACCTTAGTCCTTTTCCAGAGTCTATAGTGTTTAGTGTTGTCGGCGTAGGTTGCGCTATGTAAATGTTTGTCAACTCTGCGGCGCAGGTCACAATCCGTCAGCCGGATGGCGCGAAGCCAACGAGTGGGGTCTTTCATGGCAGGGACGCACGCCAGTACAAAGCACAAACAGAGGGGGGTAGCCACTCTGCGAACCATACTTCTGCTGTTTACCGGTGGTTTGCTGGTGCTGATCCTGATCGCTGGCTTTATTACGAGCTTTGGCTACTTTCGTGACTATGTTGCCGGGCAACTTGCGGGGCATGCCCGTGATGGTGCCACCGCCGTTGGTTTGTCTCTTTCGAATGCCATTGATGCCCGAGATCCTGTTGCCGCTGCGTCCCTGATCGACGCGGTGTTCGACAGTGGTCGTTACCTTTCTGTGAAATATCTGAATCATAAAGGGGGTGAAGTCGCGGGCCGCTCGATGGCGCTCAGCGATATTCGTGTGCCGCCCTGGTTTCGCTCCATTGCGAACCTGAAGCTTCATGTGGCCGAGGCAGAGGTCGTTCGGGGCTGGAGTCGGCTGGGTAAGGTTCAGGTCGTCAGTCATCCCGGACGGGCCTATGAGGACCTGTGGCGAATAACCGTAGGACTGGTTGCCAGTACCGCAATAATCGGGGGCGTCGGTCTGTTTGCATTGTTTCTGTTGCTACGGCGAACCTTGCGCCCCCTTGATGAGTTGGAGCAGCAGGCACAGGCGGTCGGGCAACGGGATTTCCGTCGCCGGGTGACGGTCCGGTCAACCCGGGAGCTGAACCAGGTGACGGCCGCGATGAATCAGATGGCAGATGACCTCGGCCAGCTGTTTGATGGTCAGGCAAAACTGATTCAGCATCTTCGCCGATTGAATAATGAGGATTCCGTGACTGGACTGCTCACCCGAAATGCCTTCGATCAGCGCCTGAAGGTGGAGGTGGAGTCGGAGGAGAAAGCGGCGCCCGGGGTCGTGATAATGGTTCAACTGTCAAATTTCGCGGGGTTCAATCAAGCCTATGGCCGCAGCGAAGCAAACCGCTTGCTGTTGCGTATCGCGGGCGTGGTGCATAGCTTTCTGGAGACACACGCAGGGTCGTTTGCCAGTCGTCCGACGGGGGCGGAATTTACCATCTTTGTGCCTGGTGCAATGCCTGCGGATGCCGGTGTCTGGTGTCGTGAGCTGGTGGTCGAGATGGACGGCGTCTATGCCGATATGGCTGCTCCAATGGATACCGCAGTTCATGCGGGTATGGCGCGCACACGGGAGGGGCGGGGTACACGGGATCTGATGGCAGCCGCGGACGAAGCTTTGCGGCAGGCGCAGGCCGGCGAGGAGTCGGCTTGTCATCTGGCGGACGCAGAAAAAGAGGGGCACCACGACCTGGAAACATGGCGCATGATCATCAGTCAGGCCATCCGGGACCAGTCTATCTCTTTGTGGTTGCAGCCTATGGTCAGCGAGGAGCAAGCGGTTCCGGTTTATCACCAGGTGTTTTCGAGAATTGATAACGTGGAGGGGTCACTGAAGGCGGGCGTGTTCGTGCCCATGGCGGAACGCTTCGGTTTAATAGCGGATATAGACCGGCTGCTTGTCCAGCGGGTGCTGGCGCGTCTGGCCGAGGTGCCTGATCAACCCCTGGCGGTTTCCCTTGGCAGTGCGTCCGTGGCCAGTGAATCTTTCCGAAACGATGTCCTGGGTATGCTGGAGCAAGCTGGTCCGAACGCCCGTCAGCTTTGGATTGGCATAGCGGAACAGGCGATTCACCATCATCGCACGGCGGTGCGGCTGTTTGTCAGGGAGCTTGGGCGTCTCGGAGTGCCGGTATTAGTGGACCGTTTTGGGGTGGGTGGCGTGCCTTTCAGTTATCTCAGGAATCTGCGGTTCCAGGCGTTGCGTATTGATAACAGTTTCATCCACGATGTTGATACTCATGAGGACAACCGCTTCTATCTGGAATCGGTGCTTGCCATTGCTCATAGTCGCGGGGTGAAGGTTTTTGCCACCGGAGTGGAAACCGCGGCGGAATACTCGGTACTCTCGAAACTGGGTATTGACGGGGCCATGGGTTACCATCTTGGTCGGCCATTTGCTGCTGACAACCAATTGACGGGGGATTAGGGCTCTATGCCAGGCAAAATCAGACAATACTTCAGGGACAGGAAAGACGACGCTCGGGATTATGCCGGTGGTAGCGGTGTGATTGGTAAATTCGTACTGATTGTGTTGGTTGTCTATCTGCTGGTGGCCGTGATTCTGGGTATGTACTGGAGCAGTGAGCCTGAGACCTTCTCGGTAAGAGAGCACACGCGCTCCGTGGCCAATAGTATGGAGCGGGAGCCGGTAACGGGGTTTGCCACCACCGTTACCATGATTCGCATTGCTGAAACCCTTCTGGACAAACCTGGTGGTTACATCTCCAATGATATTTTTCCGCCGGGGCTCTGGCTGGATAATATGCCCAGCTGGGAGTTTGGCGTGCTGGTTCAGCTGCGCGACCTGTCCCGTGCCATGCGCCGCGATATTGCGCGCTCCCAGAGTCAGTCTGCCGAAGATCCGGACCTTATTATCGCCGAGCCGCAGTTACACTTTGATAGCGGTAGCTGGGCGATTCCTTCAACCGAGGCTGAGTACGGCCGCGGTATCGATGCTTTGAAACGTTATCTTAACCGGCTGTCGAATCCGGAGCAGTCCAATGCCCAGTTCTTCGCCCGTGCGGACAACCTGAGCAATTGGCTGGCCGATCTGGAAACCCGACTGGGCAGTCTCTCACGCACCCTGGGCGAAAGCGTTGGCAAGGCTTCTGTATCCGACGCTGTCGCCAATGTTGATGAAGATAATCCTCTTGCAGAAGAAACGGGTTCGATTGACGTAAAAACTCCCTGGACCAGAATTGATGACGTGTTTTACGAGGCCAGGGGCAGCTCCTGGGCGTTGTTGCACATTTTCCGTGCTATCGAAGTGGACTTCCGGAAGGTATTGCAGGACAAGAATGCGATGGCCAGTGTAAAGCAGATCATCATCGAGCTTGAAGGTGCTCAGGGACCGATGTGGAGTCCGGTTATCCTGAATGGCAGTGGTTTCGGAATTATGGCCAATCACTCTCTGACCATGGCGGCCTATATTTCCCGTGCCAGCGCGGCAATCAGCGACATGCGGGATCTTTTGTCCCGGGGTTGATCAGCGTGTCCTGCAGGCATAAAAAAAACCGGGCATTCAGCCCGGTTTTTTTATGGATCGTATTGTCAGATCAGCCTTTGTAGGCGCTGATTGACTCCACGATGGCTTTTCGGGCCGCGTCGGCGTTGTCCCAGCCTTGTACCTTGACCCACTTGCCCGGCTCAAGAGTCTTGTAGTTCTCGAAGAAATGCTTGATCTGGTCGCGCAGCAGCTCGGGCAGATCGTCGATTTCCTTGACGTCGTGGTAGGTGGTAGTCAGCTTGTCATGGGGAACCGCAACCAGCTTGGCATCGCCACCGGCTTCGTCTTCCATGTTCAGGACACCTACCGGACGGCAGCGAATCACAGAGCCAGCCTGGATCGGGTAGGGGGTCACAACCAGCACGTCCAGGGGGTCACCGTCATCAGCCAGAGTGTGCGGGATGAAGCCGTAGTTGGCTGGGTAGAACATGGGTGTAGCCATGAAGCGGTCTACCAGCAGGGCGCCCATGTCTTTGTCCAGTTCGTACTTCACCGGGGAGCTGTTGGCCGGGATTTCGATGGCAACGTAGATGTCTTCAGGCGGGTTCTTGCCTGCGGGAATGTTGTCGAATTGCATGTGCGATCCTTCCTGGTACGTTAAAGGTACGTTTAACTGCGGTTAAAAAGTGGCCGCAATTATACGGGAGTCTCCTGCAGTTCGAAACTAAACCTTGGTCGTTGAATTCAGTGCATACGGCTACAGTTTTATCTGCTTGGCAATCAGTTCTTTCATGATTTCAGTTGTGCCGCCGCCGATGGAGAGAATTTTGGCGTCCCGGTAGAGCCGTTCGACAACGGTTTCCCGCATATACCCCATGCCACCGAACAGCTGCACCGCTTCCCGGGTGACTTTTTCGCAGACCTCCACCGAGAAGTTCTTGGCCATAGCCACTTCCTTGATGGGGTTCTTGCCGGCCTGCATCAGGGCGGCGCAGCGGTAGGTGTACTCCCGGGCCACGTCGATCTGGGTTGCCATGTCCACCAGCTTGTGCCGGGTTACCTGGAAGCCGACAATGTTGCGGCCGAACGCCTTGCGTTGCTGGGTGTATTCCAGGGCCGCCTCGTAGGCGAGTTGGGCGGTCATGTAGGCCATGATTGCCAGGCTGAGGCGTTCGAACAGGAAGTTGCTCATGATGGCGATGAAGCCAGCGTTTTCGGCGCCGATCAGGCGGTCCGACGGGACACGGCAATCCTCGAAGAAAAGCTCGGCGGTGTCGCTGGCCCACCAGCCCATTTTTCGCAGTTTCTTGCCGGTGGAGAATCCGGGCATGTCCCGGTCGATCAGTAACAGGCTGATACCGCCGTGGCCCTCGCCACCGGTGCGTACGGCGACGGTGTAGTGGTCGGCGCGCATGCCGCTGGTGATGAAGGTTTTGCTGCCGTTGACGATGTAATGGTCGCCGTCACGGACCGCCCGGGTTTTCAGGTTGGCGACATCGGAACCGCCGCCAGGTTCGGTAACGGCCAGGGCGGCAATTTTTTCGCCCCGTAGAACTGGCGGTACGATCTGTTCGCGGATTTCCTTTTTCGCCCATTTGGCCACCGGCGGCAGTCCGATATCCAGGGAGCCGAGGCCGGCCACCAGGCCGCCGGAGGTGGAGCGCATCAGTTCTTCGGAGACAGCCACTTTCAGAAAGATGTCGCCTTCGCCGATACCGCCCAATGCTTCGGGAAAGCCGATGCCCAACAAACCAGCGTCCCCAGCTTTTTTGTAGAGATCCCTGGGAAATTCGCCCGCTTCTTCCCAGTCGTCGATGTGAGGTAACACGTGGGTTTCGATGAACTTGCGGGCGCTCGCTCTGACCTGCTCGTGGGTTTCATTGAAGTATTCGGACACTGTTAGGCTCCCTCTGACTCGGAATCAATGGAGAGCAGTGTCGCCCAAATGCTGCCACCAAGCAAGCGCTTGGTAGTCAGGGGTTCGGGCAATAAAAAAGCTGGCCCGAAAGGCCAGCTTCTACGATCGAGGCGTGACAGGAACCGGTCAGGCGCCTTCGCTCGAGATGCTTTTCACGCCGTCTTTGGTTCCCAGCAGCAGCAGGTCCGCCCGGCGGCGGGCGAACAGGCCGTTGGTGACCACGCCGACAATGTTGTTGAGCCGCTCTTCCACCCGGATCGGTTGGGAAATATCCATGTTGTGGACATCGATAATAATGTTGCCGTTATCGGTCACGACACCTTCCCGGTAAACCGGGTCGCCGCCAAGTTTCACGATTTCCCGGCCGACATGGCTGCGGGCCATGGGGATAACTTCCACCGGCAGCGGGAATTTGCCCAGAATACCTACCATTTTGGAGTCGTCGGCGATGCAAATGAAGGTCTTGGCGACCGCCGCCACGATTTTTTCCCGGGTTAGTGCGGCGCCGCCACCCTTGATCAGTTCCAGGCGTTCGTTGGTTTCATCGGCGCCATCGACGTAGAACTCCAGTTCACCGGCACTGTTGAGCTCATACACCGGGATGCCGTGGCTTTTCAGGCGATCGGCGGTGGCTTCGGAACTGGCGACTGCGCCGTCGAATTCATTTTTCAAGTCTGCAAGCATGTCGATGAAGAAGTTGGCGGTGCTCCCGGTGCCAACACCAACAATGCTGTCGCTATCAAGGCGCGGGGCGATGTAATCAATGGCGGCTTTGGCGACGGTTTTTTTCAGTTCGTCCTGGGTCATGGGAGGCTCCGGCTGCAAATCAGATTGGCTTTGTGCGCATTATAGCGCTTAAGGGACCTCTGCTTATAGACGGCTGCCGTGCAAACTTTCTACACTATTGGTTTTTTCCCAGCCATCCATCAGCAACAACTGGAATCACTATGCCGCAACGCTACATCAAGAAGATTCTCGATGCGCGCGTCTATGACGTGGCCATCGAAACGCCGCTCACTGAAGCCCGCAGTCTTTCAAAGCGCTTTGGCAACAATATTTTGCTTAAGCGTGAAGACCTTCAGCCGGTGTTTTCCTTCAAGATTCGTGGTGCGTATAACCGGATAGCCCAGTTGTCCGAAGAGCAGAAAGCCAAGGGCGTAATTTGTGCTTCTGCCGGCAATCACGCCCAGGGTGTGGCGCTGGCGGCCAAGAATCTGGGCATCAAGGCGATCATTGTGATGCCCCAGACCACTCCGGAGATCAAGGTGCGTTCGGTGCGGGACCACGGTGCCAAGGTGGTGCTCAAGGGAGATGCCTTCGACCAGGCGGCTGATCACGCACAGGAGCTCCTTGAGAAACACGGCTATACCTACATTCCACCCTATGACGACCCGGACGTGATCGCGGGCCAGGGTACGGTGGCCATGGAATTGATGTGGCAGTTCAGCAAGCCCATCCATGCCGTATTCATCTGTGTGGGCGGGGGTGGCTTGATTGCCGGAATGGCGGCCTACATCAAATATCTGCGGCCTGAAATCAAAGTTATTGGCGTGGAGCCCGAGGATTCCAACTGTTTGCAGGCTGCCTTGAAGGCCGGCAAGCGCGTGGTGCTGGATGAGGTCGGAATTTTCGCTGATGGTGTGGCAGTCAAGCAGGTTGGCAAGTACCCCTGGGAGATCTGCAAGGACCACGTGGATGAGGTAATCACCGTATCCACCGACGAAATCTGTGCGGCGATCAAGGATATCTTCGAAGACACCCGGTCCATCGCGGAACCGGCGGGCGCTTTGGGTGTTGCCGGGATCAAGAAGTATGTTGAGCGGGAAAAAATTGAGAACGAAAACCTGGTGGCGACACTCAGTGGCGCCAACATGAACTTCGATCGCCTGCGTTATATTTCCGAGCGCACGGAGGTCGGTGAAAAACGGGAAGCGATTCTGGCGGTGACTATCCCCGAAAAACCGGGCGCGTTTAAGGCATTTATCAACGCCCTGCACAAACGCAGCATCACCGAGTTCAACTATCGTTATGCCGATGCCAGTCAGGCCACCATTTTCGTGGGTATACAGATTCAGGCTGGCGGCCTGGGCCGGGATGAGTTGGTGCAGGATCTGCGGGAAAATGGTTACTCGGTGGTTGATCTGACCGATAGCGATGTGGCGAAACAGCATATTCGCCACATGGTGGGTGGCCATGCACCGAGTATTACCAATGAAAAGGTATTTCAGTTCGAGTTTCCGGAGCGCCCGGGTGCATTGCTGAAATTCCTGATGTCCCTCGGCACACGCTGGAACATTTCGATGTTCCACTACCGCAATCATGGTGCTGCCTATAGCCGGGTATTGCTGGGCGCACAGGTGAATGACGATGAAGTGAAGGACTTCGAGCAGATGCTCGACAAGGTAGGCTTCCGGTATGAGAACATGACGGATAATGAGGCCTACCAGCTGTTTCTGGGCTCTGGAAACAACCCGGCATAGGCTTGCCCGGAATCGGGGCCGCGGCCCCGATTCCGGGCTTTTGAAAATATTACTGAATTGTAACCTGTCAAAAATTGTAAAATTGAAGATGCATGTTAGTCTTTCGTCTAATTCTGGAAAACAAGAATAGCTCTCTGATTTTCCGCTAATTTAACATTCGCATTTGAAGGAACCGAGGTCCATGGGTGGCAAGCCGGACATCATCAAAGCCATAGTACTGATTTTTGCTGTTGGCCTTGTTATTACCGGGTTTAGTTCCATTCATGCATCTGAAGACAAGCCGCGGGTTCAGGATAATGTCACGATTGGCTCGATTCAGGCGGGCAACGATCGTTTAAACCGGTAATACCCTCTGTCTGTAACCACGCTGTGCAAAGGCACGTCCCAGGGTTCAGTCGGTAAGGCTTCCACCCTCTGGAAGTCATGAGCCAAGCCAATCAGTTTTGGTGCCAGTCGTGGTCTTAGTCGGCTGAACGCAAAAGTTCGGTCATAGAAACCTCCTCCCATGCCCAGGCGCCCGCCACTCTCATCGAACCCAACCAGTGGAAACAGCACTGCGTCCAGGGCCCAGGCCGGCCGCTTTATGCCCTTGCTGAACGGTGGCTCAGGTATGCCAAAACGATTGGCGATCAGTTCAACACCGTCAAAATAGGGGCTGAACACCAGTTTGCCCTGATAAATCGGGTGCAGTACTGGCAGATAGAAATGAATGCCTTTGCGCTGGGCGATGTCCAGGTACAGATGGGGATCAATCTCACCGTCGTTGGGCAAATAGATGGCAATGTGACGCGCGCGGTGCAGGTCCGGATTTTTCAACAGATTCAGGGCGAGATACTCGGAAGCCTGCTGTTGTTGCTCGAACGACAATGCTCGACGTTGCTGGCGTAGCTCCTTTCGCAGCTGGCTGCGTGAGAGGTTGTCCGGGTGGGACTCAAAGGGTTGGGGGTCGATAAACTGGCTCAAAAGAAAGCTTCCCGGGCTGCCGTTATCGGATGTGGCCCTTGAACCCAAAGTTCAAGGTCGGTGGCCGCTGTGACATATTAGGCTTTCCCCTGTCGGGGACGTGCTCACAATGCCCTGTAGTAGCCACCTGGGTAGTGCGCATCGGCTCGAGGACGAATCCGACCAGCGAACAGCCCAGGAAGTTGATCCATTATACGGGTACAGCCCGGGCCGAATGCAATAGCTGTTTCGGAAACTCTTTTAATCATCCGCAGAACCTCAGTGCCCCGATGAGTCGCTGAGCGCGGTATCCAGTTTGTCACCCATGGCCTTGAGAATTGTGCTGGTGGTATCAGACATGGTGTCTTGTTCCAGCAGCTCGTGAGTAATGTTCAGGGCTGCCATAACCGCGATACGTTCCGTGCCGAATACTTTGCCGCTGGCGCGGATTTCCCGCATCTTGCTGTCCAGATGCCGGGCGGAGCGAAGCAGGGCTTCGCGCTCCTCTTCGGGGCACGCAACCAGATATTCCTTGTCGAGAATTTTCACCTCAACGGTGGTGGGTTGCTGTGACATCAGTGGTGCTCCAGCGCCCGCAGGCGGCCAATCATGGCTTCAATCTTGTTTTTGGCAAGATCATTCTTGTGCATTAGCTGGGCCCGTTCCCGGTTCCAGTCATCTTGCAGTTCCCGCAGCGTGGCGTTGTCACGCTCGAGTTTCTGGCAGTGCTCGATCAGCTTATCCAGCTTGTCCGCTAATGCCTGTAGTTCGGACTGTTCCATCACGGGCCCAACGTCGGTTGTTGTGAATGCAAGTAACTATAAGTGTGGACGCTAAGTCGGTCAATTTACAGGGTTGTCATTGCAACACTTGCGTGATGCAGGTCACTGATCAGCGGCCTCCCCGAGCCCGAGCTTTCTACTCTGGCGCCAACCGCTGAACGCCGGTATCAGGGCTACCACAAAAGACGCCAGAGGCACTGCGGCCAGAAGCCCCCATTCGGTAACCGTCAGCGGTCTAAGGGAGATCTGTAATCCGAAGCTGGTTAACAGCCAGGAGCTTGCCAGCGACAGGCAGGCCGCCCCGATGGCGATGGCCAGCAGGCAGGCGATCAGGGCAAGGGAAACGCATTCCAGTATGTACAGAGAGGCAATCAGCGCGGGCGAAGCGCCAGTTGCCCGAAGTACGGTAATCTCGTGAGCCCGCTGGGCCTGAAGAGTAAGTAAAACCGCGATAAGTCCGATCAGGCTGGTAACCACGACAAAGCCGGTAATGCCTAGCAGAGCCCTCTCGAACTGCCCCATCAGGCGCCAGAGTTCGCTCAGCGAGACCCCGGGAAGGATGGCAGACAGTGGTTCGTCGGCAAACTGGTTGATCTCCCGCTGCACACGGAAGGTCAGGACCTTCCGTTCAATGCCAACAAAGGCGGCGGTGATTGCCTCGGGAGTGAAGTCTCTCCCCTGGGCCTTTTCCGGTGTCAGGGTACGACCGGGTATGGCTACACCGGACTCCCAGCCTACATGCATCGCCTCCATGCCATTCAGTCCGATATAAACCGCCTGGTCCACCGGTGTACCCGTTGGCTCCATAATGCCGGTCACGGTAAACGGGGTGTCTTTATGGTTGGAAAAGCTGGTCCGGCCGCCACCGTGGGACAGTACTAATTTTTCGCCTGTCTGGTGTCCGAGGTCTCTGGCGACGCCGGCCCCGAGCACAACCTCAAAAACACCTGAAAACCAGTCTCCCTCCGCCAGCGCCAGCGGTAGGTCACGGCCGTAACGGAAATGCTTCAGGAAGTTCTCGTCGGTGGCCACGACCCGGTAACCCCGGTAGCTGTCTCCCAGAGAGATGGGGATTAGCCAGTCCAGACGGCTGTCATTTTTGAGAGCCTGGTAGGTGGGCCAGCGAATATTGTTGGTGGCATCGCCGATATGGAACACCGTGTATAGCAGCAAATTCAGCTGGCCGCTGCGGGCGCCCACGATCAGATCCGTGCCGCTGATGGTGCTGGTGAAAGACTGCTTGACCTCCGTGCGCAGGTACTGGATGCCGAGGAGCAGCGAAACGCTCAGGGTCAGAGTCAGGCACACCAGGGCCAGAACCTTTTTCCGGTGCCAGAGGCTGGCCAGAGCCAGTGATACAGCAAGGCGTGCTCTCACTTGTGGGTACCCCGCAGGTCCAGTTGGTGATGGAAATGGTGGGCAAGGGATCGGTCGTGGCTGACGAACAGTACCGAGGTCGTGTGCCTATGGGCGAGGCTCAGCAGCAGCTCCAGAAACCGGTCCCGGTTGTCGGTATCCAGGGCCGAGGTAGGCTCATCCGCCAGAATCAGGCCGGGTGCGCCGATCAGTGCCCGCGCCGCGGCGATTCGTTGCTGTTGACCAATGCTCAGTTTGGTGACCTTGCGCTGCCAGTGGTCTTCGGGAATGGCAAGGGCTCGGAGCAGGCCCTTCGCTTCGTCCGCCGGGGTGAGTTCGGTACTCTCGCGACGATGT
Source organism: Marinobacter salinus (assembly GCF_001854125.1). NCBI lineage: Bacteria > Pseudomonadati > Pseudomonadota > Gammaproteobacteria > Pseudomonadales > Marinobacteraceae > Marinobacter > Marinobacter salinus. The sequence goes on from NZ_CP017715.1 coordinate 3,832,860, forward strand.
GTGGACAGGCGGCAGGGCAGGGTGACGTTGGCGAGGGTGGTCAGATAGGGCACCAGGTTGAACTGCTGGAAAATAACGCCGATATGATCAGCCCGGAACTGATCCCGGGCGCCGGCTCGGAGTTGGTAGAGGTCGGTACCAAGTATGCGGACAGAGCCGGCTCCCGGACGCAGCATGCCGGCGAGGAGGCTCAGTAATGTGCTCTTGCCGCTGCCACTCGGGCCATGGAGGAAAAGGTGTTCTCCCCGATTCAGGCTGAAATCCGGAAAATTTAATGCCTCCTGCTCCGGACGCCAGGAGAAGCCAAGGCCGTGCACTTCAATGGCGGTTTCGGGGCCGGGGGAACTGACACTGTATGAGTCTGTCTTGCTGGTCATGTTGGTTGCTGTCTGCCCGGTGTATGATGGCGTTTTTCCGGAATCCGATCCCAGGAGTGTTTGATCCGATGACTCTTTCCCCTGCATGGACACGCTTGTCTCTGCCTTTGTTTACAGTGATCGTTATTGTGCTCCTGCTCCCCGCGACGGGGCGGGCAGAAACCTGGGAGATTGACTGGCTGGAGTTGATGCCGGCCGAGGATCTCGCTCTGTTGGAGAATATGCCAGAGATTGAGCATGACGGCGATGGTGCGCCCCTGTTACCGGACGAGATCATGACCGGTCGGGTTGTGCCGGAAATGGGCGACGTCGAAGGGCGGATTCCCGGCTTTGTGGTGCCGCTGAAAACTACTCAGGACATGCGCATTCTGGAGTTCTTCCTGGTGCCCTACTATGGCGCCTGTATTCATGTGCCTCCACCACCCCCAAATCAGATTATTCACGTCAAGTTCAAAGAGGGCTTTACCCTGGAAGCTCTTTACGATCCGGTCTGGATTGAGGGCAAACTGGTGATTGAGCGTACCGAGAATGACCTTGGCGCTTCCTCCTACTCCATGGTCGCCACGGGGGTTGAACCCTACGAGGAGTGACCGCTGAGCGGGCTTGCGGGCAGCCCGATTATTTGGCGGTCAGCGTAAAGTTGCTCTCTCCCTGAGCCAAACGGACTGAACCTTGTCCTTCGGACCACACCCATTCCACGCTGAGCTCTTCGAGCTCCGGGAAGCGGGTGGTCAGGGGCGTGGCAAGCTCGTCTGAGTCTTCAAGCCCCGAACAGGTCAGGGTCTGGGTGACGTCGATATCAGAATGGCTGCCGGGCTGTTCGCCGTGGTCATGCCCATGGTCGTGGTGGTCGCCATTGTCATCGTCGGGACCTGCGTCCGAGTGCACGTCGGCCTCGTTGAGGCTGCAGCCGGATTCGGGTGTGTTTACCAGGGGCGTGTCTCCGAGCCAGGCAATGGTATCTTTCACCCGGATTTTCTGTGCTTCAGTGCGGGCTTTGTGCTCGAACCCCAGCAGATTATAGGCGGGGGAAGTGAAAATCAGATCAATCTGGTTGCCACTGACAGCAACCTGTAATCCGGCATGACCGTGCTGATGGGCGCCTGGATTGTCACTGGCATATACCATTGCTGGTAAGGCGGTCAGAGCGGCGGCAGCGAAGATGTAGGCAGGTAGTTTTTCTGAAGTCATGGCGTTGTCTCAGGGCAATAAATGATATGTTATAACATTTTGTAAGTTACCTTATTGAAAAGCAACTCCTGTTATCCGGTGTAGGAAGGCTCGTGCTTCTCTGGCTCGCCTAAAAAGTGCCTTGAGATCGCCTGAATGCTAGGATAGGAGCTTCATTCAACAACACAGGATTGTCCTGGTTCATGTCAGAAACCGACACCTCCGGCGCCGCCCGCGCCGCTGAATTTGAGCGTTGGGCCAATGTATTTACCGCTCACAAGGCTTTCAGTCATCCCTCAGAATTGCATGGTGTCCTATGTGGTCGCCTGTCAGCCGGCTCCCGTATAGAAGAGCCGGAGTGGATGGCGATGGTGTGTGAACACATGGGGCTGCCCGAAAGCGCCGTCGAGGAATCCGATGACCTGGCGCCGTTTATGAATAAAGCCTATGACCAGAGTCTCGAGCTCTTGAAATCGGCAGACATGAGTTTCCATCCTTTACTGCCCGATGACGATTACGCCATTGAGCAGCGTCTTGAGGCCCTGGTGGCCTGGGTACGCGGTTTTCTTGAAGGCATGGCCTTGTCAGCCGGTGAATCCCTCGGCCAGGCGCCGGAAGAGATTCGCGAGCTGATTGAAGACATGGTGGCCATCAGCCAGCTCTCGGAAGAGGAAGATGCTGATGATGAGAGCGAACAACAGCTGCTGGAAATCACCGAATACATCCGGCTGGGGGCTTTGGCCGTGTTCACCGAGTTCAATGCTCCGGAGAAGCCGGCCTCTCAATCACCGACCCTGCACTGAGCGGGGCGCACACCGCGGGAGAGTTTATGCCGTCAATGATACCCGTTAAGGAATTTGCCGAGCGCCGTAGTCGCCTGATGGAACGCATGGCGCCGGACAGCATTGCCATTATTCCCGCAGCGCCGGAACGCGTGCGTAACCGGGATGTGCTGCATCCGTTCCGACAGGACAGCGATTTCCATTACCTGACCGGCTTTGGGGAGCCGGAAGCCGTACTGGCGCTGATTCCCGGTCGTGAACACGGAGAGTCGGTGTTGTTCTGCAAAGAGCGCAATCCTGAGAAGGAAATGTGGGACGGTTTTCTCGCAGGCCCCGAGGGCGCCATAGAGCGGTTCGGGCTGGACGATGCCTTTCCCATTTCCGATATTGACGACATTCTTCCGGGCATGATCGAGGGCCGCAGCCGGGTTTACTACCCACTGGGTAAAGATGACAGCTTCGATACCAAAGTCATGGATTGGGTCAAGGTGATCCGCAGCAAGGTTCGCTCAGGTGCCCATCCTCCGGGTGAGTTTGTTGCCCTGGAGTACATGCTGCATGACTTGCGTCTGTACAAAAGTGCCAATGAGATCAAAGTGATGGCAAAGGCGGGCGCGATCAGTGCTGAAGCGCATTGCCGCGCCATGAAGCGCGCCCGCAAGGGTGGCTATGAGTACAATCTCGAAGCCGAACTTATTCATGCGTTTATGGATCATGGCGCCCGTTCTACGGCCTACCCTTCGATTGTTGGTGGCGGAGCCAACGGCTGTATCCTGCACTACATCGAGAACCGTGCCCCCCTGAAAGCGGGGGATCTGGTCCTGATTGATGCGGGTTGTGAGCTCGAATGCTATGCCTCTGACATTACCCGGACCTTCCCGGTAAGCGGCAAGTTCAGTCCCGAACAGCGGGCTCTCTATGAAGTGGTGCTTGCTGCCCAATATGAAGCCATTGACGCAGTGCGTCCCGGTAACCACTGGAATCATGCCCACGAAGCCGCGCTCAAGGTGCTCACCCAGGGCTTGATCGATCTCGGGCTGCTGTCTGGAAACGTCGAAGAGGCCATAGCCAAGGAGGCCTACAAGCCGTTTTTCATGCACCGGACGGGTCACTGGCTCGGCATGGACGTGCACGACGTGGGTGATTACAAGGTCGGTGATGCGTGGCGGGAGCTGGAGCCCGGTATGGCGCTGACTGTCGAACCCGGCCTTTATATCGCGCCAGACAATACCAGTGTGGATGAGAAATGGCGCGGTATCGGTATCCGCATTGAAGACGATGTGGTGGTAACCAAAGAAGGCTGCCGGGTACTGACCGAAGGCGTGCCTAAAACGATCGCCGAGATCGAAGCGCTGATGGCGGACTGAGCCTGTGACCCGTTCCGATACTGATCTTGTTATTGCCGGTGGCGGTTTGGCCGGGGCAACGCTGGCACTGGCGTTATCTCGCGCGGTGCCTTCGCTCAGGGTTACCGTGGTTGAGGCTTTCCCGCTGTCTGCGGATGCTTTGCCCGAAGACTACCAGCCCAGCTACGATGCCCGCTCCACAGCATTGGCCTGGGGCTCCCGGCTGATTTTCGAGGAGTTGGGGTTGTGGTCAAGGTTATCGGAACATGCAACACCGATTCGTTATATTCATGTGTCGGATCGTGGACGTTTTGGGGCCACCCGCCTGAATGCAGCTGAGTACCAGCAGGAAGCTCTGGGCTATGTGGCGGACAATCGCTGGATGGGACTGTGCCTGATGCGGGAGCTGCTCGACACCAACGTTGAATGGCGGGCACCGGCAGAAGTGGTCGACATGCTGCCCACGGAGGATGGCGTTTGTGTCTCTCTGAAAGCCGGGGCTGAAACCAGCACCATCACCGCCCAGTGTCTAATCGTGGCAGATGGCGGTCGATCCGGTCTTCGGGAAAAGCTTGGTTTCCGGACGCGAACGCACAATTATGGCCAGAATGCCCTGATTGCCAATGTTTCTACCTCCGACAGCCACGGGTTCGCTGCCTTCGAACGTTTTACCGATGCTGGTCCGATGGCGCTTTTGCCTCATGGGTCACCGACCCGTGCCGGCAATCAGTCGGCGCTTGTGTGGACCCTCACTGATCAATCGCTGCAGGATATTCTTGCCCTATCCGGTGAAGATAAGTGTCGGCAACTTCAAGCTCGATTCGGCTGGCGACTTGGTCGCTTTACCCGCATTGGCGAGTGCAGCCATTATCCGCTGACACTGACTACCGTTGATGAGCCGGTAAGGCCCGGTGTGGCTCTGGTCGGCAATGCCGCCCATGCCCTGCATCCGGTAGCGGGGCAGGGGTTCAACCTGGCACTCCGGGGCTTAATGACTCTGGTGGAGCAGTTCCGGCTCGCGGTGGAGCAGAATCAGTCACTGGGGGAGCTACGGGTGCTGCGCCGTTACCAGGAGCTGCATCGTCAGGACTGGCAGCAGACTGTCCGGTTCTCGGATTCCCTGATCCGTCTTTTTGGTCAGTCGCTAATGCCATTGGCAGTCGCCCGTGATGCCGGTCTTATGGGGTTGGACCTGCTTCCCGGGGCGAAACGCTGGTTTGCCCGCAAGGCCATGGGCATTGGCGGACGTCGAGCGGTCATAACCGGGCCGGGCTCGGGGAAACGGGAGTCTGCAGACTATGAGTGAGACCCGGAGCTACGACATTCTGGTGGTAGGTGGTGGCATGATCGGTTCCGCATTGGCCCTTGGCCTGTCCCGCCAGGGCTGGCATGTGGGACTTGTGGAGGGGAGCACCCGCGAGGCGCTACTGAAACCGCTGGAGCCAGCGACGGACGTTGAGGATTTTGAGCCCCGGGTAAGCGCCATCTCTGTCGCCAGCGAGCAGTTGCTTGCATCCCTGGGTATTTGGGAGGACGTCATGGTCGGGCGTCATTGTGACTATCAGGGGATGACAGTCTGGGATGGTGACGGGACGGGCCGTATCCACTTCGATGCCGCCGAACTGCAGTCTCGGGCTCTGGGAACCATTGTTGAAAACCACAGCATTGTCAGGGCGCTTCTGGCCGCCCTGGAAGCCAGTGACGTTGATCTGACGGATGGCGTAAAGGTGACCGGCTGTTGGCAGGAGGGGAAACAGCGGGGTGTCGAGCTGGCGGATGGCCGAAAACTGGGAGCTGAGTTGCTGGTTGCGGCGGATGGCGCCCATTCCCGACTGCGTCAGTGGGTTGGTCTGCCCACCCGCGAGTGGGACTACGACCAGCAGGCGATTGTCTGTACCGTTCGCACGGCCCAGAGTCACCGGTATACGGCCTGGCAACGGTTCTCGTCAACGGGTCCGCTGGCTTTTCTCCCGCTGTTAACCGAGCAGGGCGACGATCACTTCTGTTCCATCGTCTGGTCTCAGGATACGGATGAGGCCCGACGCTTGATGGCCTTGGATGATGGTGCCTTCGCAGCCGGGCTGGAAACTGCCATTGAGCGTCAGCTGGGTGCAGTCGAAACGGTTTCCAGGCGTTTCGCGTTTCCGTTGCGGCAGCGCCATGCCAAGGATTATGTCGCGTCCGGTTTCGCGCTGGTCGGGGACGCAGCGCATACCATTCATCCGCTGGCGGGCCAGGGCGCCAACCTTGGCTATGGTGATGTCCGCGCTTTGCTTGAAGAACTGTCCCGTGCAAAAAGGATTGGTGTTGGTCCCGCTGAAGATCTTGTGTTGGCGCGCTATCAACGCCGGCGCAAGGGCGAAAACCTGGCGATGATGGCCGCGATGGAAGGGTTCAAGCAGCTGTTTGCCCGTGACGAACTGCCGCTGAGGTGGCTGAGAAATACGGGTATGCGCTGGCTTGATGGCCTGGGGCCGGTAAAGAACCGGATAGCTGCAGAGGCCATGGGGCTGGGACGTTAGGCGGTAGAGCGCTGAACCCAGAACGGGACGTCTTGTGCTTTCAGAAAATCCTCCGCGTCTGCGCCCTGAAGCATGGCGAAGGTCGCCAGCATGCCGGCCAGTGTGCAGGTTGGGGCGGCAACCGTAACGCTATGGGGCGCGTCCGGTACCGGCCAGCCGGTTCGGGGGTCAAGGATGTGGCCATAGCGAATGCCGTCCTTTAGCAAATACCTGCGGCTGTCACCGCTGGTGGCGAGGGCGCCACCGTGCAGTGACAGAGTTTCATTGCTGTTGGTCAGCCTCCGGTGGTCTTCCACTCCTACGATCCAGGCTTTGCCATCGGTCCTCGGTCCGCTGCATGCCAGATCACCGCCGAAATTCACCAGCACTGAACTGCCGTCCGGCAACAACCGTTTCAGGTCCAGAAGGGTACGGTCTACGGCATACTCCTTTCCGATTCCACCAAAATCAATTTCCATGCCTTTCGGCAGGGTCAGTTGCGGACGCTGCCAGTCGAGTTTGTTCCATCCGACCAGCTTGAGCAGGGGCGTGATTTCGTCCTGTTGTGGAAGGTGGTCGCTGCCATCGAAGCGCCAGGCCCGGCGCAGTACCCCGGAGGTGACGTCGAACCGGCCGTCACTGAGTTCGTGACACTGGGCAGCGTAGTCCAGCATCAGAGCCAGCTCATCGTCGACGGTCACAGGCTCACCCTGACTCTGGTTGATTCTGTCAACGGGATTGCCGGACACGTATCGGGAGAACTTGTGCTCCAGTCGCCAGGCTTCCCGGGCGGCGTGGCATAGTGCCTGCTCAGCATCGGTGCGCCCGACACCTTCCAGCAAAACCTCGCAGGGGCTGCCCATGGCCTCAAACCGGCCCTGCCAGGATCGTTGACTGCCCGTGAGCTTGGGTAGGGGGTGTCTGGCGGGATTGGCTTCGGGGCTGACGTCAATCGTGATCATGGCTTCCTCGGGCATCCCGCCGCCAGAGGCAGACGGGATCCGCAGGGTAGATTGGAGTTCGTCAGAAACTATAACTGAGTTGAAGCCACATGGCATTGGTGTCTGGATACAGGTCCTGGCTGGCGAGTTTGCCGAAGCCTTCGTCGCCGTCATTGGTCTGAATCATGTATTCCGCCCGTATCGCCAGTTCCCGGTCTTCGTCGAAGCGATAGCCCCATTTGGCTCCGAAGGTCAGTCCGGTCAGCTCACCCAGCCGGTAATCGGCGCTGGCTTCAGACAGGACTGGCGTTCCACCGTTATATTCGGTTGCCGTCAGATACCGTTTGTAGAAGTCGGCCTCGGACTGCAGGTAATACCGGAAATGAGGTTCCAGATAGCTCTTGTCCAATTTCCAGCGGTATTTCAGGTCCACCGTATGGGAGGTGATGCCCCAGTCGTCGACCATGAACCGGTACGAACCGTCCATGACGTCGCCATTGCCCAGCATGTACTTTGTTTGCCAGTAGAGCGTGTGCTTCATCCGGGTGTCCGGACGGTTCTCGTACAGGTAAACCGGGTTACCATCGGATTCAATCAGGTTGCCTCCGAAGTTGGCGCCGCTCGCATCGTCGATAACGCTCAGAATCTTGTATGGATCGGTGAGGTAACCGCTGGAATAGCTGACGCCGTAATTGAACTGCATCAGGGTGCGACGGTTGATGACCTGGGTGACACCGAACAGGGCGTCCACCAGGGTTTTGGTGTCATCACTCTCCCGGGTCAAGGCGAATTCCTGGTCGAACTGGGCTTCGGTTTTGTTGGTCCTCAAGGGCATGCGGGACAGCCCTACCGGTGCTCCGCCAACCGGATCCACGAGATCGACACCCAGAGACAGACCACCGGTCAGAGTGGTGTTCTTGTTGTTGAGATAGCGGGAGAGGCTGCCGTTTACGGCGGTGGAAAGGTAATCGTACTCCTTTGAGCCATAAGCACCGACAGTGTAGGTGTAGTCCCGGTTAAGCGGAGCCGTCCAGGAGGCCGACAGGGCAACACGGGTATCCTTGAAACTGTCATCAAGAGGTGGCTCGCCGGCGGGGACGTCGTAGCTGCCGCTGCCCGATGGCCTGGTAAAGGTTTGCGGCAGGTCACTGGGCGTTGCTCCGGACGGGGATGCCCCGGTGAGCGTGTCGGCAATGAGTTTAAGGTTCAGTTTGCGGTCGCCGTCGTAATTACGTGTGGCACTGATGACCGGTTCTGCTGCCTGGACCCGGTCATCCGTTTCTGAATAGACCAGGAGCGCCGTTTCGACGTCCCATTCGCCGGGTTTATCCTTGGCGAGAGTATTCGTTGCCTGAACGCCGAGAAGGGCGCAGGTAGCGGCTGCGAGTGCGCGCCCCACCGGCTTACCGTTTTTGTCTTTATTGGTCAGTTGCATCCGCAGCCACCTCCGCCAAAGCCGCGCCCGCCACTGGACGCTTCCTTGCTGAAATAAATGTGATCATCAAGACCGGCGTCGACGCCGGATACTGTTAACTGCATATCGGGATCAGCCAGCAGATCGCGCTCCCAGGGCTTGACGCCCAGGCTACTGCAGCCTGCCAGGGCTACTATTGAGACCAGCATCAATGCAGTGCCGGCCCGCCTGAAACGGCGACCGGTCAACCAGGTGCTATCGGGCATGTTCTTCTCCTTGTGGTAAGGCGGGCGCTCAATAGCGCCGGATCAGTTCTGTTCTGCCCGCAGAAGGCTGCGGATTTCCGCTTCGTAGTTATCCTTGCGATCGTTGTGAAAGCCGATGTGTTGACTGTGGATACGGCCTTCCCGGTCGATCAGGTAGGCACTTGGCATGCCCATGACCTCGTAGGCCTGGGGAGTCTGGCCCTCGGGGTCGTACGCCACGGTGAAGGCCGCCGGAATCTTTGCAAGGAACTCTGCAGCTGCTTCAGATTCCTGGTCGAGGTTGACCGCAACCACTTCGAATCCCTGATTCCGGTATTTGGCCTGCATGCTGTTCATCCAGGGGAATGACTCGCGACAGGGGCCGCACCAGGAGGCCCAGAAATCCAGAAGGACCACTTTACCGCGCAGGTCAGCGAGACTGACTTTGCCGTCCTTTGTGGGCAGGTTCAGTTCCGGCGCGAGGCCGGTGGTCGCTGCGTGGGTGTTGATGCTTAACAACGCGGCGCCCAGGAGGATCAAGGCGCTGGGGGTGAGACGGATACGGATACAGGCGAGTGTTCTTGAGCAAAGCATGGCTAAGACTCCAGTGGATCAATGGAGCCAGTCTAAAAGCATAATCTTAAGGAAGTCTTAAGGGTGCCAAAGGATACTGCAAACAAATGTGTCTGTGGTTGCGGCTCTGGAGAAATGGGTATGGCCCTCAAGAACGATCCTGTCATTCATCAAGCAGACGGAATTCTTTCCGGGATGCTTCTGGGATTACTGTTGCTGCTGGTGTTGCTGCCGACTTTTGCGGTCGCCGGCGAGGAGGAGTTTCTTTCCGTGGATCAGGCTTTCCGGCCGGATGTCACCTACAACGAGGGCCTGCTGGCCATTAACTGGCAAATTGCACCGGGCTACTACCTGTATCAGTCGCGGATCTCGGTAGAGGTAGGCGGGGAAATGCCAGCGGCCGGTGAATTTCTCTCGACACCGGAGGTCAAACAGGACCCCTGGTTTGGCGAACAAGCCGTTTACCACAACGAAGCGTCGTGGCAGGTGCCGGTGAATCTGGGGCCGGCAACCGAAGTGCAATACCGTTACCAGGGCTGTGCGGAGGCAGGTCTGTGTTATCCACCGCAAACCCGGACCTTAACGGTGTCCCCGGCCCCGGCCGCATCCAGTGCCGACACGGCGGCACCGTTAGTCGTCAGCGCACAAAACATCCCTGAAGAGGCCGCTCCAGCCAGCGAGGCGGAAGGCCTGGCCGGCCTTCTCAGCGATGCCGGGCTGGTGGTTATTCTGGGGACCTTTTTCCTGTTGGGGCTGGGGTTGACCTTTACGCCTTGTGTCCTGCCTATGGTGCCCATCCTGTCGAGCATCGTCGTGGGTCAGAACCCGTCAGCGTCCGCGGCCAAAGGCTTTTCGCTGTCGGTAGCCTACGTACTGGGAATGGCTTCCACCTATACGGTGTTAGGGATCACTGTGGGTTACCTGGGGGCTCGTGCAAACCTGCAGGCGGCGATGCAGCAGCCCGCGGTAATCGTTGTTTTTGCCGTGCTCTTTCTGGCGTTGGCCTTATCCATGTTTGGTCTGTTTGAGCTTCAGTTGCCTGCGGGGCTGCGTGATCGCCTTGATCGTCTCGGACAAAAATCCAAAGGCGGCCAATGGCTCGGGGTCGCTCTCATGGGGCTGATTTCAGCCCTGGTAGTGTCGCCCTGTGTGTCAGCGCCTCTGGCCGGGGCACTGCTTTATATTTCGACCACGGGTGATGCGGTTATCGGGGGCGGTGCACTGTTTGCCATGGCGCTGGGCATGGGTGTGCCACTGATCCTGATCGGCACCACCGGTTCCAGAATGCTGCCCAAAGCCGGCCTCTGGATGGAGCGGGTCAAGCAACTCTTTGGTGTTGGTCTGCTGGTTGTGGCGCTTGGCTTGCTGGAACGTATCCTGCCAGAGACGGCCGCACTGGCGCTGTGGGGTGCGTTATTGCTGTGGTGTGGCATCCAGCTCGGCGCCCTCGAAGGTGTTTCCCGGGGCTGGGCAGGGTCGCGCAAGACGGCCGGGGTTTTGTTGTCGGTATGGGGCTTGTTGCTGGTGCTGGGTGCAGCCCGTGGGGAGGGTTCGCTCTGGCAGCCCCTGGCCGGCTTTGGCATTGCCTCGACAGAAGCAAGAACGCCAGTCGAGCGCTTTGAGGTGATCGAGGAAATTGCTGATCTTGATGTGGCGCTCGGCAGCGGCCGTCCTGTCATGGTGGATGTTTATGCGGACTGGTGCGTCAGCTGCAAGGTCATGGACGAGGAAGTGTTCAGTACCCGGGATGTCATGGCCTGGTCGGATAAGGTGCATTTCATCAAGCTGGATGTAACGGACTTTACGCAGGCGCAGAAAGACCAGCTTGATAGCTGGCAGGTTCCGGGTCCTCCCGCTGTTTTGTTTTTTTCCGGGACGAACAGCGCACCGGCAAATCGCCTGCTGGGTGAGGCCTCGCTGGAGTCTGTGGTCTACGGCCTGAAAAAGCTGGGTTCCTGAGGGTTCCGGTTTCGGATAAACTCGGCCGATCTGGAACCGTTACGCTAAGGACGTCAGCACCATGGCAGGAAGCAGTCTGCTCGCGCTTATCGATGACATCGCCACCATTCTGGACGATGTGTCCCTGATGACGAAAACTGCCACCAAGAAAACCGCAGGTGTTCTGGGAGACGATCTTGCCCTCAACGCCCAGCAGGTGACAGGAGTGAAGCCCGCCAGGGAGTTACCGGTGGTCTGGGCTGTAGCCAAGGGGTCATTCGTCAACAAGGCAATCCTCGTTCCGGCAGCGGTCGCCATCAGCTTTTTCGTGCCCTGGCTGGTGACGCCGTTACTCATGCTGGGAGGGGCTTTTCTGTGTTTCGAGGGTTTTGAAAAGCTGGCCCACAAGTTTCTGCACCGTGAGGAAGATCAGGCCCACAAGAGCGAATTGAAAGCGGCCCTGAAAAATCCCGAGGCCGATCTGAAGGCTCTGGAGAAGGACAAGATTAAAGGTGCGATTCGTACCGATTTCATTCTCTCTGCAGAAATTATCGCCATCACCCTCGGCACGGTCACCGGTGAAACCATTGGCATTCAGTTTCTGGTGCTGGCCGTTGTGGCCATCATGATTACCGTAGTCGTTTATGGGCTGGTGGCCGGTATCGTGAAACTGGACGACGGTGGTTTGTATCTGAGCCAGCAAGACAGCGAACTTGCGCAAAAAATGGGCCGGGGTATTCTCTGGCTTGCGCCCTACATGATGAAAACCTTGTCCATTCTAGGCACGATCGCCATGTTTCTGGTGGGGGGCGGAATCCTCGCCCACGGCGTGCCACCAGTGTATGAGGCCATCCATCACTTTGCCGAGGGATTGGGAGGTGTCGGAAGCGCCCTGATGCCGACCCTGATTAACGGCGCCCTGGGGCTTTTGGCAGGCGCTGTTCTGGTTGCGGTTATCACCCCGCTGCAAAAGCTCTGGGCTGAACGCTCGGCCTGAGCTAGCGGCAGGCGTCGAACAGCCGGCTTATCAGCACGGGTACAGCCGTTTCCACCCGAAGGATGCGTGGGCCGAGATGGACTGCTTCGCACCCTGCTTCTTCAAGCTTCCCGACCTCGTAGGGTGTAAAGCCGCCTTCCGGCCCGATGCACAGGGCGGCAGGCTGGTTCAGGTGTGTCGGGCATGGTGTGTTGGTTCCGGGGTGGGCAACCAGGGCCCGCTTTCCGGACAGCAACGCGGGGAGTTCGTCTTCCACAAAGGGTTTGAACAGCTTTCGGATACGGACCTCCGGCATGATGGTGTCCCTGGCTTGTTCCAGTCCAAGTGTGAGATTTTCCCGCAGGTTGTCGTCGGATAACCAGGGCGTTTGCCAGAAACTTTTCTCTACCTTGTAGCTGTTGATCAGCCAGATATCTTTCGCTCCCAGCGTTGCGCACGTCTGCAGAACGCGACGGAACATCTTGGGACGAGGCATGGCTATGATCAGTGTGAGCGGCAGGACTGGCGGAGGTGCCTGATCAAATGCCACGGCCAGCTCAGCCTCGGAATCGGTCAGGGTCAGGATCTCCCCCGTGCCAATCCGACCGTTCACACGACCAACGGGAATGCAGTCACCAACGCCTACCTTGATGACGGACTGCAGGTGAGCCAGGCGGCGGCCTGTCAGCCGTACCCTGTCCGGGCGCGTGAAATCCTCTTCAAACAGTAACGCCAGATTCATCCGCCGGACGGCTCTTCGGATTCCGGTTCGGTCACTTCCCGCTTGGCCAGGCGCCCGAAAATAATCCCGAATTCGAACAGGATCCACATGGGCACGGCCAGTAATGTCTGGGAAATGATGTCGGGTGGAGTCAGCAGCATGCCGATTATGAAGCAGGCAACCACAATATAGGGGCGTTTGGCTGCCAGGTCGGACGGTGTGGTCGCACCGGTGAGGATCAGAAGGACAGTCGCAATCGGGATTTCGAAGGCAACACCGAATGCAAAAAACATCTTCAGTACGAAATTCAGGTAGCTGGCGATGTCCGGCAGTTCAACGATGCCCTCGGGCCCGATCGCGGTAAAAAAACTGAAGACGAGAGGGAACACCACATAATACGCAAACGCAGCACCCAGATAAAACAGGATCACTGAGGTGAACAGCAGCGGGAAAGCGAGGCGCTTCTCATGGGAATAGAGACCCGGCGCAATGAAGCTCCAGAGCTGGTAAAGGATAACGGGAATGGCGGCAAAGACCGACAGCACCAGCGCGAGTTTCAGCGGAGCAAAGAAAGGCGATGTGACGTCGGTGGCGATCATGGTCTGCCCGACCGGGAGCAGTTCGCGCAGTGGTTGGGAGAGCCACAGGTAGAGCTCATTGGCAAACGGATAGATGGCGGCAAAGCAAATTACCACTGCCAGCACCATCTTTAGCAGGCGGTTTCGCAGTTCCAGCAAATGCTCGACTAATGGCATTTCCTGGTGTTCTGGAGGGTGCTGGTTGCCGTCTGGCCTGGAACTCATGAACGATTATCCGAAGGGCCTTGCCTGGAGCCGTTGTTGTCAGGGCCCCCGGGCTCAGCGTTGGTGTCCTGTTTTGGCGGCGTATCCGAGGAATCGTCACGGATGGCTTCCGTTTGAGCCGGCTCCGTATTGCGTTTCCCGGAAGCTTCGTCGGGCAAAATCATGTGCTCGTATTTTTTGGCTTCATCCAAAGCACCGCGAACGGTTTTCTGGACGTCGTCGAGCCCGATATCGCCGGCTTTTTTTAACTCCTCCCGGAGTTCTTCCGCCTTGAGCTCGCGGTCCAGTTCCGAGGTGAACTGACTGACCATGCGGCGCGCACCACCGACCCAACGGCCGGCAGCCCGGGCCGCTGCCGGTAAACGCTCAGGGCCAAGCACCAGCAGCGCAATGACGCCGCAGATCAGAAGTTCAAGAAAGCCGATATCAAACATTCAGCCCGGTCTCAGCTGTGGGACTTGTCCCGTGGCTTGTCTTCCGCCCCGGCCTGCTGGTCCTGGGATTCGGCGTTCTTTTCCAGAGAGTCAGGGTCCTGCTGGTCGGCGTCTTTCTTTTCGTCTTCACTCATGGACTTCTTGAAACCGCGAATGGCGCCTCCGAGATCGGTGCCGATGTTGCGCAGTTTTTTTGTTCCGAACAGCAGGATGACAATGCCAAGTACAATAAGAAGTTGCCAGATACTGATGCCCATCAGGGGACCCTCGTTTTTGATGTTTCTGTCTGATTACATTATACGTTAACAGAATCCGTCTGCGGAAACCCCCTAAAGGGTATGGAAATTTCAGTCGCTCCGGGAGGCCTTTTCTTCAAGCCCTGAAAGATCAAATCGGCGCGCCAGTTCCTCCAGAACTTCTTTCGGGCCAAGGCCTAGCCGGGACAGCATGACCATGCTGTGAAACCACAGATCCGCGGTTTCGTAAACCAGTTCTGCGGTGTCGCCGGATTGTTCCGCATCCTTTGCCGCCAGCAGGGTTTCCGTGCATTCCTCGCCGACCTTTTCCAGGATTTTGTTCAGGCCTTTGGCATGAAGGCTGGCTACGTAGGATGTGTCCGGGTCAGCTTGTTTTCGCTCTTCCAGTACCTGAGCCAGGCGTTCGAGTACGTCACTCACCTTGTATGCTCCTCAGTTGCTGCCATAGATGGCATCAGGGTCTTTAATAACGGGTTCAACGCTGACCCATTCACCGTTTTCTAAGGTTCGGTAAAAACAGCTTCGCCGTCCGGTATGGCAGGCAATGCCACCCTTTTGTTCCACTTTCAGCAGTATGACGTCCTCATCGCAGTCGAGGCGGATATCCCTTACGACCTGCTGATGCCCGGACGTCTCACCCTTACGCCAAAGTTTGCCCCGTGAGCGTGACCAATAAACGGCATGCCCCTCTTCGGCCGTGAGGCGCAGGGATTCCCGGTTCATCCAGGCCATCATCAGGATGTCTCCGGTGGCCGCGTCCTGGGCAATTGCGGGGACCAGGCCGTCGGCCGTCCAGCGGATGGTTTCAAGCCAGTCAGGAATGTCGGCGTTATCGGGTGAGTCTTGCATCTTTTGAAATCCTGAACTCTGTGTGATTTAACGGCTTCCGCGCAGAACCAGTACGCCCGCGGCTGCAAGCAATACCCAGCTCCATACCGGAATGCTTTGTGCCCATGCCTGTGCTTCCGGCTGGGTTCCAAGCGCCGCGGCGGTGACCAGTGCCAGTGCTGTCAGGCCTCGACGCCACCGCCGGTCCGCGCGAGTCTGCTGCTCACGGAGAAGCGCCAGTGTATCGTTATTCTGCTGTTCTGTGGGCCCCGAGTGCCGTAATTGCAGCAGCGCATCGTGAACCAGTTGGGGCATCTCTGGTGACTGTTCCAGCCAGGCCGGCAGGTGGGTTTGCAGGGACTTGATCAGACCAGAGGGACCAATCCGTTTACGCATCCAGCTTTCCAGGAATGGCTGGGCCGTGCTCCAGAGGTCCAGTTCCGGATAAAGCTGCCGGCCGAGGCCCTCCACGTTCAGCAGGGTTTTCTGAAGCAAAACGAGCTGCGGCTGCACCTCCATGTTGAACCGGCGCGCTGTCTGGAACAGACGAAGCAGGAAATGTCCGAATGAAATATCCTTGAGCGGCTTCTCGAAAATCGGCTCGCATACAGTACGGATGGCCGCCTCGAATTCATTCACCCGGGTATCCGGGGGCACCCAGCCGGACTGGATGTGAAGTTGGGCCACCTGCCGGTAATCCCGGCGAAAGAACGCCAGCAGATTGCGGGCAAGGTAGCTCTGGTCGTCCGGTGCCAGGGTGCCGACAATGCCAAAATCAATGGCAATGTATTTCGGGTCACTCGGGTTGGAGCAATCCACAAAGATATTACCCGGGTGCATGTCAGCGTGGAAAAAGCTGTCGCGAAAGACCTGTGTGAAAAAGATTTCCACGCCCTTTTCGGCCAGTACCTTCATGTTCACACCAGCCGCTTTCAGAGCCGGAACATCGGCAATGGGGATGCCGTGAATACGCTCCATGACAAGAACGGACTTGCGGGTGTAATTCCAGTCAATATACGGGATATAAATCAGTGAGGAGTTCTCGAAATTCCTTCGTAACTGGCTTGCATTGGCGGCTTCCCGCTGCAGGTCCAGTTCATCATGAATCGTTGAGTCGTAATCTGCCACTACATCCACAGGATGCAGGCGCTTGCCCTCAGACCAGTATTTTTCCAGCAGGCCGGCCATCAGGTACATCAACGCCAGGTCCTGGCGAATGACCTTTTCGATGCCCGGGCGCAGGACCTTGACCACCACCTCCTGGCCATTGGGCAGCGTGGCCGCATGCACCTGGGCTACAGATGCCGAGGCCATGGGGTCTGCGCTGAAATCTTGGAACAGGTCGGAGACCGGAGCACCCAGAGACGTCTCGATGATACCGCGGGCAACATCGCTGGGGAACGGTGGAACCCGGTCCTGCAGCGTTTTCAGGGATTCGGCCATGTCATCCGGCAAGAGGTCCCGACGCGTGGACAGGATCTGGCCAAATTTGACGAACACCGGGCCCAGCTCTTCGAGGGCCAACCTGAGGCGATCACCGCGGTCCAGCTTGGGTTGCGGGAACAGGTGCCACGGCGCCAGCAGGAAAAATATCTTGAGGGGAGCAGGGAGTTCCGCCAATGGTAAAAAGGTGTCCAGCCGATAACGGCAGAACACCCAGGCAATTCGGAACAGGCGTTGCAGACGGGTCACAGGTTCTCCGGTTCGTCAGGGTTGCCGCGGTTTTCAACGTGGTTCAGGCGCGCTTCCAGCCGCTCGGTCCGGAGGCTAAGGTTGTCAATGTCCTCAAAGGTGGCCTCCAGTTCGCGGCGGCCGGGCAGTGTTCGGCTTTCTTCGTGCACATACTCCTCAATGTTGGCATTGAGGGAATGGAAGGCCTGCCGGCTCCATTTCACGGCGTTGCGAATGCGCTTGCCGAGGAAGTGGGCAGGTACATCGCCAACGTGAGCCGCCATGGCGGCTTCCCAGTCCGGATCCAGTTGGTTGAGGGCCTGTTGCAGCTGGTGGGCGAGGGCAGTGTCACCAACAACAGAGAGCCGTCCGTCACGGAATACCCTGTCGTCGCCTGTGGCCAGTGCTGCGAACGCCAGGGGCTTGCCGCTGACTTCCAGTGCAGGAGCCTCGGAGGGCTGACTACTGACCTGAACCCGCTCACCGACCCCGGACAGCGAACAGCTGAGGGCAAAAGGCGCGGTAATGCTGAACTCTATAGGGCTTTCCATTGCGCCCAGCAGCGCCTGCCGGCCAGCCGGGTCAAGCTCAAGGGCTTGGTTCAGTCCACGCTCAATGATGGCAGTCACAGCTGCCAGCAGAGTCGGCCCGGGAAACATCAGGGCTTGATTCCCACGTGCAGTGCCACGATGCCACCCGTCATATTGTAATATTTGCAGTTGACCAGTCCGGCGTTCTCCATCATGCCTTTCAGGGTTTCCTGATCCGGATGCATACGGATGGACTCAGCCAGGTATTTGTAGCTTTCGCTGTCACCGGCAAACAGCTGGCCCATCAGCGGCAGCGCGGTGAACGAATAGGTATCGTAGGCCTTGCTCAGCAGCGGGTTGGTCGGTTTGGAGAACTCCAGAACCATCAGCTTGCCGCCGGGTTTGAGTACCCGCGCCATATCACGGAGCGCCTGATCCTTGTCAGTGACATTGCGCAGACCGAAGGCAATAGAGACTGCATTGAAATTGTTGTCCGGGAACGGGAGGTGCTCGGCATCTGCCTGCACGTATTCGATGTTACCGGCATAACCACGGTCAATCAGGCGACTCCGCCCGACTTCCAGCATCGACGCGTTGATGTCTGCGAGCACTACTTTGCCGTCCGGGCCCACCAGATCGGAAAACTTCATGGTCAGGTCGCCGGTGCCGCCTGCAATGTCCAGTACCTGATGGCCGGGCCGAACCCCGGAAAGCTCAATGGTGAAGCGTTTCCACAAGCGGTGAATGCCCATGGACATCAGGTCGTTCATGAGGTCGTACTTGCCGGCCACACTGTGGAATACCTCGGCCACCTGGCTCGCCTTCTGGCTTTTGGGTACATCGCGGAAGCCAAAATGGGTGACGTCATCCTGGCCCGGATTGGTCCGGTCCTTGTTGGCTGGCGTGTGTTGCTCGCTCATGGGATAAGTCCTGTCTGAATCTGAACTCCGTATTCTAACGGTTGGCCGGGTTGCTACAAGGGTGGCTACAAGTTAAATACCGTCTTACACTGTGAAACCGTCCATTTTCCGAGAGAAAACTGATTTATGTCTGTGATTGACATACACCGACCCCATACCCTCGACAAGGAACACGCCCGGGGAGTTGCAGAAACGCTGGCCCAGGACCTGTCCCGCCAGTTCGATGTGAATTACGAGTGGGAGGGCGATGTGCTGCGCTTCAAGCGCAGTGGCGTAAAGGGCCATCTGACCATCGACCATGCGGATATGCACGTGCACCTCGAACTGGGTATGCTGCTGAGGGCATTCAAGTCGAGGATTGAGCAGGAAATACACTCCCAGCTGGACCAGATCATCAAGGTCTGACCGTTGGTCACTGTGCTTTCAGAGGTTGCCCGGAAGCCGGAAAGGGTCCGGGTGACCATTCAGAATATTCGCCATTACCTGCTTTTCCCGCCTTACGATTCGGTCAATCAGTAGCTCTACATCATGCATGTTCCTGAACGCGGTGTAGCCTCGGTGCAGGAAGCTGTGCAGGTCGCTCAGATCTGCCATTTCGGCCGGTGCCCTGCTCATCGCCAGCAGCCAGCCAAGGGTGCGATTGCGAACGTAACGGTCAAGCTGCTCGCCAACATCAGCCACCAGATCTATCTGGCGCTCTCGTTTTGCCAGCTGACGGCTGCATCTGTAAGTCTCGCAGTAATGCTCGATTGCCAGGTCGTTGGTGGGGATATCTCGCTCGTGTAGCAACTCTGCGAGCTCAAGGTCCAGTTGCTGTGTGATCAGGTTGAGTTCGACGAGTCCCGCGAAAGTGTTCAGGAGGTTATCTGGCAACCACTTGACCATCTTTGGGAAAATACGGTCTATGTTGTCATCTCTCCGGGTCATGCTGGCGGGCGCGTAAAGGTCGCTCAACAGGAATTCGAGACCGCTGTGATAACCGGGGTGCTGGTAAAGATCCTGATGAGTGGCTTTCAGCCGCCTGGCTTGCCAGTCGGACACGTCGAAGGTGCTCTCCAGCAGCGGGTGGGCCACCTTGTGCTGACGGAAATCGTGGTAGTCAAGCAACATCTGTTGCAGACGGCGGGCGCTGCCGGAATGAACCTGGGTAGCGACGAGGCGCTCACGATACATGGTAGCCGGCTCCGTTAAACCATAGGGAAAAGATGGGCCAGTTTAACGAAGGATGGCAGGCGGTGCAGTAAGGCTAGCCCTCGGCAGTGGCCGAAAGCGTCTCGAACCCCGGGACCCACTCCTTGCTGTCGAGCGTTATGAAGTGGCTCGGGGCCTCGGTTTCCACAATGCGCATGGTTGTCGGGCTTTTGCGGGCACTGGCCAGCATGGCGTTGCGATCCAGGATTCTGTCAACGGCGGGAATCAGGAAGGTTCCATAACGAACGTTGTCGTAAATGCTGGTATCTGTCCGGGTCATCCAGTCCATGATGTTTTCAATGTTCCGGACAATGGTCAGGTGGTCCCTGGTGGCAGAAAACAGCTTGCTGAGAAGCTGTTTTTTACGTGGGTTCATCTTACCGAAAAAGGTCTGGCCATAGGCTGAAGAAGGCGCGCTGTTGATCAGGCGAATCAGCCAGGGCCACATGCCATGGCTCACGGGCTCCAGCAGCGTGGTGACCAGGCCATGAAGTCTAGCCTGGGGCAGCACCGGCGCTTCCAGGACGACTTCCACATCTTCAAAGAGTTCCGGCCACTGTTTGATGGCTTCCAGAATCACGGCGCCACCCCGTGAGTGGCCATGCACACGCACATTGGCAGTGGTGGGAAGGTTGGCCATTGCCTGGCCCAGGATGCAGGCATCGTATTCAATAGTGCCTGCCAAATGCTTGATCGGTACTTCCCAGTCCGGTGTTTCCGGCGTTACGCCATTAACAGGAATATGATAATTACTGCAGGTCAGCAGGATCAGTTCCGTGGTGGGCGCTTCATAGGCCTGGGTGAAATAGCAGTGGTTTTCGAGAAAGCCGTGCACGCCCACAACAGTCTGTTCGCCCTTTCCGCTGTGGTTTCGAACTGAAACGGCACCATGGCCAACACGATACACTCGCCCCGAGAACATCTCGGAGTAAGCGCTTTCGATTGGCTTGATCAGTTTGCGAACGTGGCTCGCTTTCATGACGGCTCTCCTCCCAGCACTACAATGGCTCGTGATTAATGATAAACGTGCTGGTGACGCTGTTTTACTCCGAACCGATCAGTCATCAATTGGCACTGCTAACCTCCGATACGATTAGCCGGGGTCAATCGATGACGGTTCGATACGGCTAATAACCATTACATTAAGGCTTATAACCAGTATAGGACTGAACCGTTACTCAAGTGTAATTTTTTGTAACTTCGCGCGCGAGCGCAGTATATGGAGCCGGTGAGGCTTGTCTGGCACAATGCGAAGTTCGGTTTTTACTTACCTTCATTATTCACCCGGGGACGTTCAGGTTTGAGTCACGAGCAATCGCACCTCCTGCTGCCTGCGGATTCAGCCTGGCTGGCTCTGGAACGACCAGAGAACCCAATGACCATCACGGTCATGTTGAGGGTGGATGGCCTGACCGCCCCCAGATTCCGGGAATTCCTGAGGGTTTACTGGATCGCCTGGGAGCGCTTCTGCTTTATGCCGGTCTGGCGCTCTCCGGCCTGGTGGTGGGTGCCAGACCCCGTCTTTGATCTCAAGCATCACCTGGATGTCGTTATTGACCGGTTTTCGCCCGAAGAGTTGCAGGACTGGGTTTCTGCTCGCCTGAACCAGCCGCTGGCTCTCTACCGTCCCCGCTGGAAATTCTGGCTGGCACCTAACGCTGAGGGTGGAGCCGCGTTGCTTTTGCGCATGCATCACTGTTACGCGGACGGGCTGTCTCTCCTGGGCATGTTTGATCGCCTGTGCCCGGTCTCCCCCCAGCAACATCCGGCCATCTATGGTGCGGCGGAAACGTCCGAGTTGTCTCGATGGTATGCAGCAGCCCAGGCCTGGCTGGGACAGCTGGTGGCAGATGGCGCGAATCCGGATGGGCCGACGACAGATGAGGCGGACCTGGAAGCCGCGGAATCCAACCAGTGGCTTCAGGCCGGGCGATTGGTTGATCGGGTTGGGCAAAAGGGCCTCAGGCTGGTGCATGAATTCAGTAATTTTCTGATCGAACCGGAGGACACTGCGTCGGATCTGAAACGGCCCTTGTTGGGTCGACGACAGTGTCGATGGTCTCGACCGGTCCGGTTGGATCAGCTGCGGGCCATCGCAAGAGCCACCAATACCACCATCAATGATGTCCTGCTCAGTTGTGTCGCTGCCGCAGTGCGCACGCGGCTCGGTCTGGAGGGTGATGACCTCGAGGACGCCATTCTACACGCAGCGGTCCCTGTGGATATTCGTGAAAGATTGCCGGAGGACCTGCAGCCGGAGTCCGGTTCCCTGGGCAACTTCTTCGGCACGGTGTTTGTGCCCCTTCCTGTCGACGGTGAGAGTCCACTGGAGAGGCTTTACCGGATCAAGCATGAAACCCGGCGGCTCAAGAAGAGCTGGCAGCCCGGTATTGCCTGGGGCCTGACGGCAAGCGCATCGGTGATCCCGGAACCCTGGCGAAAGCCAGTGGCCGATATGTTTTATCGCAAGGCCAGTACGGTGGTTTCCAATGTTCCGGGTACGCCTGAGACCCGCTATCTTGCTGGCTGCCGCATTACCGAGCAGATGTTCTGGGTACCTCAGGCGGGCGATATCGGGCTCGGGGTCAGCATCGTCAGTTACGCTGGCCAGGTTCAGTTTGGTGTGGTGGCGGACGAAGCGATCATGGCTGACCCTGAGGACTTTCTTGCCGATTGCCTGCAGGAGCTGGAGCAGTTTCCGGGCTGGTCTTAATCCTAAAGTTCTGTTTGCAGTGCCTCCCAAATGAGCAGAAAACCTGCTCCCTTGACGCATTCCCCCCTTCTTTCCCTTAACCGACCATGGAATCAGGCGACAGACCACGCCTTGGGTTGCCGGATGACCCGGTACCCCGTTCCCAGATTTCCAAAAACAACCGGGGGAAGTATGAACAACAACAATTTCAGAAAGTCAGGCCTGGCGATTGCGATGGCCGCAGCCATGGGCGCCAGTACTGGAGCCAGCGCGGCGGTTGAAGTCTATAATCAGGACGGTACGTCCTTTTCCGTGGACGGTTACTTCAACGCATTCTACGTGAACCGTGATGACAAGCTGGCCGATACCCGCAATTCGGACGTCAAGATGGGCTTCCTGCCCAATACCATAGGCTTCAATTTCAGCAAGGAAGTGGGCGACCTGACTATGGGCGGCCGTTCCTCATTCTGGTCCACCATCAACGACAGCCTGCAATCGCCGACTGACACTGCGATTGATGTTCGTCAGCTTTACGCCACGGTTGACGGTTCGTTCGGCCAAGTGCTGATCGGTAAGGATTTTGGCCTGTACGCCCGTTCCAACATCTTTCTGGACGAAATCCTGATGGGCTTTGGTTCACCCGGTGCGCCGACGGGCGTTTCCTTCGGTAATATCCGCACCGGCTATCCTTACCCGAACCCGTCTGCGCAGATCACCTACCGGACTCCGGATATGGGTGGCCTGAAAGTGGCGGCCGGTATTTTTGAGCCGGCCAACACAACGCCCGGTGCTCAGTCAGAGCAGTCCGCGCCAAGGCTTGAGGCCGAGGTTACCTACAGTGCAGATCTGAGTGGCGTGGCACTGACCGGTTGGCTGAATGGCCGTTCGCAGAAGTCCGAGAATGCCACCACGTCTGTCGACTCAACCGGACTCGGTTACGGTGTCCGTGCCTCCGTTGCCGGTTTTTCCCTGACCGCCTCTGGCTTTACGTCTGAAGGTGATGTGCCGGTGCTGATTTCCGACACGGCCGCGCCCCTGGCGGAAGAGGATGCCGACGGCTACCTCGTTCAGGGGTCCTACACTCTGGGCGCGAACCGGTTCGTTCTGTCCTATGGCGAAACGGATTCCGATCAGGCGGACTTTGAGACTGAAAACACCTCCGTGGCGGTGTTCCATAATGTGAACAGCAGCTTCAAGCTGGTGGCCGAATACAACATGTTTGAGCAGAGAACCAAGTCGACTGGTGCAGACGCTGCCGACATCGACACCATTGCGCTGGGTGCCATCGTTACCTTCTGACCCAAGGGTCCCGACTAAGACTAAAGTGCCGGTTTGCCAGGTAGGGAGCCGGCCGCGCCACCGGACATTGATTCAGGAGGTATTTTAATCAATGGCTTACGATCATTTCGGCGCGCCAATTAAAAGCACTGAAGTCGCATTGGCTACGGTTGCGGATGCCGTAAAATCGGTCAAAAGCTATCCGTTTTCGGAGCCTGCCTTTATGAAGCCAGCGACGACTATACCCGCCGTTCGGGTTGCAAGCTCCAGCGTTCGCGATCCGATGCTGGCTGCCACCAATCTTGCAAGCCAGCTCAGTCACGACCATCTTGGTTGCGTGCTGTTTTTCTGTTCTGCCGAGTACGATTTGGGTGGCCTGGGAATCGCCCTTGAACATGTTTTCCAGGGCGTTCGGGTTTGTGGCTGCACGTCAGCCGGCGAGATTACTCCCGAGGGTTACGGCCGTGGATGCATCACGGCCATCGGCTTTGATCAGCGCTATTTTGCGATTGACTGCGCACTGATTCGGGAGCTGGACCAGTTTTCGCTTCAGGACGCCCAGGGGGTGATAGACGGTTTGCTATCGACGTGCCGGGACGCGCGCCTGGCACCGGTGAAAGGAAATACCTTTGCCATCACTCTGCTGGATGGCCTCTCCAGCCGAGAGGAGCTTGTTTTGGCAACGCTGAACGCTGCCCTTGGCTCCATTCCCCAGTTCGGCGGCTCGGCCGGTGACGATGAGCGGCTGGCCAATACCCACGTGTTCTATGATGGCGAGTTTCACACCGGTGCCGCTACGGTAATGCTGGTGAACACTCCGCTGGATTTCCGGGTGTTTTCCACCCACCACATGGTTGAGCGAAGCCAGAAACTGGTGGTTACCGATGCCTGCGCCGAGAGCCGCACGGTTTATGAACTCAATGCAGAACCCGCGGCCGATGCCTATGCCCGCGCGGTTGGCGTGACTGTCGACGCCCTGGACCGAAAAATATTTGCTTTGCGTCCGCTTGGGGTAAAAATCGGTGGCCATTATTTTGTTCGTTCGATCCAGCGGGTAAATCCCGACAAGAGCCTCACATTTTATTGCGCGGTAGAGACCGGAATCGTAATGACAGCCATGGAACCGGAATCACTGCTCGACAGTGTCCGCACGCAACTTGAAGCGTCAGAGCGCGTTGTCGGGCCGCCATTGGTCACCATAGGCTGTGACTGTTTCCTGCGCCGCCTCGAGGCGGAACTGACCGGAGAAGTGGAGGCCGTTTCCGAATTCCTGCGGCACCACAAGGTCATCGGGTTCAACACCTACGGTGAGCAGTTCGACGGTATGCATATCAATCAGACTTTTACGGGGGTGGTCATTGGCCAGCCTGATGTCCGCTCCGGACAATCCTGAGCCGCCCAGGGATGAGCTCAAGGACCAGCGGATTGCCGAGCTGGAGGCGGAAAATGAACGCCTTCGGAAGATTCGTGATGCCTTGATTGTCCGGGTGGAGTCCGGCTCCGCCCACAAACCTGAGCCCTATGCGGCGTTTGAGCATTCTGTGGTGCTGGCGGAACAGGTGCGTGAACGTACCGAGGCGCTGAATCAGGCCATGGAAGAGCTCAAGGGCAGTAACAAGGCTCTGAATCGTGCCAGGGAAGAGGCTGAAACCACCCGTCAGCGCCTCAGCGATGCGATCGAAAGTATTGCAGATGGTTTTGTGTTGTTTGATCACCAGCACCGGCTAATCCAGAGCAACAGTCGTTTCCGCGGCTACTGGCGTCATGCCGGTCTGGAGCCGCCCGCTGCAGGCACTTCCATTGCCGATGTGAAGAAGCAGGCACTGACCTCTGGCCTTATTCTGGAAGAACACGGGCACCCGGATTCCGAAGGGGTGGTGTTTCTGCTGTCCAACGACCGCTGGGTGCAAATGACCGAACGGCCAACACGTGAGGGTGGTCTGGTGGTGCTCTATTCCGACATCACCGACGTCAAGAACAGCGAAATGGCGCGTCGAATCAAGGCGCTTGAAGAGAGCGAGCGCTGGGTCCGGGTGGTAACCGACCATGTGCCGGCGCTAATCGCCTATGTTGGTGCGGATATGACTGTCCAGTTCTGCAACAAGGTCTATGACGCCTGGTATGGCCGCAACGGCGAAGCACCGCTGGGCAAGTCATTGCAGGAAGTCCATTCCCCCGACCTATACCGCCGCTTGCTGCCCCAGGTTGAGCAGGCCCTGGCGGGCAAGAGTGTTACTTTTGAATTTGAGGAAACGGGCGAGAAGGGCGATGTGCGATATATGCTGCGCTCTTACGTGCCCAATTTTGACGAAAACGGCGTGATTATTGGGTTTTTCGTGTTGATTCGCGACATTACCGATCGCCGTAAGACTGCGCTGGCACTTGAGCAGGCCTATGACCATCTGGAACGCCGGGTGAAGGAGCGCACGGCGGCATTGACAGGGCTGAACAACCAGTTGCGCCAGGAAATAACCGAGCGTGCGGCCGTCGAAGCCCGCCTGCGGGATGCCAAGCTCGACGCTGAACGGGCAAACCTGTCCAAGACCAAGTTCCTGGCTGCGGTCAGCCATGATTTGCTGCAACCATTGAATGCCGCTCGCCTGTTCACCAGTGCCTTGCTGGAGCAATCGTTCGGGCCCAAGGCCGAAGGACTGGTTCGCTCCGTCAGCACGTCCCTGGATGATGTCGAAAATCTGCTAGGTACTCTGGTGGATATCTCCAAACTGGACGCAGGGGTTATCAAGCCGGATGTTACGGCATTTGACCTCAGGGATTTGCTTAACAACATCGCCCGGGAGTTCCGGCAGATGGCTGTGGCAGAGGGGCTGGCGCTTGATTTTGTGCCGTCGTCCGCGGTGGTGGAATCCGACTCCCAGTTACTGGCGCGAATACTGCGCAACTTTCTCACCAACGCCATTCGTTACACGGGTGCCGGACGTATCCTGTTAGGTTGTCGCCGTCGTGCAGATCACGCTCTGTTGCAGGTCTGGGACACCGGGCCCGGGATTCCGGAGGACAAGCTCACCGAGATTTTCCAGGAGTTCAAGCGCATCCGGCCGTCCGGTTCGCAACCTGACAAGGGGCTTGGGCTGGGTCTGGCGATTGTGGACAAGATCTCACGGATGCTGGGGCATGAAGTGACCGTTTCGTCCGTTGTGGGTAAGGGTTCGGTATTCAGTGTCCGGGTGCCCCTTGGCCGGCTGCAGCCCAAGCGGTCAGGGCAGGAGGGCCAGCGGCTCGCCCTCCCGGACCGCGGTCTGGATGGCACGCGGATCTGGGTGATCGACAATGACTACGCTATTTGCAGGGGCATGCAGACACTGTTGGAAGGCTGGGACTGTCAGGTGATTACCGCGGTATCCCTGACCGATCTGGAACTTCAACTGAACCCCGCCGACAGCCCGGTGGACCTGATTCTGGCCGATTACCATCTCGATAATGATGAAACCGGCGTCGACGTGGTCGCCAGTATCAATAGTCGTCGGCGGTGTCCCGCGCCGGTGATCATGATTACCGCCAACTACACCAACGAGCTGAAGCAACACATTCGGGGGCTTGGCCATATCCTGATGAACAAACCGGTCAAGCCGCTCAAACTTCGAAGCACCCTGACACACCTGATTAACGGACCCGGCCGGAACCGGCCCTGAAAAAGCCGGGATGATGCCCGGCTTTTTCAGGGTGTGCTCATCCGCCTTCTAGCGTTTCAGGTACTGACTGAAATCCACATCACTGGCTGAGAGGATAGCCTGCACCCGATTGTGAACGCCCAGCTTGCGCAGAATGGCTGAAACATGGGCCTTGACTGTGGTTTCCGCAATATTGAGGTTGTAGGCAATCTGCTTATTGGATTCGCCTTTTGACATGCGTTCCAGAACCAATAGCTGGCGGCGGGTCAGGGAGTTGAGCAATTCCGGTGAGATCGGGTTGTCATCGTTACGGCTCCGGCGGTTGGAGCTTTCCTTGCCAGTGCGAATGATGTCCGATGGCAGGTACACATTGCCGTTCAGGATTTGCTGGATCGCTTCCGTCATCCGGGCCCGTGGAGAAGACTTGGTAATGAAGCCCACGGCGCCATAGGTAATGGCTTGCAGCACCACCTGTTTGTCTTCCTCGGCCGATACAATCACAACGGGAATGGTCGGGGCTTCATTGCGAAGCGTAATCAAACCGTTCAGGCCGTGCATGCCAGGCATGTTCAGGTCCAGAAGAATCAGGTCCAGATCATCGTTTGCCCGGGTAATCTCGAGGGCGCTATCCAGGTCGTCTGTCTCAATGATTTCGCTGCCGACGAAGCCTGAGGCGATGACGCTGCTGATGGCCTCCCGGAAAAGCGGGTGGTCGTCGGCGATCAGGATCTTATAAGCCGGCTCCATGAACGTGTCTGCCTGTTTGTTGTCGTTGTCGGGAATTGCTTCCGATTCATGATAGCGGTTTTCGGGAGTGAGTGTGGCATCGAGCTCATCAAGCATGGCAGCCTCCTGTGCAGAGGGCAGTCGGTACAGTCAGGTGGCGACCGACCTCGGATTATTATTGTGATGACTTCATTAGACGCCATACCGACCTTCCGTTGAATGCGACCATCGCACCAAAAAACAGGCACCAAAGTACTATTCTTGAGTGCGACCGAGGTTCGTATCGTGGGGGTATGAACCTACAACAACGAAAACCGGGTCTGTCAGCATTGATCGCCGGACTTGCACTGGCCCTGCTTCAATTGTCTGCAACAGTTGCTTTCGCCGATCAGGGGGAGCCATTGCCGGAACTGTCGGTGAGCGTGCTGCAATTTGGTACAGCTCATTGGGAGCTTGATCATATTGTTCATCGGAAACTGGATCGCGAACATGGTTATCAACTGTCGCTGAAACTGGTTGCCAACCTCCCGGCATCACGTCTTGCGGTCACTAGCGGATCGGTGAACGGGGCGGTGGCAGACCTGTTGTGGGCGCAGACTCGCTTCGAGGCCGGCACGCCTTACCTTTATGTACCTTTTTCTTCCCAAATTGGCGCTGTCGTGGTGTCTGAGCAATCCAGCATCCGCACCGTTGCAGATTTGGCCGGTAAACGCATCGGCGTCGCTGGCGGGCCGGGCAGCAAGGGCTGGATACTGTTGCAGAAGGTTGCCGGGCAACAGGGAATCAAGCTGGAGGAATCCTCTGAAATACAGTATGCAGCCCCGCCCCTGTTGAGCCAGGCCCTGAAACGGGGCCAGGTGGATGTCATCGTGACCTACTGGCATTTCGCCGCCCGCCTGAGAGGAGAGGGTGGCTGGCGATCGGCGTTCGGCATGGCCGATCTGCTCACTGAGCTGGGTCTGGACCGTACTCTGCCGGTACTCGGCTACGTCTTTCCGGCAAACTGGGCTGAAAATCACGGCTCGCTGATTGATCGTTTCGCGGCTTCCCTGCACAGAGCGAAAGCCGAGCTGGCGGAGAGTGAAACCTACTGGCAGCGATTGCGTCCTCTTATGGGGGAGCCGGGCGACGAAGTTTTTGCGGCATTGCGAGAGGGTTTTGTTGCCGGTAGACCAGCGCCCCAGACTGATAGGCGTATCACCGACCTGCAGCGACTGATGGTCCTCACCGGCGCTGCCCCGGACAACCTCATGCCGGCAAATCTGTTCTACAGGGCGCAGCCGTGAACGGCCGCTCCGCACGTCCGCCACTCTGGAGCTATTGGGTAGTCCTGCCTGCGTTTGTTTTGCTCTGGGCGCTGGCCGCCCTGTTGATTCAATCGCCTTTGCTGCCTACACCCCTGAACGTGCTCGACACCCTGATGCGGGAGTGTGCCTCCGGCGAACTCTGGCACCACTTGGGGGCCACCCTTGGGCGAGTAATTGTGGCCTTTGCCCTGGCCATGGTTATTGGTACTGCCATCGGCATCGTGATGGGCCGTTCTCAAACCACCAATGCCCTGTTCGACCCTTTATTGGTGCTTTTGCTTAATCTGCCGGCACTGGTCACCATCATTTTGATGTACGTATGGTTCGGTCTGGTGGAGGTGGCAGCCGTGATGGCCGTGGTCATCAACAAGATCCCTAACGTTGCCGTTACGGTCCGGGAAGGGGCTCGCAGTCTCGATTACCGGCTTGAAGAAATGGCCACCGTCTACGACTTCAGTCGCTGGCAACGATTGCGCGAAGTCTGGGTGCCGCAATTGTTTCCTTACCTGATGGCCGCAACCCGGGGAGGCCTCGCGCTGATCTGGAAAATCGTGCTGGTGGTGGAACTGCTGGGTCGCTCCAGTGGGGTCGGATTCCAGTTGCACATGGCCTTCCAGGTCTTCGACGTGGCCGCCATCCTCGCGTACAGCCTGGCGTTTATTGCCGTCGTCCAGCTCATCGAACTGGCTATCCTCCAGCCCCTCGAACGCCGTTCAAGCCGCTGGCGCCAGCCTGGGGCAGCCCATGCTTGAGCTCAGAATCGCTGGCCGGGCTTTCGCTCAGCCGGTCCTTGGCGAGGTCTTTGTGAAAGTGGAGCGCGGAGACCGCATCTGTCTGCTTGGCCCTTCCGGGATAGGCAAAACGACACTGCTGAATGCTATTGCGGGCCTCGACCAAACGGTGTTGGATGGAGCTGTCATTGGACGAAGCAAACTCCGGATAGGCTACCTGTTTCAGGAACACCGCCTGCTACCCTGGCGGACTCTGAATTCGAACCTTCGCCTGGTCGGTGCGAGCGAGGAAGAGGCGGAAGATCTGCTGAGTCAGGTCGGTCTTGCTGGTTACGGGCGCTATCTGCCCGATCAGCTCTCTCTCGGAATGGCCAGACGGGCAGCACTGGCCCGGTGCCTGGCTGTGAAACCCGATTTGTTGCTGCTCGACGAACCCTTTGCCTCACTCGATCCTGTCATGGCGGGTGAGCTGAAAAAACTGATTGCCGGGATACTGGATGCCAGCCCGGGCATGTCAATGATCTGCGTGACCCACGATGCAGGAGACGCTGCAATCCTGGCCAATCGGCTGTGGTACCTTGACGGCAAGCCGGCACGACTGCAATGGGATGATGCGATTGCTGAACCCGACCTGGTCGATGGGTTGTTAGGAAAACTCCGGAAGTCAGGCTTGCCTGGCCCCTAGTATTTTGGTCCTCTGAGGCCGAAATCCGGCGGTGGCCAGCATCACCAAAGCCGCCGTCACTCCGATTGTTACGCCCCAGGCCTGAGAGTTCCACTCCAGATACAGCGAAAACCGAATCGCCTCCACTGCATGGGTAAAAGGGTTGAACTGACAGATCCAGTAGAGCCAGGGGCTGGCTTCGTTCATTCTCCAAAGCGGATACAACGCCGAGGACATGAAAAACATCGGGAAGATGACAAAGTTCATCACTCCGGCGAAGTTCTCCAGCTGTTTGATCCAGGTGGCAATCAACAAACCAAGCGCGCCCAACATCAGGCTGGCCAGCACCAGCGCCGGGAGCACCGCCAGATAGCCCCAAAGCGGGGGTTCCACATCCACCAGAAGAGCCAGCAACAAAAAAACATACACCTGGCCCACTGACACCACACCCATCGCCAGTAACTTGGTTACCAGCAGGAAAGGCCGGGGCAGGGGACTCATTAACAGCACCCGCATACTGCCCAGCTCCCGATCGTACACCATGGACAGCGCGCCCTGCATGCTATTGAACAGGATGATCATGCCGCACAGTCCGGGGGCAATGTACGTCTCGTAGGTGATGTAGGTTTCATAGGGCGGGATGATGGAAATGCCCAGCACCGCCCGGAACCCGGCGGCGAATACCACCAGCCAGAGAAGGGGCCGCACCAGGGCACTGGCAAAGCGGGTGCGCTGCTGCCAGAACCGCAGCCATTCCCGGGTCTGGATGCCCACAAAACAGTGCCAATAATGAGCCGGTTTCATGATGCTGCTCCAGTCAGGGATTCGAAGGTCTCTGCCAGATCCCGGGTACCCTCGGCTTCGCAGATTGAGCGGCCGGAGCCGTCGGCCAGTAACTGGCCCTGATGCAGAATCAGCACCCTGTCCTCTTGCTGTACCTCTTCAATAAGATGGGTTGCCCAGAGCACCGTCAAACCATCGTCATCGCAGAGCGTGCGCACGTGATCATTCAGCGCACGGCGACTGGCCACATCCAGACCAACGGTTGGTTCGTCCAGCAACAACAACGAAGGCTGGTGCAAGAGCGCGCGGGCGATTTCCACTCGTCGCCGGTGCCCGCCATTGAGCTTTCGCACCGCATCATTGGCTCGGTCCAGCAATCCGAAGCGCTCCAGCTCGCGATCGCCGCGTGCACGGGTCTCTTTGCGGGACAGTCCATGCAACGCACCGTGGTACATCAGGTTCTGCCGCACGGTCAGGTCAAGGTCCAGGGCGTTCTGCTGGAAGACCACGCCAATCTGGCGCATGGCCTCGGCCGGCTGGTTTTTCAGAGACTGACCGGCCATCAGAATATCGCCCTGTTGCAACGCCAACAGACGGGTCAGCAAACCGAACAGGGTAGACTTTCCGGCGCCATTGGGGCCCAGGAGAGCATGGAAATGCCCGGAGGTCAGGGCAAAGCTGACCTCCTTGAGCACGGGCTTGTCGCCATAGCGAAAGCTGATGTTACGGGCTTCTATCGTCATGAAGTCGGATCAATAACCACACCCCAGGGGTAGCGGCCTACTTTTATGGATTTGATGACCTTCATATCGTCGATATTGATGATCGAGACATCGCCGGACACCCCATTAGTGGTATAGAGGTGTTTTTCGTCTTTATCCAGATCCAGTTGCCAGACTCGCGCGCCGACGAGCAGGTAATCCAGCACCTCATAGGTCCTGGCATCGACCACGGCAACGTGGTTGGAGGGGCCCAGTGCCACGAAAGCGTACTTGCCGTCAGACGTCAGCTCAATACCGACCGGCTGAACACGATCCTGATTGACCCCCGGAACCTTGAACGACATTTCATGGATTTGCTCCAGCTTGTCGACATCAATGATGTGCACGGTGCCGCCTATTTCCGCAGACGCCCAGGCGATCTTGCTGTCCTTGCTGAACTCCACGTGTCGAGGGCGCTGGCCTATAACGATGTTCTTCTCGATCTTGAAGGTTTCGGTGTTGATCCAGTGCAGCATGCTTGTGGTTTCACTGGTATTCACCGCCCACTTGCCATCCGGGCTGACCGCCATGCCTTCCGGCTCGATGCCGACATCAATCTGCGCGAGTACATCCTTGGTGTCCACGTCCACCACGGTCACGATGGCGTCGTCTTCGTTGGAAATATACAGGTGCCTGTTGTTCGGGTGGAGCGAGAACTGTTCGGGATCCTCGCCTGAGGGCAGGGTATCAATAATCGTGCGGGTAGCCAGGTCCATCACCTGGACCGTATCGTCATCGCTGGCACAGATATACAATTTGGTGAAGTCTTTTGAGAGCAGAATGCCCCGGGGCCGGGCACCAACGTCGATGGTGTCGACCACTGTCTGTGACTCCGTATCGATGATCGAGAGTGTGTTGTCCTTTTCGTTGGAAACGTAGGCAAGGCTTGCCAGTGTCGGTGTGGACAGGGTAATCAGGGCCGCCAGGGCAGTATGTTTCAATGCTGTTTTCACAAACGTTCTCCTTGTTGTTCCGGGTCTGGTCGGCATCTCAGTTGTTGATGCGACATTCGCTCTCGGGTTTGTCGAAACCGAGGGTGTCCATCTGTGAGTTGGGGTGTAGAAAACCTTCAAAGGGAGCACGAGCAACCAGACCGCGGGGGTGAACCAGCGGGATGGGTTGTCGTAGCTGACCGTTCCAGTTCCTGTAGGTGAGCTTGCGGCCCTTGAACGCGGCCAGCTGGAACTTGTCACTGAATAGAAAACTGCGGATCTTGCCCGGGCTGGCGCTGCCAAGTGCTGTCACCGCAGTGCCGATAGAGCGAATGGCAGACCAGGCGGCGTAGTCTTCGCTGGTCATGTCCCGGCCTGCCAGATCGCGAAAACGGTTCTGCAACTGTGCCGCGCCCCAGCTCTCCACTACCCGGTGCCAAGTGACCGGAGACATACCCTGGGTACCCACAACCGGGCGGGGTAGCCAGGTGTTGAACGGTACATACTCGCCGAAGTCGCCCCGGACGTCGGCAACCACGACCGCGTCGTAGTCGTCAGCCTGGGTAAACAAGGGCAACTCTTTGGACGCCGTACGGCGAAGGTCGGCATCGAAGGTCCAGGGCTTGTCGGCAATGATGTCCAGCCCAAACCGTTTGGTGGAACGGCGGAAGGCATCGGCCCAGGATTGATCCGCCTCGGTGGGCCCGGTAATCAGGAAAACGTCATTCCAGCGGCGCTGGCTGAGCCACTGGCCCAGGGCATCGGTAAGCATGGCGTAGCTGGGTATGGTATGCAGCAGGTTCGGATGGCAGCTGGTGGTGCGAAGGCGATCGTCCTTTGCGCTGGCGTTAAAGATCAGTGTGGTTTCTCCGGCCTTGTCGAGCATGTTTTCGAGGGTGTCGGCCGGCGCTCTGATGACGAACAGCTCAATGCCCCTGCTCTGCATTGCCTCAAATGCCGTGATTGCCGTCCTCTCCGAATCTGCGGTCTCGCTTTCGAAAAGATAGCTCTGGCCCAGAAATTTGCCGGTGGTGTTGTTGTCGTCGATGGCAAGTTCGGCACCGCGAAGACCAGCATCTTCAGGTTCTGGAAGAACATTGGACAGCACGGGCCCCTGATCGGGTATCCATTGAATATAGCCAATGGTTGCCTCTATTGGCTGCGCAGCCAGTTTGGCCGAGAGAAAGGCTGCTGTAAGCAGAATGGCAATTGGCCGCAGCTGGCGGTACATAGAAACTCCGGGTTCTTGTTGTCTTTCCCATCGAGCTTAGACAAGGCGACCTGGGGCTGAAATATTCAGAAAGTCGCAATCAGGCACTACTAAGGGAGGAGATTTTGGCGACGGCACCTCCAATCTACTACTAAGGAAGTAGGTCAAATCCTCCAAAGTGGCATTCGGATTGGGCAGCGGGATTCCTAGACTTGAGGTCAGCAAGTTGGCACCTGACAAATCCAATAGCCAACGGATGGGGAATCAAAACAGAGGTAGCAACAATGGCAACTTCCTTTTCACTCAAAGCATTGATCACTGCGACGCTTCTGGGCGCAGCCGGTCTGGTTATGGCCCACGGCAACGTCACCCCCCAGGAAGTGGATACCGGCAATCTGCCCACACTCGGTGAAGATGTTCTGCTCGAAAACCCGTTTCGTGAGGGCAATGCCCATGGCGACGCAAATGCCCAGGCGGTCGAAATCGGTGAAAGCGCTTATGCCGGGAATTGCGCAGGTTGTCATGGCATCCGTGCCATGTCCGGTGGCCTGACTCCGGACCTTCGGGAACTGACCGAATGGGACGATGAGTTTTATATCAATCGCGTCCGTAATGGTACCGACCGGGGCATGCCGTCCTGGAAAAAGACACTGGATCAGAACGCCATGTGGGCCATCAAGACCTACGTGGAATCACTGCCCAAGCCCGAGTAATGCCTGTTGGGCAATTGAGATAAAGGTCTGTTTCAGGGCCGGCCTTGAGCCGGCCTGATGTGGTTGGGGAGAAAACAATGAAAACAATAGCCAGTATTCTCGCACTGCTTCTGCTGTTCCAGACGTCTGACGTGCTGGCCTTTAACGATGGCGATCCTTTGCTGAATCGGCCCGCCGACCGCACCTACGATATTATTCTGGAGTCCGGCTATCTGAAGGTCGGTGTCTATGAAAACTTTCCCCCATACTCCTACGCCGTGGATGGCGAGCCCCGGGGTATCGATGTGGAGGTCGGTAAACGCATCGCCCGGGAAATGGGTGTGGATTTCAAGGTTCACTGGATCGTGCCGGATGAGAATCTCGGCGACGATCTGCGAAACAATGTCTGGAAGGGACATTACCTCGCCAAGCAACGCCTGGCCGATATCATGATGCGCGTGCCGTATGACAGGGAGTACGCCTATATGCAGGACTCCACGGGCGAATATATCAACGAGCAGGTGGTGCTGTTCGGACCCTATCAGCAGGAGCAGTGGCAGATCGCGTTCAACCCCGGACAGTTGGACTCGGTGGACACCGTTGCGGTCTTTCAGTATCACCCGATTGGTGTGGAGATCGACACCCTCCCGGACTTTTACTTGACCTCCGGGCTGCAAGGAAGAATGCGGGATCAGGTTCATCATTTCGCCAATGTACGGGAAGCATTCCGCGCCATGCGCGATGGAAAGGTCAGTGCGGTGATGGGTATGCGGGCGGAGATTGACCACGA
The DNA here is from genome assembly GCF_001854125.1 of Marinobacter salinus. Classification (NCBI taxonomy): domain Bacteria; kingdom Pseudomonadati; phylum Pseudomonadota; class Gammaproteobacteria; order Pseudomonadales; family Marinobacteraceae; genus Marinobacter; species Marinobacter salinus. Next base: position 3,868,673 of record NZ_CP017715.1, read on the forward strand.
ACTGTCGAAATCTGAAAACAGTCGGTTCCGGGCCGCTGGTAACGGCTTTCCTGGCATTGGCAGGCAGGTGTGGGATGTCGGCATGGCGATCAAATCCAACCACCGGCAGCTCGGTTATGCCGTGGAAGCGATTATGGGCGAGTTGGTCAAGTCGGGGGAGCTTGATGCCCTCTTCGCCGACCTCGACCTTCAGTATGGCCTGCCCGGTTATTACCGTGAATTTCTCAGCGAAGAGGCGATTGCCCGTGCTGAGGGTGATTTGTGATTCCTGCCTCCCGGTAGTTCCGGAAAAGACCTGGTAAAGCCCGCGATGCCGTCGCGGGCTTTTTTGTTTGAGGTAGTACTACCAAGTGATGAGAAAACCTGTTCCGGGGGGTAATTGTTGGTTTTTCCCACAAAGCGAAGAATCTGTGTAGAGGCGGGAAAAGTTCCCGGTTCACCGAGAAACCGAAAACAAGAGAATTGGAGAGCGCAACCATGAGATCGAACAAGTTCGGGATTCGCATTGCTGCCAGCGCCCTGGCACTGGCGGTGTCGTACGGGGCCCATGCGGTCACCGACGAAGACATCATGAACGATGCCAACACGCCGGAAGATATTGTCAGCTACGGCATGGGCACCCAGGGGCAGCGTTTCAGCACCATCGACGACTTGAATACCAGCAACATCCAGTACCTGCAGCCGGTATGGGCCTTTTCCTTTGGTAGCGAAAAAATGCGCGGGCAGGAGTCCCAGCCGATGGTGAAGGATGGTGTGATGTATGTAACCGCCTCCTATTCCCGTGTTTACGCCATCGACGCCAAAACTGGCGAGGAGCTCTGGCAGTATGATGCCCGTCTGCCGGATGGCATCATGCCTTGCTGTGACGTGGTCAACCGCGGTGTCGCCCTGTACGACGACAAAGTGATCTTCGGTACCCTCGACGCCAAGCTGGTTGCCCTGAACAAGGACACCGGAAAGCCGATGTGGATCAAGAAGGTGGCGGATTATCAGGCGGGTTACGCCATTACCGCAGCGCCCATCGTGGTTAAAGGCAAGCTCATTACCGGGGTATCGGGCGGTGAGTTCGGTATTGTCGGTAAGGTTGAAGCCTACGACGCCAACACCGGAGAGCTGGTTTGGACGCGCCCGACCGTTGAAGGCCACATGGGTTATGTCTACAAGGATGGCAAGGCTATTGAGAGTGGCATTTCCGGCGGCAAGGCTGGTGTAACCTGGCCTGGCGATATGTGGAAAAACGGTGGCGCGGCAACCTGGCTGGGCGGCACCTACGACCCGGACACTGACTCCCTGTTTTTCGGTACTGGTAACCCGGCACCCTGGAACTCACACCTGCGCCCGGGTGACAATCTGTTCTCTTCCTCGCGCCTGGCCATTGATCCAGACGACGGCAGCATCAAGTGGCACTTCCAGACCACGCCCCATGATGGCTGGGACTACGACGGTGTCAACGAGCTGATCTCCTTCGATTACAAGGAAAACGGCAAGACCGTCAAAGCGGCAGCCACCGCTGACCGTAACGGGTTCATGTATGTCCTGAACCGTGAGAACGGCGATTTCATCCGGGGTTTCCCGTTTGTTGACAAAATTACCTGGGCCTCGGGCCTGGATTCGAAGACCGGTCGTCCAATCTTTACCGAAAATGGCCGCCCAGGTGATCCTACTGCCACCAAAGGCACCAAGGGCAATCCGGTCGTCGCACAGCCTGCATTCCTGGGCGGTAAGAACTGGATGCCGATGGCCTACAGCCAGGACACCGGTCTGTTCTATGTTCCCTCCAACGAGTGGTCCATGGACATCTGGAACGAGCCCGTCTCTTACAAAAAGGGCGCTGCGTTCCTGGGTGCCGGCTTTACCATCAAACCGGCGAATGATGATTACATCGGCGTACTCCGCGCCATGGATCCGAAGACCGGCAAGGAAGTGTGGCGTTACCAGAACACTGCACCTTTGTGGGGTGGTGTCATGGCGACCGCCGGTAATCTGGTCTTCACCGGTACCCCGGAAGGCTACCTGAAGGCGTTTGATGCCAAGACCGGCGAGGAACTGTATAAGTTCAATACCGGTTCCGGCGTCGTCGGGACTCCGGTGACCTGGACCATGGGTGGCGAGCAGTACGTCTCCGTGGCTTCCGGCTGGGGCGGTGCGGTTCCGCTCTGGGGTGGCGAAGTGGCCAAGGTGGTGAAGGACTTCAACCAGGGCGGCATGGTCTGGACGTTCAAGCTGCCGAAGGATCGCGTTGCCAGCAACTGATCCTGATCGGAAATGAAAAAGGTCGCCCGCGGGCGACCTTTTTTGTGGCTGATGAAATGGTGTCAGGCCGCCTGGTTTCGGGCCGTTTCACTGACTGACTTGTTGATGTCGTCAAACAGCTGTCGGTCGTTCCGGCCGATCGGCAAGTCATAGGTAATGGTGGCCCCGAACGCCTGTGGGTCATGGGGGTCATTCCGCACTTTATCGAACACCAGCAGCCGGGTGCCCAGATGAAACCCTTCCTGGAGGTCATGGGTCACCATGAAAATCGTGGTGCCGGTCTCCTGCCAGAGTTTCAGCAGTAAATCGTGCATGTCGCCACGAATTCCGGGGTCCAGTGCACCGAAGGGTTCATCCAGTAGCAGCACTCGCGGGCGCATGATCAGGGACTGGGCGATGGCCAGGCGCTGCTGCATGCCGCCAGACAATTCATGGGGCCACTTTTGCGCGGAGCCGGTCAGGCCGACAGATTCCAGCATGGCATCCACTTTTTCAAGAGCCTCCCGGCGGCCGGCGCCGAACAGTTTGCCGAGTAATGGTTTCTGTTCCAGCTCCAGTCCCAGTAGCACATTCTGACGCACGGTAAGGTGCGGGAAGACGGAGTAGCGCTGGAATACAATGCCGCGATTGCGGTCAGGTTCCCCCGGGAATGCCTGGCCGTCCAGAAGCAGCTCGCCCCGGCTGGCGCTTTCCTGGCCCAGCAGCATTTTCAGGAACGTGGACTTACCGCAGCCGGAAGCGCCCACCAGTGTGCAGAATTCTCCCTGTTTAACCTCAAGGTTCAGGTTTTCCAGAACGATCTGGTCGCCGTATTCCTTCCAGAGTTTATTGACGGTGATAAAGCTCATCAGTGGCCTCCTGCGTTGTACCACGGAAACAGCCTGCGGTTGGTAAAGCGCAGGCACTGGTCGATGACAATGGCGAGGATGGTGATCCAGATGACGTAAGGCAGGATGACATCCATGGCCAGATAACGGCGCACCAGGAATATCCGGTAACCCAGGCCTTCGGTTGAGGCGATCGCTTCTGCCGCAATCAGAAACAGCCAGGCTGGCCCGAGACTCAGTCGTACGGCATCGATCAGCCGGGGCATTACCTGGGGCAGGGCCATGCGGGTTATCACCTGCCAGGAGTTGGCGCCAAGCGTCTGGATCTTGATCAGCTGTTCGCCGGGCAGTTCCCGCACCCGCTGGGCGACATCGCGCATCATGATCGGAGCGGTGCCAATAACGATCAACATCACCTTGGATAACTCGCCAAGGCCGAACACGATAAACAGGATCGGTAATATGGCCAGCGGTGGCACCATGGATAATGCCGATACCAGTGGCGCCATGTTGGCCCGAACCAGAGGCAGCACCCCGTTAAGAAGGCCCACGAACAGGGCCAGCAGGGCCGCAATGCCAACGCCCATTCCCAGTCTTTCGAGGCTGGCTGTGGTGTCCTGCCACATCAGATAATCGCCGCTACGACGGTCTTCCTGAAACGCCATGCGATCCACCGCCGCCGTCATCTGTTCCAGGCCGGGCAGGAGCTTGTCGTTCGGGTTTTCCGCCAGGCGTTCCTGGGAAGCGAGGCTGTAGATCAGCATGATAAGCAGGAAGGGCAGTAGCCCCAGAAGGGCGGCCGAAACTCGCCCGGGGTGGCGGTTGATCAATCGCATATGGCTTCTCCTCTGGTTACACAACACGGCATGGTCATCGCAAACAAGGCGTTCGCGTGCGAATCAGTCTCCCGGGCTTTTGTCCCGCCGTGTAACCTCCCAGAGGTCGGTAACTCTCGGACCAGCCACCCGGGCTGCTGGTGGATCTCTGCCCGGATCGGAACCCTAGTTACCCATTGTGTCCGTTGTGTTTGCCGCACGGTTTGCGGTGTTGCTTTAAATGGATGCTGTAAACGGATCATGGTTGGTAAACCGTCCGTCTGTCCTGGCTGTTCCATTGCAGGCTGCGTGCCAGATTCGATGGAACGCGGAATCCGGTAACGTCTACATCCGTTTGCCTGAGAAGGCTGCACTATAAAAGGGCGCTTGAGTGGATTGCGCACTGTTAGTGGTCTTGATGTCCGAGTAACTGCTTCGCTGCCGCCAGAATCTCCCTGTGGCTGGCAGCATCACGACCGGCACCGCCGGCGATATGACCCCAGTCCGACTGAAGAACTTGTGCCCCGGCACCGGGCATGTGACCGGCATCGGCTGTCGCGTCCTCTGCGGTGAAGTAGAGGTCGGTGGAACAGGGCATGAGTCGGGTGGGCATGGTGAGGGCAGACAGCGCCACCCGGTAGTCTCCGTTGAAGGCCGGATTATTGGCGAGGTTGCCCTCCTGCCAGGTGGTCAGAACGGCCAACAGGTTGTTGGCATCCTGGGCCAGGTGGTCCTGTTCCCAGAACACCAGCAATTGCTCGATGGAGTCGAAGCCGAGTTCTCGCCAGCGTTCATGGCGAAAAAAAGCCTGGGAGTATGCCCAGCTGGCGTAAACCCGGGCAAATGCCCTGAGGCCCCGGGCCGGCGGTCGCTTATAATCACCATCACGGAAATCATGGTCACAGGTCAGAGCGGCTTTCACGCCTTCAAGAAAGATCTGGTTGTGGGGGTAACAGCGTGCGGTGCAACAGGTCGCGAGCACTGACCGGACCTGATCCGGGAACAGGCACCCCCACTGCAGTGCCTGCATGCCGCCCATTGACCAACCCATCACCAGAGCCAGGCTTGCACCGCCAAACACCTCATCCACCAGTCGTTTCTGCAGCATCACGTTGTCGAACAGACTGACCCGTGGGAACCGGTGGCCTGCCTGCTCCCCGAACGTGTTAGACGGAGATGAGGATTCACCGGCGCCCAGTAGCGACGGAATCACGATGCAGTATTCGTCCGGATCAAGCGGACTGCCGGCGCCGACCCAGGGGTGGTTACCGGCGGCCGCACCACCATAGTACGTCGGTAGCAGGATCAGGTTATCTTTTGGTGCATTCAGCTCTCCGATCTGGTGATAGTGCAGTCGGGCAGACCTCAGCGTTTCGCCGCCCGAGAGTGTCAGGTCGCCGGCCTCGAAATCTTCGGTAATCCACTGTTTTTCGGTCATTTCGTTATTTCCTTTGATCCCGTTTCTAACCCGGATGAAGCACGCTTCAGGTAACTATATATACATGCTGGCATGTAAGTTGAATGGGTAATCCGTAGAAAGAAACGTGCCAGAAACCTATTGATCTGCCCGGGCTGCCGGGTTCAAACGAGGAATCATCATGACTGATCTGACCGATAACAAAGCCCTGCAAGCGTCACTCGCCGAGGCTGGCGTCAAATATGCCATTGCCAGCTACGTGGATATCCATGGGGTGTCGAAGGGCAAGTTCGTCCCTATCGCCCATATGGGACAGATGATGGAGGGTTCTGAGCTTTATACCGGCGCGGCGCTGGATGGCGTGCCGCAGGACATCTCCGATGATGAAGTGGCGGCCATGCCAGACGCCAGTGGCGTCGCAGTATGTCCATGGAACCGCCAACTGGCCTGGTTCCCTGGAAACCTGTATTTGAAGGGTGCGCCTTTCGAGGCCTGTTCCCGCAATATCTTCCGTCGCCAGCTCAGCGTTGCGGCAGACATGGGTTACCGCTTTAATCTCGGAATCGAAACCGAGTTTTTCCTGTTCCGTGATACCGAGGATGGTGGCTTCGCCCCGTTGAGCGACCGCGACAACCTGGGCAAGCCATGCTACGACCCACGCACATTAATGGACAACCTGGAGATCATGGACGAGTTGGTTGATGGCATGAATGAGTTGGGCTGGGACGTTTACTCGTTTGATCACGAGGACGCCAACGGCCAGTTTGAAACCGACTTCAAATACGCCGATGGCCTGACCATGGCCGACCGCCTGGTGTTCTTCCGGATGATGGCCAACGAAATTGCCCGCAAGCACGGCGCATTCGCCAGCTTTATGCCCAAACCTTTTGCGGACCGCACCGGCAGTGGCGCCCACTACAACATGTCCCTGGCGGACCTTGAAACCGGTGAGAACCTGTTTGAACCCGGCGGCGACGACATGCACAACTGCGGCATCAGCAAAATCGCTTACCACTTCATTGCCGGTGTTCTGAAACACGGCGCCGCTATCAGCGCTGTCATCGCGCCGACCGTCAACAGTTACAAACGTCTGGTCCGCCAGGGCAGCATGTCCGGTTCCACCTGGGCACCGGTGTTCATGTGTTACGGCTCCAACAACCGCACCAACATGATCCGGATTCCCGGCATGGGTGGGCGGATCGAATGCCGGGCAGCGGACATTGCCTGCAACCCCTACCTGGGTGGCGCACTGATTCTGGCCGCCGGGCTTGAGGGCATTCGCGAGGGCCTGGATGCCGGCGCTCCCCACCACGAAAACATGTACAACTACAGCGATGCCGAAATTGCCGAACAGGGGATAGAGTATCTGCCCCGCAACCTGGGCGAGGCGGTTGAGGCCTTCGAGGCCGATCCGTTGGCAAAAGAGGTTTTTGGCGAGGCGATGTTTAACAGCTTTATCGAGTACAAGCGTGGCGAATGGGAAAGCTACCAGAACCATGTCTCGTCCTGGGAAATCGACCGTTATCTGAAAATGTTCTGAGCGATTACCTTAAGGGGGCTTTCGTTGCTTGTGTCTCGGCTGTGACCCGTTCCCCGCTGGTCGATCTCCGCATCCCCAAGATTGGGGATGCGGAGGGGGGTGGATACTAGTAAATATTACTTTCGATTATCTCGATATATGGAGAAAGTATGAAAGTATTCAAGTTCGGCTCTCTGGCCTTGGCAGTGGCACTTAGTGCCTGTGGCGGCGATAGTGGTAGCTCTTCGTCGAGCGCTCTTACTGACGATACGACTACTTTGGAAGACACCAAAACGGGCGTCTTTACTGATAGTGCAGTCGCGAATATCCGGTACCAGACTATGACCCAAAGTGGCTTTACCAATGCTCTTGGGGAATACGAGTACGCTGAAGGTGAAACGGTGACCTTCAGTATCGGCGGCATTGAGCTACCTCCGGTCGCAGCAACCGGGCGTGTTACACCCGCTGACATGACGGCAGAAGCGAGCTCCACTGACCAACTGACCAATATCCTGAGACTGCTCCAGAGCCTGGACGAGGATGGCAATCCGGATAACGGCATTACCATCACCGGTGAAACCCATACGGCGCTGGAGAATGCTCTGGTGGTGGTGGATCAGCCCGCTACTGCATTTGAAGCCCAGTTTTCGGATGAGGTGGCAATCTCGGTTAACAAAACACTGATCAGTGCAGGGGAGGCCGAAGCCCATTTTTATGCTTCCCAGCAAGCGGATCTGCATGGAAGCTGGATATTTGTCGAACCCTCCGGTGAAAGCAGTAACGGTCAGGGTCCGAATGGCGAAGAAATCAATGTGCTGACCTTTCTGGATGGTGGCATCTACATCCTTGCCCACAAGTACGGCAATTTGGACCAGGGACCCGCGACGGCGGAATGGGGCACTTACACCTGGGATCCGGCAACCGGGGCACTGGTTATCGAAGTACTTGGTGAGTCAGAAGGAGGCGAGGGCGGCCTGTGTCCGGGTTTAGCAGCGGACGTGGGAAATTGCACGGAGAGCGTCCAGCTGGTGGGCGATGAGCTGCATTTTGCCAGCGAGGCAGGTGCGGCGACTCCCTTCCAGTCCATCAAGGATGCCAGTAACTCATACGTGGGCGCATGGTATTTGCCAGAAGGGGAAGGCTTCAATGTGCTGACCATTCTTGATGACAGCCATTATGTGATCGCCCATAACATGAATGGTGAAGTATACGCAGGTACTGACCTTGTGGCGGTCTCCTCCGAGTGGGGCACATACAGCCTCACCAACGGTAGCTTTGAGGTTACCGGTGTCGAAACGGAAACCGATGGCCCTGGCGGACTGTACGATGCTGGCGGTACCGGTGGTCTGACCGCCACGTCAACCGTTACAGGATACGGGGATCTGCAGCTTGAACCTGCGGGCGATACCATGTTTGCCCTCCGACGGGTTGGTCGTTTCAGTGTGGAACTGACCGATCTGGCCGGAAATACCAGCAGCATTCTTGTCGAGCGTAGCGGTGACCTCTTTGCAGGCGGAGTGGGCAAAGCATTTGAGTTTGATCTCGTGGGCGAAGCCGATGCAGCTCAGGTAACCCTGCAGTCCGATGGTACAGGTTCGGTTACTTATTCCGATGGTTTGTCTCTTATTGATGCCTGGTCCGTGAATGCGGGTGGTGCCATTTCATACACTGAGACCAATGTTGGGGATTCGTCCACCGGGCACTGGGTGTTCGCTCCCATCAAGAGCGATGATGGAAAAGAATGGGCACTTGTGGATTTCCGGCACGTTGACGGCACAACTGAGAGCCTGCTGGGCTTTTATGTAAGCGAGTTGAGGCCGCTGTAACTGCAGCAGTGAGCGCTGACCGTTCATAATGGTTTGTATGACTGGGGCCCCATAAGGGGGCGCCAGTCATGCTTTCCTGGCTCTAGAATTACAGTCACTGGCTATGCTAACCAGTTTTTCCAGAAATCCGTGAAACCCTTCCTGATCGGCCAACACACCTTAAAGGGACTGAATCAGGGAGTGCTTACTCTGCAGTTCCAGTGTCATCGTTTTCATTACCCCAAAACCCGCACCAGCATGGACACCAGTTCAGTCTGTTTGCGATAGCCGTTTTTCGCCAGCAGGCTCTTGATATGTTGGCGGGCGGTATGGATGGAGATCTGTTTTCTCTCGGCGACATCACTGGCACTCAGGCCCTGAGCCATATCTGCCGCAACCGCGGCTTCAGCCGGTGTGCACTGGAATAGTGTTTGGAGTCGTTCCTGATCCGGTTCCAGCGAAGAGTCAAAACAGAACAATTCCGCCAATACGCCGTTATTTTCGGCGCTATCGGCGACCAGAGGGGTCAGACAGACCGCGATACGTTCATGGCCGCGACTGCAAAATACAGTTTGCGGCGAGAGTATGCCTTTGTGGGAGTGGACGATGCAGGTGGTGATGGCATCCTGTAGCTTGCGGGTGATTCGGCGATCCGCGCTTTGCAGTCGCCCTGGGTCATTAATGGACAGGCTCCTGCTGTTTTCCATAAGAGCCAGGGCCGCGTCGTTGGCCTGGGCGATATTGCCCAATGCGTTGAAGACGATGAGCGGTTTTTTTACGTGGTTGAGTGCCATCGCCAGGTTTTCATTATCGCTGCGCGTTTCGTAGAGCTTCAGATGCAGGGCAACGGCATTCTCGATATGGGGAGCCAGCAGATTCATCTGCAGAAGTTCGTCATCGGTGTAGGGGCCGAATTCCTTGTGCCGGTTGGCAATGAATACCACATTGCTGCCGTTCTCCCGGGTAACCAGCATGCCTGCACTATCGCCCATTCCAACCTGTTCCGCCCAAACACGAGTTTGACTTTCCGGGCCGAGAACATCGAAAACGGTGCGACTGGTGTCTCCTCGCAGAAAAGAGTCGAACTGGCGTGGCGGAAGTTTTACATAGCGGATGAGGGCTTCATCCCGTTCCGGAAGATCGCTGTTGATATACCACTCTTCGAAGCCCTCCGGATAACCAAAAGTCCAGCCATACACCATGCGCTGTGGGTTGCTGGTGAGCCCCAGGATGCCACCTTGCATGGCCTTGAAGCGATGTTGGAAGGCATCAAAGAACGGCTGGAAGCCGGTATTGTCGTGCAGGCAGCGATACAGGGTGCTGACGAGAGTGTTATAGGCTTGTAGGTCTTCGGCGGTGAGCGTGGGGAATGCCAGAGACAACTCTTCGTTGGGGGGGGAGTGGCTCCGGGATTTCAGTTTCGTCACCGCATTGAATTCCTTCAGTTCTTGGTCCCTGCCGTCCGGCGCGCAAGGGCTTGTTATTATGATTGGATTGCATCAGATAAGGCATCGGAATAGGTAAAATCATAGCCGAATCTGATTTGTTCAAACGTAAAACTTCGTAAAATTCTGCATTGAAGACTGTCAAATAGTTTACATTCTTGGGGCGGCTTCTCGATTAGACTGCTAAGCGCCGGCCACTGGGCATAACACTGTCACCCCACCACTGCGCCGCTTTTCCAGCGGGTGCCTGGTCTCAAAAAAACAAAACAATAACAAGGAGTCACTACGTGGAGTCCAGTCCGCTGATCTCGATCGGCCTGCCAGTTTCTCTGTTCATCATCATGGTAGGCATCGGCCTGACCCTGACGCTCAGGGATTTTGGGCAGGTAACCCGCAACCCCCGGAGCATCGTGGTGGGCACCATTGCCCAGATCCTGCTGATGCCTCTGGTTGCCTTTGCCATCGCCGCCACCCTGGGGCTGGCTCCGGCCCTGGCGGTCGGCCTGGTCATCATTGCGGCCTGCCCTGGTGGCACCACCTCGAACCTGTTCGTGCTCCTGGCGCGAGGCCATATCGCGTTGTCCATCCTGCTGACCGTTTCGGCAAGCCTGATCACCATCGTAACCTTGCCCTTTTTCACCAACTACGCCCTGCAGATGTACTTCGGCGAAGCAGCGAACATCTCGCTGCCGGTCGGCAAGACCATCGCCATGTTGGTGGTGATTGTGCTGCTGCCCGTGTCCATCGGCATGTTTATCCGTACCAAAGCACCCGCGAAAGCTCAAAAAGCGGAGAGTGTCGTCAGCCTGTTCGGCGGCTTGGTGTTGCTGTTGCTGATCGTTGCCCTGATGTGGAGTTCCAGAGAAAGGTTGCCCGAATTGCTGGCGCAGGCCGGCCCGGCGGCATTCCTGCTGAACCTGATAGGCATTGCAATCGGTCTGGGCGCCAGCCGGCTTGCGGAGCTCTCCCAGAGAGAATCTCTGGCCATTGCCGTAGAGCTGGGCATCAAGAACGGCACCATCGCTCTCATGGTTGCTTTGACCCTGCTCGAATCCAGTGAAATGTCGATACCCGCCGTAGTCTACAGCGTGCTGATGTATGGCTTTGGCTGCATTCTGATTGCCATGGGACGACGGCTAGTTCCTGTCACCCAGTAACCGCCAGAACCGGCGCTGGAAAAACGGCGCCTGTTGTTTCAGCGAGAACAGGCGCGGTGAGAACAGCCAGGTTTGGGTTATGCCCATCAGGTAAGTGTAACTCAGTAGCCCGAGGTCTTCGGGGGCTTCCTCCGTGGTTATCTGCCCGTCCTTCTGTGCCTGCTCCATGAGTGTCTGAAAAAGTGCAATGATTGACCGGGTCAGTTGCCGCTCCCGTGTCAGGGTCCGGTTCATGGCGTCGGTCAGTTCGGTTTTGTTCAGCAGGATCTCGAACGACTGCCGGTATTTCCGGTTGTTGGCGAGTAACCCCAGCCAGCGCTCAATGAAATGGTTCATGGCGTCGACGGGCCGGTTGCCCATACCCTGACATTCAGCCACCAGAGCCTCCAGCGGTTCCTGCGAATAGGCGAGCACCGCCTCGTACAGATCGTCCTTGGTCTGGAAGTGCCAGTAAATCGGGCCCCGGCTGCAGCCGGCTTCTTTCGCGATGCGGCTCAGCGTGGTCAGTGAATAACCATCTCGACTGAACAGCATCAGCGCAGCGTCCAGCACAGTCTGGCGGGTTTTTTCGGCATCTTCCTTGGTACGACGCATTGGTTTCGAAAACTCTGTAGCAACTGTGAACTCTGACGGTTGGTGCGGGATACCCTTTACGAAACTGTGCGGAGCCATGGATGGCGGAGCTCAAGCGTCACATGGACGTGCCGCAAGGAGCGTGTTTCGTAAAGGGTATCCCGCACCAACCCTCCCCAGGAATAAAAAAGGGCACGAGTATCGTGCCCTTCGGTCGTTGATCAGGCAAGTCCAGGCAAGGCTTATAGCTCGCCGTCCGCCGCCATTTTCATGTAGCTATCGTTGAAGCGCAGCTTCACGTTGCCCTCGTCACCCATGACCGATCCGTCCGGAAACTCAATGCCGACAAAGTCCGGGCTCATGGCGCCCTGGCCCAGCAGGCCCTTCTCAAAGGAGAACTGGCGAACGCTGTCCATCGCCTCGTGGGCTTCCTCGCTGTTGATGAAGTCCACCGACATTTGTGGCTCCCAGAACATCTTCATGCCGGCCAGTTGGGCTTCGTAGCCGGCCTGATCGGTACCGGACAGTTCGCCCAGAAATGCACGGGCTTCCTGACCTTCCTCGGAGTCAGACGCAAGAATACTCATGGTTTCGTACCAGGCGCCGACAAGAGCCTTACCCAGCTTCGGGTTGTCGGCCAGGGTTTCAGTGTTCACCAGGGTCAGGTCCTTGATGTGGCCCGGAATCTCGCTGGAATCGAACAGTTTGGTGGCACCGGGGAAGGCTTCCACTTCCGCCAGCAGCGGGTTCCAGGTCGCCACATGGCGTACGTCGTCGGTCTGAAAAGCGGAGACCAGATCGGCGTCAGAAATGTTCACCACGCTGATGTCACGCTCTTCCAGGCCGACGGTGTTCAGGGCGCGAACCAGCAGGTAGTGGGAAACGGACAATTCAACGAGGTGCACGGTTTCGCCTTCCAGCCCGGCAATGGACGTGGCGTCTTTCGAGACCAGGCCGTCGTTGCCATTGGAGTAGTCGCCGACGATCAGCGCAGTGGTATCGACACCGGAGGCGGCGGGAATGGATAGGCCGTCCATGCTGGTTGCAACCACCCCGTCAAACTGGCCGGCAGTAAATTGGTTAATGGATTCGATGTAGTCGTTGACCTGCACGATATCCACGTCGATGTCGTACTTGTCGGCCCACTTCTTCATGATTCCGTAGTCCTCGGCATACTGCCAGGGCACCCAGCCGGCGTAGATGGTCCAGGCAATGCTGAAGGAATCCTTCTCTTGGGCAAGGGCGCCCATGGACAGGGTGGCCGTGAACAGCCCGGCCGCAAGCCGTTTGCCGAAGTTACGTGAGTTGCGTGTTTTCATGGTGTCTCTCCTCGGGCCTTGCCCGTATTGTTCAGGTTTCGTCATTATCAGTTTTGGATGGTTGCTGGCATTACTCGTTAGTCTCTTCCACGATCACCACCGGGGTGCCCGGTGATACCGCCTGGCCGGCTTCCCGGCGCACCTCGACCACTTGCCCGCTGACCGGGCTGAGCAGTTCAATCTCCATTTTCATGGATTCAATGATGGCGACCGGTCTTTGGGCCTCAATCATGTCGCCGGGCTTCACCAGACATTCCCAAAGATTGCCTGCAACATGGCTCTCCACGGCATGCTGGCCCTGCGGCAGGTTGGCGATGTCGTCTTCGCCGGTGTCCTCCATCGGGGCCTCGGAACTGAAGTTAATCTGCCCGGACTCGATCCAGCGTTGCAGCTCTTCATCGAAGGCCTGTTGGCGCTGACCGGTGAACTGGCGGATTTGATCGTCATGGGCGGCGAGGAACTGTTCATAGTCCTTCAGATTGAAGCGGGTCTCCTCAATGCGAATCGGGTAATCGCCGTTCGGGAAATCACGGCGAATTCGCTGCAATTCCTCGGCACTGACCTCGTAGAAACGCACCTGATCGAAGAACCGCAGCAGCCAGGGCTTGCCCTCTTCAAAAAATTCGGTGGTGCGATAGCGGTTCCACATCTGCAGCGTGCGACCCACAAACTGGTAGCCACCGGGGCCTTCCATGCCGTAGATGCACAGATAGGCGCCGCCGATGCCCACGGAGTTTTCCGCGGTCCAGGTCCGCGCCGGGTTGTACTTGGTGGTGACCAGCCGGTGGCGCGGGTCCAGTGGGGTCGCGACCGGGGCGCCGAGGTAGACGTCGCCCAGTCCCATGACCAGGTAGCTGGCCTCGAAGAGTGTTTTCTTGACCTCGTCGATACTCGCCAGGCCATTGATGCGCCGGATGAATTCCAGGTTACTCGGGCACCAGGGCGCGTCCTTGCGCACCGACTGCATGTATTTGGCAATGGCGGTATGGCAGGCCTCGTCATCCCAGGACAGAGGCAGGTGCACAATGCGTGCAGGCACGTCCCATTCCGGCTGTTTCTCCAGTTCTTTTTCGGCGCCGATCAGCAGGTCCAGCAGGGTGCGCTGGTCCAGTTTTCGACTGTCGTAATGCACCTGAAGGGACCGAATGCCCGGCGTGAGTTCCAGAACGGCGTCATGGTCGTGCTCCCGAAGCCAGAGCATCAGCGCATGGGCACGAAAACGCAGGCGGATATCCAGCTCCATGGGGCCGTATTCCACCAGTACATAATTGTCCCCGGCAGCGCGATAGACAACGCCGGTTTCGTGTTGGTCAGTGCTCAAGGATGCCAGGATCGGAGTGTCTGGCCGGATCGGCGTAATGTCCACGATTGCCGGGGTGAGGTTGGTCACGGATTCGTCCAGGGCAGAGCGCAGGCTCACGGCCTGATCCTGGCTGACCGGGATAAACTGCACCCTGTCACCAGCCTTGAGCTGGCCCAGTTTCCAAAGATCGGCGCTGATCACTGTGACCGGGCAGACAAAGCCACCGAGACTCGGGCCGTCCGGACCCAGAATCACCGGCATGTCCCCGGTGAAATCCACGGTGCCCACGGCGTAAGCGTTGTCGTGGATGTTGGACGGGTGCATGCCGGCCTCGCCGCCGTCACTGCGTGCCCATTCCGGTTTCGGTCCGATCAGGCGTACTCCGGTCCGGCTGGAGTTGTAATGAATCTCCCAGTTGCTGTCGAAAAAGGTGTCGATGTCCTGCCCGGTGAAATAGTCTGGCGCCCCGTGGGGCCCATAGGTGACATGCAGCTTCCAGGTTTTGCCAATGGACGGTTTCAGATCTTCAGGGAGCACCACGGCCGGTGCCGGTTCGGCTTTGTTCAGGGCCAGCACGTCACCTGCCCGCAGTGCTCGCCCGCAATGGCCGCCAAACTGGCCGAGGGTAAACGTGCTGCAGGACGTCAGGTATTCCGGGCAATCCAGACCACCGAGGAACAGGACATAGGCCCGTGCACCGCCTTCGGTCGTGGCGCCCAGTTTCAGGGTGGCCCCGGCCGGGATATCAATGACCTGCCAGAACGGAACGGCCTGGTCATCGAGGCTGGCATGGAGTTCAGCACCCGTGAGCACAATCTGGGTGGCCCGGTTGAATACCAGGGTCGGCCCTTTCAGGGTGATCTCCAGGCCGGGGGCGCTCTCGGGGTTGCCCAGCAAACGGTTACCCAACCGGAAGGAGTAGCTGTCAAACGGGCCGGAGGGCGGCACGCCGATTTCCCAGTAGCCGATCCGGCCCGGATAATCCTGAATCGTGGTCATGGTGCCGCCGCTAAGCACATCCACGGTCGCCGGAGTGTAAGCGAATTCATTGAGGCTGCTGGTGAACAGGCGTCCCTCGATGAATCGAGGGTCATCCAGGACCTGACGGACATACTCCCGGTTGGTTTCGATACCGTAGAGCTGGCTGTCGGCCAGGGCATTGATCAGGTGCTGGCGGGCAGTTTCGCGGTCCTGGTCATGGACAATCACCTTGGCCAGCATCGGGTCGAACAGGGGGGATACTTCTGTGCCCGGCTGGATCCAGGTGTCGATCCGCAGGTTGTCATCCTCTGGCCAGCGGACATTGGTCAGCAGCCCGGCACTGGGCTGGAAGTCCTTGTTGGGGTCTTCGGCATAGACTCGTGCCTGAATGGCGTGGCCGGTCGGGGTCAGGCCGCCGGCAAGTTTCGCCAGGTCGGGCAGGGTGCCAACACCCAACTGAACCATCCAGCGCACAATGTCGACGCCATAGACCTGCTCGGTAACGCCGTGCTCCACCTGTAAGCGGGTATTTACTTCCAGGAAGTAAAATCCGGTGGTGTCCGGGTCGTAGATGAATTCCACCGTGCCCGCGCTGCGGTAAGCGATGCTCTCGCCGAGCTGGCGTGCGGTGGCGTGCATGCGCTCGCGGACCTCGTTGCTCAGCCCCGGCGCGGGGGCTTCCTCAATGACCTTCTGGTTGCGGCGCTGGGCTGAGCAGTCCCGTTCGCCAAGTGCGACCACCTGGCCTTGGCCGTCACCAAACAACTGCACTTCAATGTGCCGGGCATGCTCCACGAATTTTTCCAGGAATACGCCGCTGTTGCTGAAGTTGTTCTGGCTAAGGCGCTGGACCGACTCGAAACTCTTGCTGAGATCCTCCGGGCCGTAGCAGCGTGACATGCCGATGCCGCCTCCGCCGGCGGTGCTTTTAAGCATCACCGGGTAACCAATGGTTTCAGCGGCTTTCAGCGCCCCGGTCAGATCGGTTAGCAGGCCGGTGCCAGGCAACAGAGGCACGCCCGCCTGTTCGGCGAGTGCCCGTGCTGTGTGCTTGAGGCCAAACTCTTCCATCTGTTCCGGCGTAGGCCCGAGAAACACCACACCCGCAGCGTCACAGCGTCGGGCAAAACCGGCGTTCTCACTGAGAAAGCCGTAACCCGGATGGATGGCACCGGCGCCGCTCTCCACGATAATTTCAAACAGTCTGTCCTGATTCAGATAGGTGTCGGCAGCAGAGCCATCCCCCAGTGGCCAGGCTTCATCCGCCTGGCGTACATGCAGCGAATCGGCATCGGCTTCTGCATATACGGCAACTGATGTAATGCCCATGGCACGGAGGGTACGGATGATCCGGCAGGCAATGGCGCCCCGGTTGGCGATCAGGACCTTGTTGATGTCTCGGTTCAGCTCCATACCAGCACCTCAATCGGTGTCGGATTGTAGGCATTACAGGGGTTATTCAACTGGGGGCAGTTGGAAATCATCACCAGCACATCCATTGCCGCCTTCAGCTCCACGTACTTGCCAGCGTCGGAAATGCCGTCGGCGAACGTCAGCCCGCCGTCGGCGGTGACCGGTACGTTCATGAAGAAGTTGATGTTGTGGGTGATGTCCCGCTTGGTCATGCCCAGCTCTTCATGCTCGGTGACCGCCACCAGCCAGCTGTCGCGGCAGGCGTGCATGCACTTTTTCTCGAGGGCATAGCGGGTGGTGTTGCTTTCCGCGGCACAGGCGCCACCGAGGGTGTCGTGGCGGCCACAGGTGTCGGCGGTGATCTCCAGCATGACGTTGTTCTCGGAGGACATCAGCTTCGAACCTGCAGTCAGATAGACATTGCCCTGTTCGCGGATGGTGTCCACCGCACTGTAACGCTCGGTCGGGTTATGGGCGTTGTAGAACAGGGTGTCGGCGGCCTGATTGCCCTCCAGGTCCAGAATGCGGACGGTCTCCCCGGCCTTGACGACTTTCAGGAAATAGTCGCCCGCGGGTACGGTCTCGCGGAAGCTGGCGTTCTCTGGCTTTAATTCGCTTTCTTTAATCATGTCCGGCCTCCTCGCGATCAGGACTGCATCATGTGATACAGGGCAGTGTTGGCGAAGGCACGGGTGGCCTCCGGTGACGAGATCTTGCAAGGGTCGGCATCGGTGACCGGCGCGGCCTTGAATAGCTGGTAGCGAAGAGGGTGTCTCGGATAGTCCGGTGTGGTGTTGAGTGGGTGCGGGCAGGTGTGCAGCACCACAATAGTATCCATTTCAAACCGCAGGTCCACGGTGGCGCCAGCGTATGAGTGATCGCTGACATACGCCATATTGCCGTCATCGTCGGTTTTTACCTTGCTGAACCAGTTCAGGTTGGCGGTCAGGTCTTTCTTTCCCAGGCCGTACTTGGCCAGTTCATTGAGGAAGCTGCTGAACCCGTTGCGGTGATAGTGGTTGTGGGCTTCCTGATAGGTCTTTTTGCCCCAGCGCTTTTCCACCTGATCGGCGTTACAGGTTCCGCTGACGGTATCGTGCCACCCCAGGTCGTCGCGAATAATGGAAGCAAAGACCCTGCCCATATCCGAGAGCAGAACATGGCCTTTGGTCAGCAGGAATGTGTGCTGGTTTTTCAGGGTGTCCGGCATGTTGTAGCGTTCGAGTGGGTTCTCGGGGTTGTACATCAACATACCGACGTTGGCACCGCCGGTTTCATCGATCAGGCGCAGCACGTGGCCGCGGCGCATGATGAAAGACCAGTGGGATCCGCCGGGAATCAGATCGTCGTAGAGGGGGGCTGCAGATTGCAACATAACCTTTTCCTCATGGCTGGGAGTGTTTAAAAACACGAGAGGCGTCAGTAACTGAACGATCCTCCCGGGCTTTTGTCCCGCCGTGTAGCCTTGGAAAAGGCCGTCAACTCTCGGACCAGTCGCCTGTCTTGACTCGCTTGGAGGGACAGGCCGGAACCCTAGTCGACTATTTGTCAGATTGTCGCGCTTTGATTGTGGTTTCAGTAACCGACTTCTCGCTGCGTTACGAATAAATTGCAGAGTCCGTGCCAATAAAATAACTAACTGTTTTTTCAGGTTTTATTTTTTGACGTAAAAAAATAGCTGCCTCCTGACAGGGCGCGCGCACTGTTTAGGTGCGGGTCTCGGAGCGCTATCTGTGCAAATTGTAATCGTCGCCGGTCTGGTGCCGGAGGTAACCCTGCTGCGGCCTCCAGGTCATCTACTACCAAGGGAGGAGTTTTTCGCCTCCATCGCATCATTCAACTATTCCGGTTTGGGGTCTACATTGAACGAGTAAGCGCGAAAGGCCGCGTTGCCCTGCGACAAACACAACAAGAGGTCGACATCATGATCTACGCACAACCAGGAAAGGATGGCTCCGTCGTTTCTTTCAAATCCCGTTATGAGAATTTCATCGGTGGCGAGTGGGTTGCCCCGGTAAAGGGTCAGTACTTCGAAAATATTACCCCGGTCACCGGTGATGTGATCTGTGAAATTCCCCGTTCCACCGCCGAAGATATTGAGGTGGCCCTGGATGCTGCCCACAAGGCTGCACCGGCTTGGGGCAAGACCTCACCCACCGAGCGCTCGAACATTTTGTTGAAAATTGCGGACCGCATCGAAGCCAATCTTGAGAAGCTCGCGGTTGCGGAAACCTGGGATAACGGCAAGGCCGTTCGTGAAACCCTGAATGCGGACATTCCGCTGGCGGCGGACCACTTCCGCTACTTTGCTGGCTGCCTGCGCGCCCAGGAAGGTCATATGGGTGAAATCGACCACAACACGGTGGCGTACCATTTTCATGAGCCTCTGGGTGTCGTTGGCCAGATCATTCCCTGGAACTTTCCAATCCTGATGGCTGCGTGGAAGCTGGGCCCATGCCTGGCGGCCGGTAACTGCACCATACTGAAGCCGGCTGAGCAAACGCCTGCCAGCATTCTGGTGCTGATGGAAATCATCGGTGATCTGCTGCCACCGGGCGTGCTCAACATCGTGAACGGTTATGGCATTGAAGCCGGTCAGGCCCTGGCCACCAGCAAGCGGATCGCCAAGATTGCGTTCACCGGTTCCACGCCGGTCGGTTCCCACATCCTCAAGTGTGCCGCCGAGAACATCATCCCTTCTACCGTGGAACTGGGCGGTAAGTCCCCCAACATCTACTTCTCTGACGTGATGAAGGCTGAGCCTGAGTTCGTCGACAAGTGTGTGGAAGGTCTGGTTCTTGCCTTCTTTAACCAGGGGGAGGTCTGCACCTGTCCGTCAAGGGCACTGGTGCAGGAAGACATGTTTGAAGAGTTCATGCAGAAAGTGGTCGAGCGAACCAAGTCAATCAAGCGTGGTAACCCGCTGGACACTGATGTGCAGGTGGGTGCTCAGGCCAGCAAGGAGCAGTTCGACAAGATCATGTCCTACCTTGCGATTGGCAAGGAAGAGGGCGCTGTCGTTCTGACTGGCGGTGATCGCGAGGAAATGGGTGATGAATTCAACAACGGCTTCTACATCCAGCCGACCCTGTTCAAGGGCGACAACAAGATGCGCGTGTTCCAGGAAGAAATCTTCGGACCGGTTGTTGGTGTAACCACCTTCAAGACCGAGGAAGAAGCCCTGGCTATCGCCAACGACACCGAGTTTGGTCTGGGTGCCGGCGTCTGGACTCGTGACACCAACCTTGCCTATCGGATGGGCCGCAATATCCAGGCCGGACGGGTCTGGATGAACTGCTACCATGCCTACCCGGCGCACGCCGCCTTCGGTGGCTATAAGAAGTCCGGCGTTGGTCGCGAGACCCACAAGATGGCTCTGGAGCATTACCAGCAAACCAAGTGCATGCTGATCAGCTATGACACCAATCCGCTGGGTTTCTTCTGATCGGAAAAGCGGCAAGCGGGCCCATCCACACGGGCCCGGATGTGAGTCAGCACAGTGGATGTGCGCCTTCGTTCCCCCGGTGTCTGGCCGGGGGCGCTCCTGCGGGAGCCTCTGGGTTTTCTGTCACTCTCTTCAGGTCCTTCCCAGGGCCTTTTTTTCTGTGTGCAGGGAACGAAACCGGACCTCCTGTGGTCTCGGTCTTTAGGACCCCGAAAAACAGTGCCAAAGTAGCATTTTGGGTTCTGGTGACCATCGATACGATGAAAGCTGAGTTATCAGCTAGACTGATAATGCACCATCAATGCCTAACAACGACGACAAGAGGTGAGCATTATGTGGACCAAACCAGCCTACGAAGACCTGCGGATCGGTTTTGAAGTAACTATGTACTTCGCCAACCGCTGAGCAAACCGGACGGCCAGCGCACTTTCGCTGGCCGTTTTTTTTCGGAGTTCTTCCAATGCAGATTCACGTCCTCGGCTCCGCTGCCGGCGGTGGCTTCCCCCAGTGGAATTGCAACTGCACCAACTGCGACGGTTTCCGTAGCGGGACCCTCAACGCCCGCGCTCGCACCCAGTCCTCGATTGCCGTTAGTGAGGATGGTGAACACTGGATTCTGTTTAATGCGTCCCCGGACATCCGTGCCCAGCTGGCTTCTTTTGCAGCGATGCAGCCAGCACGCACTCTGCGCGACACGGGGATTGATGCCATCCTGCTGATGGACAGTCAGGTGGACCACACCACGGGGTTGTTATCCCTGCGGGAAGGACTGCCCATGGATGTGTGGTGCACCGAACAGGTTCATGAAGACCTGAGTGGCGGCTTTCCGCTTTTCACCATGCTGAAACACTGGAACGGTGGCCTGAACTGGCGGCCGATTGAAGCGTCCGAGCAAACGCCATTTGCTATACCATGCGCGCCGTCGATCCGGCTGACCGCCATTCCGCTCCTGAGCAATGCACCGCCCTATTCGCCCCGTCGGGATAACCCCCATCCGGGGGACAACATTGGCATTTTCCTGGAAGATACCCGTACCGGACAGAAGGTGCTATACGCGCCGGGCCTGGGTGAGCCCGACGAGCGCATTCTGGACTGGATGAGAAAAGCGGATGTGTTGCTGGTCGACGGTACCGTCTGGCATGACGATGAAATGATTCGCCAGGAAGTGGGGACCAAGACGGGGCAGGCGATGGGGCATCTGGCTCAGAGCGGCCCGGGCGGCATGATCGACGTGCTGGATTCCATGGGTGCCGGTCGCAAGATTCTCATCCATATCAACAACACCAATCCGATCCTGAACGAAGACTCTCCCGAGCGTGCCGAGCTGACCCGGCATGGTATCGAGGTGTCCTGGGACGGAATGCACATAGACTTGTCGGGGCCGCTATGAACGCCATTGCCAATACCGCCATGAACCGTCAGGACTTTGAGCAGGCCCTGCGGGACAAGGGCCGTTTCTATCACATTCACCACCCGTATCATAAAGCCATGTACGGGGGGCAGTGTACGCCGGAACAGATCCGCGGCTGGGTCGCGAACCGGTACTATTACCAGATCAGGATACCCCAGAAAGATGCTGCGATTATGGCCAACTGTCCCGACGCCAGCGTGCGCCGGATGTGGTTGCAGCGGATTCTGGATCACGATGGCCATGACGGCGATGCCGGTGGAATCGAAGCCTGGCTGAGCCTGGCTGAAGCCGTTGGCCTTACCCGGGAAGAAGTCATTGACCAGCGCCACGTGCTGCCGGGTGTCCGGTTTGCCGTGGATGCCTACCTGAATTTTGCCCGCAGGGCCACTTGGCAGGAAGCCGCCTGTTCGTCATTGACCGAGTTGTTTGCCCCGGAGATTCACCAGTCCCGACTGGACAGCTGGCCCCAGCACTACCCCTGGATCGATGAGGGTGGTTACAGTTATTTCCGCAAACGTTTGTCCGAGGCCCGGCGGGATGTGGAGCACGGTCTGTCTATTACCCTGGATCATTTCACCACAGCGGCTCAGCAGGCGCGGGCACAGGACATACTGCAATTCAAACTGGACATCCTGTGGTCCATGCTCGATGCCCTGACCATGGCTTACATGCATAAGACGCCGCCGTTCCATACCGTCACTGACCAGCAAGTCTGGCATCGGGGGCTGTAAATGGAGAGCATGATGGCGAGGACCCCGCGATTTCGCCGCGGTTTCAGATTCCAATGGGAGCCAGCACAGGAGTCTTATGTCGTGCTCTATCCGGAAGGCATGGTGAAGCTTAACGGTAGTGCTGGCGCTATTCTCAATGAAGTGGATGGTCAGCGCAGCGTCGCAGATATCGTTTCATCACTGGAGCAGAAATTCCCGGATGCAGGTTCACTTGGCCAGGATGTGGCTGATTTCCTGCAGGATGCCGAGAAGCAACACTGGATCGAACTGACATGACTGCACCCGCCGCGCCGCAAATGCCACCGTCTGTTGGTCCGCCACTCTGGCTGCTGGCGGAGCTGACCTATCGCTGCCCGTTGCAGTGCCCCTACTGCTCAAACCCGCTGGACTTTGCCCAGACTGAGAGTGAGTTAACCACCGAAGAGTGGGTAAGTGTGCTGCGTCAGGGGCGGGCGATGGGGGCTGCGCAGCTGGGCTTTTCCGGAGGCGAACCGCTGGTGCGCCAGGATTTGCCGGAATTGATCTCGGAAGCGCGCCACCTGGGTTATTACACCAACCTGATTACCTCTGGTCTCGGGTTGACCGAGGCCAAAGTCGAAGCGTTCGCGGAAGCCGGACTGGACCATATTCAGGTCAGTTTTCAGGCCTCTGATCCTGAGCTCAATAACGCGGTGGCGGGTTCGCGAAAGGCATTTGACCAGAAGTTGGCCATGGCCCGGGCCGTCAAGGAAGCGGGCTACCCCATGGTGCTCAATTTCGTTATTCATCGGCACAACATCCACCAGATGAACGACATCATCAGTCTGTGTGACCGGTTGGGGGCCGACTATGTCGAGCTGGCTACCTGTCAGTACTACGGCTGGGCCTTCGAGAACCGGGAGGGCCTGATGCCCTCTAAAGCCCAGCTCGAAAAGGCTGAGGCAGAGGTGAACGACTATCGGCGTCGACTCGAGGCTGACGGGTCGCTGATGAAGCTGATTTTCGTGACCCCTGATTATTATGAGGAACGCCCCAAGGCGTGCATGAACGGGTGGGGCAGCCTGTTCCTGACCGTGGCACCGGATGGAACTGCATTGCCATGCCACAGTGCCCGTCTGCTGCCTATCGAGTTCCCCAACGTCCGCGATATGGAACTCAGGAGCATCTGGTATGACAGCCCCGGCTTTAATCACTACCGCGGCGACAGCTGGATGCCGGAACCCTGCCGCTCATGTGATGAGAAGGGCAAAGACTTTGGCGGTTGCCGTTGCCAGGCTTACCTGTTGACAGGCAACGCGGATAACGCCGACCCGGTGTGCAGCAAATCTCCGCATCATGATCGGATTCTTGCGGCCAGGAGGGCCGCGGACCATGCCACGGCGGGCATTGAAGAGCTGACCTTCCGAAATGCGAACAACTCACGGCTATTCTTCCGGGGCTGACCAGGTCCCGGCCTCTCTGACTTCGGGCGACTCTGCGCCCTGTTTGTCTGCCTGGGACGCTGCATCGTCGCTTCGGCAGTTCGGGGATCTTTCGGTATCGGAGCGGGGTGTGTTCTGGCTGACTTTTGAGCCGAGCGTTGGCGGGACCGTTATTACCGCACTGGATGCCGGAGGCTCCTGCCGACCGCTTGACCAGTCCCTGGCCATTCGCAGCCGGGTTAACGGGTATGGAGGCGGAGCACTTTGTGCTGGCAGCGATTGCCTGTATGCCGTGTCTGAGGAGCAACAGATTGTTCGCCTTGACCTGGCCAGTCACAAGAGCCAGGTGCTGGCAGGCAGTGGCCCGGACTGCTTTGGCGGGTTAGTCGCCGATACCGCGCGTCAGCGCGTTCTGGCAGTGCGTGAAACAGCAGCCGGGCAGCAGTTGGTTGCGGTTGATAATCAGGGCTGTCTGGAGCTTCTGCATCAGGGCGAAGACTTTTATGGTGCTCCGGTACTTTCCTCCGACGGCCGGCAAATTGCCTGGATTTCCTGGCAATTGCCGGACATGCCCTGGATCCGGTCCACGCTCTGGACCGCTGCGCTGGATGAACAGGGAGTTCTTGGCGATGCCCGGGCGTGGTCAGCACCCATTGATGGCAGTATCCAGCAGCCGGTGTTTGACGGCGACGATTTGTGGGTGCTGTCGGACCACGACGGCTGGTGGCAGCCCTTTCGTTTCGTAGCCCATCACGGCATCGGCGTCTGGCTGAAGGGGGAAGCGCCCGATCTTGATCATGCCAGTGCACCATGGCAATTGGGGGAGCACCATCACTGCCATTTTCCTGGGGGTGGCTGGCTGCGGGTCAGGTACAGCCAGGGCGGTGGTGAACTTTGGCTCAGGCAACCGGGCGCGCGTGAGCCGGTTCGTCTGGCACGGGCATACGGTGACTTTCGTTGCCTCCAGACGTATGGGGAATGCATCTACTGCATAGCACGTTCCGCTAACACGATGGACGCTGTGCTACAGATCCATCCCGAAACCGGAGAGGTAAACGTTCTGGCCGGAGGCGAGCCGCCCTGGTCAAGCCGGAGTGTCGTGCAGCCCCTTCGGTTCGAGATCCCGTCCGATGAGGCAGTGGAGTTTCCGGTATCCGGTTTTTTCTACTGTCAGAAGACGCCGGGCGATGCGCCACCTGCGTTGATTCTTATTGCCCACGGGGGGCCGACATCCGCTGCGTATCCGGTATTCAACCCACAGGTCCAGTTCTGGTGCCAGCGGGGCTTTGCTGTTGCCGAGGTGAATTATCGGGGCAGCAGCGGGTTTGGCCGGGCTTACCGGATGGCACTGGCCGGCCGTTGGGGTGAGGCGGACGTGGAAGACATGGAGCGTGCCGCTGATCACCTTTCCGGCCATGGCCTTGCCAGCCGGGAGAAGGTGTTTATTCAGGGGCGCAGTTCCGGTGGCTACACCGCACTCATGGCAATGATCCAGAGTGACCGTTTTGCCGGAGGTGCCAGCCTCTTCGGTGTCACCGACCCGTTAAGGTTGCGCGCCATGACTCACCGCTTCGAATCCGGCTATCTGGATTGGTTGCTCGGTTCACCGGCAGCCTTCCCTGACCGCTGGCACGAACGTACGCCGTTGAATCGTGCCGCAGCTATTTCTGCCCCCGTAATCTTTTTTCAGGGCGGGCGGGATCAGGTGGTGGTGCCGGAGCAGACCCGGGCTATGGTCTCTGCGATCAAGGCCGCGGGCGGATTTCCGCAACTGCATTGGTTCGAGGAAGAAGGTCATGGCTTTCGCCAGCAGGCCAACCAGGCGGGCGTGCTCGAATGGTTGTTCAGTTTTTACCGAAAACATAGCCTAAAGGCCGATGATCACGCTGAACACTTGAGTTAGACTCTCGGGTATTCCTATAAAAACAAACTGTCGAGTACACCCCGATGAGCCACGACATTTCCTCACTGCGCAAGTTTGTTTCGCCCGAAATTGTGTTTGGCGCCGGTTCCCGCAAGTCGGTCGCCAATTTTGCCAGCAATTTCGGCGCCCGCCATGTGCTTCTGGTATCGGACCCGGGCGTGGCGGCTGCTGGCTGGGTTAATCAGATTGTTACCCTGTTAACCGAAGCGGGAATCCGCTCGACGGTGTTTACCGGTGTCTCGCCGAACCCCAAGGTGGAGGAGGTGATGACCGGTGCCGAGCTCTACCGGGCCAGTGAATGCGACGTCATTGTGGCCATTGGTGGCGGCAGCCCCATGGATTGCGCCAAGGGTATCGGAATTGTCGCAACCCACGGGCGGAATATTCTGGAATTTGAGGGAGTGGACACCATCACCAATCCGCCGCCACCCCTCATCCTGATTCCAACCACGGCAGGCACCTCGGCTGATGTTTCCCAGTTTGCGATCATTTCCGACCCTGACCGCCGGTTCAAGTTTTCCATTATCAGCAAGGCGGTGGTTCCGGACGTCTCCCTGATTGACCCGGAAGTAACGGAAACCATGGATGCCTACCTGACCGCCTGCACCGGCGTGGATGCCCTGGTTCACGCCATTGAGGCGTTTGTTTCCACCGGCAGTGGTCCGCTCACCGATACCCATGCACTGGAAGCGATCCGGCTTATCAATCGTCATCTTGAGCCACTGGTGAGCAATACCGCAGATCCGTTCCTGAGGGAGCAGATCATGCTGGCGTCAATGCAGGCGGGGCTGGCCTTTTCCAATGCGATTCTCGGCGCGGTGCATGCTATGTCCCACAGTCTGGGCGGTTTCCTGGATCTGCCCCATGGCCTGTGCAACGCCTTGCTGCTGGAGCACGTGGTGGCTTATAACTTTGACTCAGCCGAGGATCGTTTCCGCAGAGTGGCTGAAGCCATGGATATTGATACCCGCGGCATGGGTAAAGCCGAGATCAAGAAGCGCCTGATGGGCCGGATTATCGATCTGAAGAAAAAAGTGGGTCTGGAAGCCAGGCTTGCGCAACTGGGCGTAACCGTGTCGGACATACCCTATCTGTCGGGGTTTGCTCTGCAAGACCCGTGCATTCTCACCAACCCGCGCAAGTCGTCGTTGCGGGATGTCCAGGTCGTCTATGAAGAAGCCCTCTGACCCGCAGGACAGTGGCTATGGAATTGGCGATCTGCTTGGTCTGGGAAGCCAGTCCGTCCGCAAGAACTATTATCCGGCCCTCCAGGAGCGGATTGACGAGCTGGAACAGGAGCGCAACCGATATAAATGGCTGTTTGAGAACGCCCTTCACGGCATCTTTCAGGCAAATCTGCGCGGTGGTTTCGTCGCCTGCAACCAGGCCATGGCCCGGATATGCGGATACGAAAATGCGGACGACCTTAAGCGCCGGGTAATCCGGCTGCGCGAGCAGCTGTTTTGCAGTGCCGCCGAGTTTGATGCCGTGCGTCAGGAATTGCTCGACAACGGCAGCCTCAGCGCCCGGGAAACCCGGTTGCGGCGGGCGGACCAGACGCCTGTTTATGTGGCGATTACACTGTTGCGGCGGCCCGATCTCGGTCCGGAAGTGGTGGAAGCCTTTGTGGCGGACATCACCGAGCGTGTTCAGGCGCGTCATAAACTGGAGCAGCTCAACCTCGATCTTGAGCACAGGGTGGAGGAACGAACCGAGGCTTTGCAGAATGCCAACGTCGGCCTGCGATATCAGATTGAAGAACGGGAAAAGGTGGAGCGTGAACTCGTTCTGGCCATGGAATTGGCGCAGGATGCCAATCGCAGCAAAGATAAATACCTGGCTGCTGCCAGCCACGACCTGCTACAGCCCCTGAACGCGGCCCGTCTGATGATCTCTGCATTACAGGACAGCCACCTGCCTGAGCAGGAAAGCCGGATGGTACACCAGGTGCACCGGGCCCTTGAGGGGGCGGAGGATCTGCTGGCGGATCTGCTGGATATCTCCAAGCTTGATCAGCAAGCCATGCAGCCGGACCTGACATTCACGGATCTGGCAGAACTCCTGAAAGGCCTTGGCGAGGAGTTCGATGCTGTGGCCACCAACGCCGGCCTGGATTTCCGGGTCCACACCCGGCCGGCACTGGTAAGAACCGACCACCGCATGCTTATTCGCATCGTCCGTAACCTGCTTAGCAACGCCTTCCGCTATACCCGGGCTGGCGGTGTGTTGTTGGCTCTTCGAATCCGCGGTGACCAGCTCCGGATCGAGATCTGGGACACCGGAGTGGGTATTGAGTCCAACAAGCTGAGAGATATCTTTACTGAATTTCATCAGTTGTTGCCACAGGGTACCGGGGGCCGTCAGGGCGTCGGCCTGGGACTGGCCATTGTTGAACGAATGGCCAGAGTGCTCGGATACCAGGTAGATGTGACGTCACGGCCGGGACAGGGCTCCCGGTTTGTGGTCAGCCTGCCCCTGGAACAGGCAGCCACGCACGCGGTTCCGTCAAAGCCACAGGGGTTCGACGCGTTTAACGGAGGACTTGAGGGTGCGCGGGTGCTGGTCATTGATAACGAGCCTGCCGTCCTTGAGAGTATGAACCTGCTGCTGCAACGCTGGGGTTGTTCGGTACTGACCGCCGCCGCTGAATCTGAGGCGTTGGCCATACTGGATCGGCTTAGCGCGGATGAGGCGCCCTCGGTCATTCTGGCCGACTATCACCTCGACAACGACCTGACTGGCTGTGAGGCCATTCACGCAGTGCGTCGTGCACTCGGGCTCGATATTCCGGCCGCGGTGATTACCGCCGATCGCAGCGATGAGACCCGGCAGCTGATGCGTACCCAAAACCTCCCGATTCTGAACAAACCGGTCAAACCGAACCGGTTGCGGGCATTGCTCACAAGCCTCTTGTCCAGCCCCGGATAACACTTTCTCCCACCTGCGATTTCGATGTAACCGTCTACACTTATCCTGAACGACCACCACAGGATGAGGTTACTGCTATGAATGCTCACGAAAGCGGTCTCACCAATCATGAAGTTACCATCTGCCTTGCCGGCGGCGCTGTGCTCGGTCCTTTCAATGCGACCTGGAGCAAGGATGAGGGCGGGGATGTGCGGGAACTTGTGCGCGAATACGATGCCTATCTCCAGGGGGAGAAACAGCATCGCTTCAAGTTTCACCTGCACGATACCTACACCAATACGGTCCATACCCTGATTCTCAACTTTGAACAGGTGACCGGGGTTTGTGATCATGTCCGGCTCAGATCACAGAACGGTGGCTGATACAAAGCCCGGACCGTTCTGTACACGCAGACGACCCGATATGCGCACAGACAGGAGGGAGCATGAGCGAATACAGAACGGAAAAAGACAGCCTTGGTGAGGTTCGCGTTCCTGCAGATGCGCTCTGGGGTGCCCAGACCCAGCGGGCCGTCGAAAATTTCCCGGTTAGCGGGCAGCCTGTGCCCAAAGCGTTCATTGCCGCAGTGGCTCATGTCAAACAGGCTGCAGCCGAGGCCAACACCAGTCTTGGATTGCTCGATAATGAGCGCCGGGACGCGATTGTCGATGCCTGTCGGACGTTGATTAACGGCGAATACGTTGATCAGTTTCCGGTAGACCGGTATCAGACCGGTTCCGGCACCAGTACCAATATGAACGCCAACGAAGTCATTTCGGCAATCGCCCGCAAGCACGGTGCCGAGGTGCACCCCAACGATCATGTCAACATGAGTCAAAGCTCCAATGATGTGATTCCCACAGCGATTCATGTCAGTTCGGTGATAGCCACCAAGCAACAATTGATTCCTGCGCTGACACACCTCCGAGGCGTTATCTACGAGCGTGAGGCCATTTTTTCGGAGCAGGTGAAGACCGGGCGAACCCATTTGATGGATGCCATGCCGGTGACATTGGGCCAGGAGCTCAGGACGTGGCGGGAGCAGTTGGTGGCGGTGGAAAAGCGGGTTGAAGCGGCGGTCGATGAACTGCTCGCCGTGCCTCAGGGTGGAACGGCGGTTGGCACCGGGGTGAATGCCGCACCGGAGTTCGCCGACCAGTTTATCCGGTTTCTTAAGTCGAACACCGGCTATCCGTTCTCCTCACTGGAGCACAAGTTTGTGGGCCAGAGCGCGGTGGACGGCCCGGTTGCGCTGTCTGCCCAACTCAGGGGTGTGGCGATCGTGCTTACGAAGATTGCCAACGATTTGCGCTGGATGAATAGTGGCCCTATCCATGGCCTTGCGGAAATAAGCCTGCCAGCGTTGCAGCCTGGTAGCAGTATCATGCCCGGTAAGGTCAACCCGGTTATTCCGGAATCTGTGGCCATGGTGGGTGCCCAGGTGATGGGCCTTGACAGTGCTGTGGCAATCGCCGGCCAGTCCGGCAATTTCCAGCTTAACGTTATGTTGCCTCTTGTTGGCAGTAACCTGATCGATATGACAGATCTGCTCAGTAACGCGTCGAACATGTTGGCTGACAAGGCAATCCGGGATTTCACGGTAAATACCGAGACCCTTGATGCCGGCGTTGGTCGCAATCCGGTGCTGGTTACTGCGCTGAATCCGGAGATTGGCTACAGCCTCGCGGCGGATATCGCCAAGGAAGCCTATCGCACCGGTCGGCCGGTGATTGACGTGGCGGAGGAGCGAAGTGGTCTCAGCCGGAAGCGGCTGGAAGAGCTGATGGACCCTCTGAAGCTGACTCGTGGTGGGCTCGCCTGAGCTCTTTGAGTGGCAACCGGACAGATGCGGTACTGTTGCACAGGAGGCGCGGCACTTGCTGATATACCTGGAGTTGTTCGTAATGCTGGTGCTGGCCAACGGTGCTCCGGTGGTCGCCTCGCGCGTGCTCAAAGGCCATTGGGGCGAGCCGGTTGATGGCGGTCGGCTATGGAAAGATGGCCGTCCGATACTGGGCGCCAGTAAAACATGGCGGGGACTGGTGTCTGGCTCGCTAAGCTGTGCCCTGTTTTCGCTGATCACCGGCCTGGGTTTCATTTTCGGGTTTTTGTTCGGGTTGCTGGGCTTGCTGGGTGACCTCATCAGCAGCTTCACCAAGCGCCGCCTCGGGCTTCAATCAAGCTCCAGGGCCCTGGTCCTGGATCAGGTTCCGGAGGCGGCTCTGCCCATGGTTATGGCGGTATTCTGGCTGGGTGTGGGGTGGGGACCTTCGGTTCTGATTGTTGTCTTCTTCACCCTGTCGAACATTTTTTTCTCCCCATTACTGTATCGCCTTGGCATCCGGCGTCAGCCTCATTAACCGCCGCGAAGATTACGCCGGTCCGCGGGTCAGGGTGTGTATGGTGACTTCTGGAGGGCAGTTGAGCCTGACATTAATCACAGATGTGCCCGAGCCCGGCGAGGTATAGCCGTGCATGCCATTGACTCGCCAGTAACCCCGGCCAAGGTTGCGCGGGCAGTCCGAGTCCAGCGTAACGGGAATGCCGCCGGGCAGGCAGATTTGCCCGCCGTGGGTATGGCCGCAGAGAAAAATGTCGTAGCCGGCGTGGGCCGCTTCGCGCCATATTTCAGGGGTGTGGCTGAGCAGAATGCTGATACCTCCGGCGGGAATGTTGTCCCCGG